>NZ_CP017448.1:2330610-2664182 GCF_001753165.1 Acidihalobacter aeolianus
ACTGATTGAAATTTACTCAATAACTGATCGATCAGAGACTTGATCGTCGACAACAACTCATCATATGGGAGGTTTTTTTGATACACCAAGTCCGCATCATGAAAGCCCAACAGTCTTTCGGCCGATTGCCCTACGAGTGTGCGAAATGCAAACCCGACCAGAACGGCATCGAAAGATGATCTGAGTGGGAGCGTAGGTTCTTCGTGCAGCCCGGATTGATATAAAAGATGCTCGACCTTCATCCCAAGTCGCTGGCCGGCCTTGGCCAGTAACTCGGTAACGCACCCCCCATAAAGCAAGACATGGGCAGCTGATATGGGCGGATCGAAGCACCCACCCTCATAGCATGAAGCAGAATGTGAATCTGGCACATTGCCGACGCCAAGATCGCTCGTAGGGTTGCCGGGAGCATTTTTGCGGTTACGCCATCTGCGCCATATCAAAACCGCATCTCCTCTCAAACTTTCAAACTTCGCGCTCAGTTATGACGAGTATGGCCGCAATCCACGAGATCACCCTTCCAAGGGGCGCACCAAACGCAAGAGGGCGCTTAGCGTTACTAATGGCTTCCCATGTTACGGAATCGATTTATTCGCTTTGATGAATCATGTGCCCATGAATCAATTTTCCAGCATCCAACGCAACGTCTCCTCAAGCGGAATGCCAGGCTGGAAACCTGTGTACTTGAGTAGGTTTGAATGATCCCCCACCAATTTCGGCACTTCATTTGCACGGACAAAAGCAGGATTAACACGCACCTCAAGCCGATGCCCACTCAGTGTTGAAACCTTCTCCAACACATCACGCAGCGCATAGGCGCGCCCCGAGCAGATATTGACGGTCTGCCCTATCGCATCCTGAGAAGTCAGCAATCGAGCATACACTTCAGCCACATCGCGTACATCGCTGAAGTCTCGCGCCACATCGAGATTACCCAGCTCAATCGCTTCTGCACGGCGTTTGAAGTGCGACACGATTTTCGGGATCAAGAATTTCTCGTCTTGCCCCACGCCCGTATAGTTAAACGGTCGCACCAGCACGATCGGTAAGCGATCGCACCAAGTCCGCACCATGTGCTCCATTGCCAGTTTGCTGTTGGCATAATGATTCACAGGCCCCGGACACACCGATTCGTCCAGTACCTCAAGCCCCGGCGTACCGTAGACATTGGCCGAACTGGCAATAATGACCCGCTCGGGCGCAGCCGGTAGTTTCGCCAAGGCCTCAAGCAGGTTAAGGGTGCCAAACAGATTCACGTCGTAAAATGCGCGCGCATCGCCATGGCCGACAAAGGACAGCGCCGCCAGATGAACCACATAGGTCGGCGCGTAGGCAGCAATGATTTCGGCCAACTCATCCCTGCGCGACAGGTCGCCACTGACCTCGTCCGCGGCATTGGCCGGCCCCTGCACAAGCCCCAGCACGTCCATACCCAGTGCGCGAAGCCGTTCGGCGACATAGACGCCGGTAAACCCACGGTATCCCGTTATCAGAACTTTAGTCATGGGGTTTAAAAGGTCACGCCACCGCCGGCGTTACGCTCAAGGTCCTTCTCGACCATCATGGAACAGAGCTCTTCCAAGGTGGTTTGAGGCTCCCAACCGAGTTTCTCCTTGGCCTTGGCTGGGCTTCCGATCAAAAGATCCACTTCAGCCGGGCGGTAGAACTTGGAATTCACACGAACGATGGTTTTACCCGTCGCCGCATCGACCCCAGTTTCCTGCTCATCCTTACCCTTCCAGTCCAGCTCTATACCGGCTGCCTTACCTGCCATGGTCACGAAATCGCGCACCGTCTCCGTACGACCTGTCGCCAGCACATAGGTATCGGGTTCATCGGCCTGCAGCATACGCCACATGCCCTCGACATATTCCTTCGCGAAGCCCCAGTCGCGTTTGGCATCAAGGTTGCCGAGTTCCAACACATCCTGCTGGCCGAGCTTGATGCGCGAAATAGCGTGGGTGATCTTGCGGGTCACGAATTCAAGACCACGCAGCGGACTTTCATGATTGAACAGAATCCCACTCGACCCGAAGATGTCGAAACTTTCACGGTAATTCACCGTGATCCAGTGCGCATACAGCTTTGCCACGCCGTAAGGGCTGCGCGGATGGAATGGCGTCTCCTCATCCTGCGGAATGACACGTACCTTCCCGAACATTTCGGAAGTGCTGGCCTGATAGAAACGAATTTTCGTATCGAGTATTCGAATAGCTTCGAGCAAATTCAGGGCCCCTACACCCGTAATCTGTGCCGTAGTATGTGGCTGATCGAAACTCACGCCGACAAAGCTTTGTGCAGCAAGATTGTAGATTTCAGTCGCAGCACTTTTTTCTACCAAGCGCATGATTGACCCCATGTCGGTCAGATCAAATTCGACCAAATGCAGACTTGGATGATCTGCAATCCCCAGTGCCTCGATGCGCCAGAAATTAACAGAACTCGTGCGGCGGTATGTTCCCCAGACTGAATAGCCATGGGACAAAAGGAAGTCAGCCAGATATGCTCCGTCCTGTCCAGTGATGCCAGTTATAATCGCAGTGCGCATAATTTGTTCAACCCCTAATAGTCACATTAGCTAACATACTATCAAAATGAACCACTGTGACGACATCATTTATCGATAGCGAAACTCGCTAACACGAAACCAAAAATAAAATGACATGAGCACATCCATACTCCAATCATTATTCGCATATACCAGCACAATACTCAGTAAGTATCCCCCGGCAAAGCCGGGGGCTTTAGTTGTGAACCGCTCAAAGCGGTCTAAAGACGGAGCCGCAAGCGGCTCCTTGAGCCCCCCAAGGGGGCTTACATCAGCCTCAACTGCTCTATTCGACGATCTTCGGCTTCCTGGTGCCGAATGTATTCTCGAATAACCTGTTCATCCCGACCTACCGTCGAGACGAAATACCCTCTTGCCCAGAAGCTCTGACCGACGTAGTTCCGTTTTCGACCTGCGTATACCCTGGCAATGTGGATGGCGCTCTTCCCCAACCACCTGCGACACGGCATACTTCGGCGGTATTGAAATCATCATGTGCACATGATCAGGCATCAGATGCCCTTCCTCGATCTCGCTTTCTTTCTGCCTCGCCAGACGGCGAAAAACATCTCCCAGTTCCTTCCTGATCTGCCCGAATATCGCCTTCTTCCGATACTTCGGAATGAACACCACGGGGTACTTACACTCCCATCGAGTGTGACTTACTAAGCGGTACGTTAATTACCCGACATTATTGTGGATGTAGGCGAGGTTTTTATCCTGGAAAAAGCCTTTGACGATGTGAGTGAGCCGCTGCAGCCTGCGCAGAAATCGCGAGACCGTTTGGCGAAGCTGATCCGGGCCACTGTGGCGGACCTTGCCCAGGTGGTGCCGCTTGAGCCAGTTCCATACCCATTCGTCCGGGTTCAGATGAGGTGAGTACGCCGGCAGGATAAAGAGTCGGAGCCGACCCGCGGTGCCGTCAACGAAGTCCCTGACTTTGCGTGAGCGGTGCACCGGGTGTCCGTCGACAATCAGAAAGACCGGGGTGGTAGCCCCCTCGATCAGCCGTCCCAGAAAGTCGATGAACATAGGCGCCGTCAGGGTGCCGGTGAAGGTCATAAAGCGCAGCCCGCCTCGGGGGCTGACGGCCGAGATCATGTTCACGCCAAATCGAGCGCCGGTGGTCTCAATGACCGGCGTCTGACCGATCGGTGCCCAGGAGGTGCCGCTGTGGTGATCCGAACGCACGCTGGCCTCATCACCGAAGTAGATCGTGGCCTTCTCGCGCTTGGCCAGCCGACGTATCTCGGGGTAGGCCACGGCCTGCCCATGCTCGACCGCTGCCTCGTCACGTTGATAGGCCCGGTGCAAAGGACGCTGTGGCGACAGCCCCAGCGTACGCAGCAGACGGCCCACCGACACCTCGCTGAGGCGTACCTTAAACTCGCGGCGGATGAGTTCGCGGACCATCGCACGCGTCCACAGAGCGAACTCGAACTTCAATTGCGTGGGGTTGTGCTCGGTGATGAGCCGGTAGAGCCGATCCAGCTGCCCGCCCCTGAGCTTCGGCTCCCGACCCTTGGCCTTGCGCTGGCGAAGCGCCTCAAGACCGCCCTCGCGGTACGCCGCCAACCAGGCGTAAATCTGGCTACGATGAAAGCCCAAGGCCTGGATCACGACTTCGGGGCTTTCGCCGGCCTCGACCCTCATCACGGCTCGAATGCGAATGGCTTCCAGCGTGCTGCGATCAAGCTTGCGTCCGTCTAATTTCTCCATCCCTAAATCATATCATGTCGGGTTATCAATGTACTGCTTAGTAAACTTTCTATCGATCTCATGGTTTCTCCGTTGCGTGCTGCTTGGCGGCTCACGCTTCGGAGTTACTGTGAGATTCCTGTTACTGTCAAACTCTTGGTGCCGCCCCAGCAGAGCTGGGGGGTCTCCCATATTTGTCTAGGCTTCGAACACCTTTGCATCGCTCAGCAGCGCATCCTGACGATCCTTCCCCGAAAGGTTGAACGGCCATTCCCCCGGCCAGTCAATGCCGATGCCAGGATCATCCCAGATGATGCATCACTCATGTTCAGGAGCGCAGTAGTCCGTTGTCTTAATAAAGAGATTTTTCATGCTCTAAAAGCGTGACGAAGCCGTGGGCGAAACTCGGCGCACCCATAATTGACATTTATTATCGGCAGACAACACCTCACCCACCAGTGGCCGAAGGTCGGTGAATTGCTGCGGATATCCACGGCTACATCGAACACTTAATCCACGACCACACACACCAGCTCCTCTTGCCCGAGAGACGGGCCGGGTACGGCGTCTGGGCAATGAACAGATCGAACTCAGCCGCATCGAGCTTCGGATATCCGGATGCCCTCATCAAGGATTTACGCTCGATACCGGCAAGATGCATCCAGCGCCAGGGAGAGGCGCAGACCCGGTGATCGCAGGCAAGAATCCTCTCGCGCTCTTCGCTCGGTACGCTGCGGGAAAACAGTGTCTGCCAGATAAAATCCTCGAAAAATTTCGCTGGGTTTCCTGCGGGATACCGAAATGTCCGTCCAAGGCTGGACGCAGTTCCATCAATAAGCGCATATCGTCTCTTCGTTCAAATCACTGGGAGGCCAGCAAATAATATTTCCGTGATAGCACACCGAATCTGCAATGGGCGATGGCTGATCACATCCTGCGTGCTCGACCACTGAATCCCATGAATACCCATTATTCTCGAAGCTTTACATGCTCCGGGAATAGCGGCAACTGCCGTAGGTGCCAAGCCTCTGCCTCAAAAATGAAGTGACGTTCGAGAAAGTGCTTGGCCGTGGCGTTCTTCCCGGTCTCATGCCACTTGGCAACGACCCCATTGGTCGCACCGTCCATCGAAGCGACTCGATGCAACAAGGCATCCTCCAGCCCAAGACCGAAAACTCGGCAAGACAGCACCATCTGTTCGAGTCTATCGGCATACAGGAGCGCAAATCCGACAATCCCATGATCGGCCCACTCACATTCACACCTGCAGCCACCAATGCCGCTGACAGGCCGAGGAGCACCCAGACCATACACTGCACAAAATAATGCTTACAAACCAATTCAAATAGAGCATTTGAGCCATGGCTCGAAAGCCATGTTTCTCTGTCACGTATTACAGCGCAAAACCCATGACACCCCACTTCTCATGGAGAAGTAGTCGTCTTGACTGTCATCACAGCATTGCTACATGATGCCAAAAATCCTATCATTGGGCATCATAATAGGCCTTTTTTGAGTACTATAAATTCGTACGGACCTTCTAGCAGCCGCGATGCTAATCCTGCTTTCTTACTGAGTACAAGCGTAACTATTTTGAGCTGAGAATACCTAATGAGTAGTCGATGTCATTATTGACAAGACTTAAACTTAGATATTTTCTCAGCGATAGAAAAAACATAACGCTCAAGACCATCACGCCATACAGGCACCTCGGCATAGCCGAGGCAATTTAATTTCCAATTAATTGCTGACTCATTGAATGATACACTTGCTTTACGCTTAAAAGCACCCGGTTCAGAAGGCATAACGTCAACCCCGCAACCCGAAAATTCTAGTATTTTTTTAACATACTCATACCTAGAAACCGCTTCTACACTGACGCAATTAAATATCCCTGAACGATCATCCTTTACCAGTTCCAGAATTATCTCTGCCGCATCCATCACATAAAGCGGATTACCAAATTGAGTAGGATCCGAAACTATCGATCCGTTAGAGCGAATAGCATCAAGAATGCGCCTAACTACAAAATTTTTTGGATTATCAATATCGCCACCAAACAACCACCCAACCCTAATGACCAAGGATCCTGTTAACGCATCAGCAGCAACTTCACCCATTAATTTCGCTTTGTGATAGTGCGTAGTAGGAATAGTATCATTATATTCCTTATACGGAGACATCTGATAATTCCCATAAACACCAGTACTTGATATATAAACAAGCTTAGTTTTAGATCTTACCGCATAGCCCGCTATTAATTCGGTCAGAAGGTAATTATCCCTATAGCACTCATCTGGATTAATCTCACAATACTCAACATCTGTATTAGCCGCAGCATGTATTAATACATCACATTTTGTAATTACATCTGCAGCCTCACCATGCATTCCACCATAAAATATAGACCGAGGGATGGGTACACACACCCAGCCGCGCCTCGAACATAACTCAAGGATTGCACCACCAAGCATACCTGATGCACCTGTTAACCCGATATACATCGACTCACCCTTCTATTGGAATATTTACAGCCTCATCTGGATCGTGCTCAAGATTGGCAATATTTAACACGAGATTCAAATCGCCAGATAGCCCTTCAAACGAAACCCAATTACCAGGCTCAACGACTAAGCGGACGTAATTATCATCACCAACCTCTATGGCTTCAACTTGACCACTATCATTCTTAATAGTAAACCGGACCATACCTACAGGCACAATCAAATTCATCCACATCCTCAAGTGCTTCTTCCATCCTTTTATTTCCCCGTACTTAATAGTAGTAAAATATGCCTCACCAAAACCACGGTACCCATCGTCTGTATGTTTCAATGCATGAAATATATCACCCTTTGGATGATGTATTTTTCTTAGCGGGTATATTTTTATGCCGTCCATGCAAGCCCCCTTGAGAGAGCGATCTCTTCATATTCTTGAATCTGGTCGATCGTGAATTTCATCATATTTGAATCAGAATGATAGTAATTGTAATACCAGTCCGAAGTGAATCGGACCATCTCATGGTATTTCAGAACGGCAGACCAGTTCATATGGAATAACGCCTTATCACAATTGAGCTTCAACAAACCAGCTTCCTTAAAACTATTATTTGTTTCAATATCAAAACTATCTTCAGGAGTCGAAAACCCCCAGAACACGCTCAGATCGCTTAGCAACTGCTTGACTGTATAATCACCGTCTGGCTTTGGACCAAAGTTAAATGCCTGGCCATGTAATAACTCACCCTCATATAATTTTTTGCCTAATAAGAGATAACCACTCAACGGCTCAAGTACGTGCTGCCATGGTCGAGTCGCATTAGGGCTCCTTATCCTTACTTTTTCACCTTGACTCCAATTTCTCATGCAATCTACTACTATTCTATCTACTGCCCAGTCCCCCCCTCCAATAACATTGCCCGCTCGAGCCACACCTATTCTGACATTACTATCAGATTTTATAAAATAGGAGTTTATATATGACTTAATTACCAGTTCAGCAGCCCCTTTTGAACCGCTATAGATATCTTTGCCACCTAAAGCATCTATCTCACGATACCCCCAAACTTGCTCTACATTATCATATGCTTTATCGCTTGTTATAATAACAGCAACACAATTATGATTCGATCTTCTCAGAGCCTCTAAAATATGTGCGGTACCAATTACATTACTAGAAAAAGTATCAATTGGATTTTTATAGGAAGTAGATACAATTGGCTGAGCAGCAAGATGAAATACAAAATCCGGCCTCACCGCATTAATCACATCTACTACTTTATTCAAATCAACGATATCGAGCATATGATGTTCGACACGTGATGAGAGCCCTAAAGTCTCATACATTGATGGAGTTGTAGGGATATCTCTTGACATACCTACTATATTCGCTCCTAGTTTATCGCACCAAGCACTCAACCACGCCCCCTTGAATCCGGTATTCCCAGTGATTAGGACTTTTTTCCCACTATATATATTTGAAAACATAGATCACCACACCTTCCAAGGAGCGCATTTTTGTTGCCAAAGATCTTCAAGATAAATCTTATCCCTTAATGTATCCATCGGCTTCCAGAATCCATCATATTGAAATGCATACAGTTCGCCATTATGAGCAAGAGACTTCAACGGCTCATCTTCGAAAACTACTTGATCGTTTGGCTGAATATAATCGAATACATTAGCATTGCATATAAAGAAACCAGAATTAACCCAACCACCGTCCCCCTTAGGCTTTTCTAGAAACCTTGACACACGCCCATTATCTCCGATAGACAACGCACCAAATCTTCCATCTGGTTGCGAAGAAAGCATAGTAATTGAACCTTGATGTGAATTATGATATCGAACCATGTCATTAATATTCACATTGGTGACACCATCTCCATACGTAAGCATGAATTGCTCATTACCCACATAATTCTGAACGCGCTTAATTCTCCCCCCAGTCATACTCTCCACACCCGTATCTACTAGCGTCACCCGCCAAGGCTCAGCAGCATTAGTATGGATTTCCATAGAGTTATTTTTAATGTCCATTGTTACATCGCATTGATGCAAAAAATAGTTTGCAAAATATTCCTTAATGTAAAAACCCTTATAACCGAGCATTATTATAAAATCATAATACCCATAATGAGAGTATATTTTCATAATATGCCATAAGATTGGCTTGCCGCCTATCTCAACCATAGGTTTTGGCCGCAATGTCGTTTCTTCTGATAAACGCGTGCCATAGCCGCCAGCCAGAATAAGCACCTTCATGTCATCTCCTTATATACTCACAATACACACCAAGCCACAGACAATGAACACGTTATCTTGAAAAATCAGACAGCTCTGCCAAAAGTTTATATTTTTTACCATCGGGCCGATTCCTTTTGTATATGGAATCATCACCATGCCACGAACAGGAAAAATGATGGCACAAGCAGGTGTTTTTAGTATAGCTATCAACAACAAAACCACCAATGCCATCCTTTACAGTTGGCTTCATAGGAGAAAACCATTCTTGCGGATATATTTTCACACCAGCCACGACAACAGGCTCATCCAAATTAGGCGTACTCCCCATTCCTTCTACATTCCACCCTGACGACGCAAAGTAAAGGGACGTTAATTGCGGCGCCATCATGTAAAATATTTTTCTTCTCCATATTGATAAAGCCCCCATAGACTCATAAGCATCACACATAAATTTTGATATTTTGCTGTCCTTTTTTGATGCCATTGAGTGCGCCGTATACCAACCATCCAATTTACTGTCAATTCCTATTACTGCTTCATAGTTGTTACTACTACCAAGATCATTAATGATTGCATCAACCTGCCCCCCATTAACGACCTCGACGTCTGCGTCTAAATAAATACCACCATGCTCTTTCAACACCCACCACCTAAAGTAATCACTAAGAAATGCATGATCCTTCTCTTGAAGCATTAACCGAGAATATTCGCAGTTTTCCAACGGTAGATTTGTAGAGTCCCAATGAATAATTTGGTAATCTGGAAGCTCTTTAACCCAAGTATCTAAAAACTCTCTATATGGATCAGGCTTCCCATCGAATCCAAAATATATTCGATGTATCTTTTTTAATTCTTTGCTTTTCATTAACACAAGATCGTTACCTTTCTTTGCTAATTTACTAGCTTCGTCAGACCGCACGCCCTTATTGATCAGATCAAGGTACTCACAGTATTCATTAAATAATAGTGGGTTTTTTCGGTGTTCTTCTGCCTCTGGATCGACATCTTTAACATTTAAATTGGCAAATAAATGATATATACAAGTATTTTCACTGGTTGAAATTTTCTTACCGGTTGTTGTAAATTTTGGAGAGAAATACTCTTGTGGATATATTTTCACGCGGCCGACAATAATAGGTTTTTCTAATTTTGTAGCAAAACCTTTAGTCTCTTCTAGCCCATGCTCACGAAAATACAAACTCATTAGTTGTGGCCCGATTAAACCTCTCTCTCCTCTCCAATGCCAGAGTGCGGAGGATAATGGGCCGGTGTACATCTTATACATGAAATCAACCAAATCAGAGCCGCATTTAGCCGCTATAGTTTGTGCAGTAGGATGTCCATTATGAAATTCTTCCACTCCCACGAATGCGTCATATTCATCTGACGCCTCAAGTTCTTCGACTAACCTATTAAAAACACGTCCATCAAGCACTTCACAATCACTATCTAAATAGATACCACCATACGTTTTTAAAACATCCCATCTAACAAATTCACTCAAAAACACAGGATCATCTGCTTCAGCAGATCGGCGCATCCACTCGTTAACTGTAACATCTACATTTTCTGGGCCCCATTTCATGATTTTATATTCTGGCAACTGTTGACTCCACGTTTCAAGATAATGCGAAAATGGATCATAATATGCGCATAGTTATAGAAATAGACTCTATGCAGAATCTTCGGTAAATCATATGCGCGTTCATACCCGATATAATTATCCTTTTCTTTAGGGCTGGCGACCGACATATTGATATTTCTTAATCTATTTGAAATGGATTCTCTTTCACTAGCCTTTTTTATCCCAGAAAGCATATCACCAATATCAGATAGGCCCTCAGTAATATTTTTTGACATAACAGACAGTTCATGCTCAATACTATTCAACCGCATCTGTTGCAACTTATTTGACTTCATTGAGGAAAGAAGCGGAATAGCAGATTTACTTTTTCTTGCATATTCCTTGTTAATAGCTTTAATTTTACGAAGTCTGTACTTTATCGAGCGATATTCATCCGACATAAGAATATCATCGACAATTTTCCTTCTGTCTTTAGTTAATTCTAATCGATGGAGATAATGACTCAACCCACCCGAGTCAACCTGTCTTTTTAGCAGAGCCCAATATATTTCCTTTATAAATAAATCATTAGACGCAGTCACATAATTATTAATTTCTATTACTCCACGTGCTTCATTTGAAGCCAACATTTGATTTATTATCGATGTCTTTGAGTAGCCAGCACGCAATCTATTCAAATAGTATTCCAATCCTATCGCATCGGAATCCCTTTTAAATATAAACTCATACGCTCCCCTAATAAATTCTACGCCTGTTAAATTTATAATTTCGTGATACTTTTGTATTAAGTCCATTTCAAAGCCCCGTCATATCAGATATGGTTCCCATTATTAAATTCTTAATGAAGTCACTGCGACCCAGTTTTGCCTTTTCGCTTCTGCGTCATATCTCTGATCGCCCTGTGAAAACTAGCATTTGATTTCCCACTCAGAATGAATTCATCAAAAACATTAGGAGGGCTCTTAAATGAATTTTTGAGTCTCTTATGATGCTCTAATGATACGTAAAATCTATTGAGTCCGTCGAAATATACGAATTTGTACCCATAATTTAATATTATCTTCTCCCAATCCTTATGGGTTTCATTTTGCGTCATAGGTTTCGTGCTTTCCACAAGAACCACCCATGGCCTCACAGTGGATGGAGTCCAGCTCATAAGAACTTCAGCCTCGTTACCTTCTACATCAACCTTTAACCAATGCACATCGCTAGAACTACACATATTTAATATTTTACTTAGCGGCATCATCAATACCTCGCGCTCTATTATCGAGTAACCATATTTTTCGTACTGAGACGCATAGTCCGGGCGCACGGTTGATATACCGCTTGCTGATACTTCGTAAAATTTTACATCCTCTTTTCCTAAACCCACCACCGCCTCTATAACTTTATCCTCAGGTCGCTGCACTAATAACTTCTCTACACATGATCTAACTGGCTCCACGTTAATACCACGCCAACCTCGCTCATAAAATGCATGACTCACCGAATCAATTACTGGATCATTGGCACCAATATCTATATAGCACCCATTTTCTATTGAACCAAGAGCTCGCCACAAAATTACATCTTCAAAATTTTGCGCATATGATGTTATACCCATGAAATAAACCTCATTCTAAATATCATAGCTCACGATATATTGAAATCGCTTCCTCAACATCTTCATATATAGTTAGCTTACCTGAATCTATAATGGCCGCTTTAGTGCAATAATTTTTAATTAAATCTGTTTGATGCGATACCATTATCATTGCTCTATCGGACCTTTTCTCAAAAAGATCCGTGTTACATTTCTCAGTAAAACGATGGTCTCCAACTGACAAAATCTCGTCAATTAAATAACAATCGAATTCAATTGACATTGAGATCGCAAATGCCAATCTAGCACTCATGCCAGATGAATAGCTTTTTACTGGCTCTCCCAGATACGCACCAAGTTCGGAAAATTCTTCTACATATGCAAGCATTTTTTTGTAATTAATACCATAAACTCTTGCTATTAACCTCGTATTATCTCTACCCGTCAAACTGCCTTGAAACGCACCACCAAAAGCGAGCGGCCATGAGACAGACATTCCCCTACGAACCTCTCCACCATTAGGATGTTCTGAGCCACTGATGATACGTACCAAAGTTGATTTTCCTGCACCATTCCGCCCCATGATGCCCCATTTCTCGCCTTTTCTGACCCGAAGATTGATTCGATCTAAGATCAACCGTTTATCGCGGCCATGATTCACCGGGTAATATTTGGTGACGTTATCTATTTCCAGCACGCCATCCACGACTTTACGCTCCACCCATGATTTTGACGCGCTTGATGGCCAGTTCCGCCAAGGCGTAACCAAACAGCGTCATACCTATTAATACCACTACGGTATAACCCAGGTTGTAATACGTCGGCATGCGAGGCCCGAAGTACCCCGCGTGAAAAAATTCAACTGCATCGATGAGGGGGAAGTACATCAACCATTCCCTATATGGCTGGGGCACCACGTAGAGCGGGAAAAAAACGCCAGTGACCGGCAACATCAGGTACAAGATGATATGGGAGGTTCTTTCAATCGATTCGCTGAGTTCGGAAAGTGAAGACATAATCATGACGAACGCAAACGAGAACCAGATCACCAGCAGATACCCCATCGCAAAATCGAACCAGTCATACGGTAGACGGGTTATGCCCAGAAAAGTAAATACTGGGTAGAGTACGAAAAAAGCAGCTGCACCGCTTGCAAAGGTCAAGATGATACGCGCGTACACCACGTCAATCGGCCGGATAGGCTGATGGTGCAACAGCGCACGATTGACATCGATGGCTTTAGTCGTCTTACTCGTTCCGTTTCGCCAGAACAACAAGGTAGGGTAACTCACGGCCAGATATTCGGCGGGGCTGATGTTGTTGACGTAATTAGCTTCCATAAAGGAAAAGAGCACCATCACCCCGAGCACGAACATGGCGGGCTCGGCCACGATCCACAACACCCCCAGGCCTTCGCGACCATACATGGTGATGGTTTCACGCATCACCATGGCCCAGATGACGCGGCGCTGTATGGCGAACTGCCGTCTCAATGAGGGGCCGGCATTAGTTGTCATGATGCTCCTTGATACCACCGATCACGATGTACAACACGCCCCAGATCATCAGAGAAATAACCAAGGTTGCAAATACGCCTCTAATCCGTTTAGGGTCCTGTGGGGCGTCAGGCAGATTGGGCCTGCTGATCGTTTCCAGATAAAGCTCCTGCTTCTGAGCTGTCACCCGGGCCTGCTGTAGCGAAGTAAAGGCAGCTTCCAGCAACTTTTCAGCCAGCAACTGATTCACCGTGAGCTGTTCGAACTCAATGTCCTTGCTGGCCAAGGATTGATCCGAGCCAGTTACTTTGCCCTTCTCACGCGCTATTTCCCGCTCCAAGGCCCTGACCGCACTACGCAATACGGGTATCTGCGGATTATTCGGCGCATGCGAGAGAAGTGCGTCCAGATTCGTCTTTTCGGATATGAGTTTTGTCTGCAGGTTGGCAATCAGGTCGAGCTGCATTTTGGATTGCGCCGGCGGGCTGAATACCGCATGCATGTTTCGGTATTCTGCGAGCGCCAGCGTGGCATGCTTGAGCTGGGCTTCGGCCTGGGCGACGTTGTTTTCCGCATAGGACACCGCTTTCTGCCGCGCCTGCTCGTTGAGCATGTTCACGATTTCCTGGCTCTTGTTGAGCAGGAATTCGTTCAGCTTGTGCGCATCCTTAGCCGTATAGGCGCGCACATGCAGTTCGCTGATCCCGGTGGCGCTGTCCAGGGTGTCAGACACCATTGCGCGGTAATACTTGAGCAGCTTCACGTCGCTGGTGAACGGGTAAAACACGCCCCCAAAGCGATCGAAGATATCGATCGAGTCGTTCCCGAAGATCATCTTCAGGTTGTACTTTCGATTGAGCGCCATCATGGCATCCCAGGAATTCACGTAGGAGCTGACGGTTTGCGCGGCGCTGGTCGAGTTGCTGCCGCCAAAGGCGCTGAGCAGACCAGCCAGCCCGGAAGAGCTGACCCGCTCATTCGGGCTGTAAATCACAAACCGCGATTCCGAGATGTAAACCGGCGAGGCGATCAATCCGAAGTACAGTATGGAAAGGGTTGTGGGCACGATCACCACCCACATGAACAGCTTGCTGATGCCTCTTAATTTCGCGAACAGCTTTTCAAACACGCAGACTTTCCTTCGATTGATTACGCCGCGGGGCTTCCTTGCTCAACGCGGCCATACACGTCGTCGAAGCGGACGATGTCGTCTTCGCCGAGATAGGCCCCGCTCTGCACCTCGATGAGCACGAGGTCGATGACGCCCGGATTGCTCAGGCGATGCGCAGTGCCCGCGGGGATAAAGGTGGATTCATTGGTCATCACCAGCTTTTCGGTGCCGCCCACATGCACGAGCGCCGTCCCGGAGACGACGATCCAGTGTTCGCTGCGGTGGTGATGCATCTGCAGGGAGAGCTTTTCGCCGGGCTTGACCACGATGCGCTTCATCTTGAAGCGGTCGCCCTCCTCCAGCACGGTGTAGGTCCCCCAGGGCCGGTGCATGGTGGGATTGATGTCGTAGCTCTGGTGTCGGCGCGCCTTGAGTGCGTCCACCAGCACACGCACCTCCTGGTCGCGCGACTTGTCTGCGATCAGCAGGGCGTCTGGCGTATCCGCCACCAGCAGGTCCTCCACACCGAGCAGTGCGGTAAGGCGGTGTGGGCTGTGCACGATGCAGTTATGGGTGTCTTCGACCAGGGACTCCGGAGCGAGCAGCCGATTGCCATCGGCATCCGGCTCCAGGAGTTGCGCGTAGGCGCCCCAGGCGCCAAGGTCGTTCCACGAAAATTCGGACGGAATCACGGCCACGTCGGTGGCCTTTTCCATGATGGCGTAATCGATGGAGATGTCCGGCGCTTGCGCGAATGAGCCTCCCAGTTCCCAGGCGTCGCCGAACTCCCGCGCCTCATCCCAGGCAGCCTGCGCAGCGGCGAGCACTTCGGGTGCATGCGTCTGCATCGCTTGCAGCAGCGCATCGGCACGCATGCAGAAGATGCCGGAATTCCATAGGTATTCGCCGGAGTCGACATAGGCCTGCGCGGTGGCTTCGTCCGGTTTTTCCACGAAACGCGAGACGCGGAAGCCGGGCGGCAGCGCAGTGCCGATCTGGATGTAGCCGAAGCCGGTTTCAGGAGCGGTCGGCTGCACACCGAAGGTGACCAACTCGCCCTTCTGCGCCATCTCGACCGCCTTGCGCGTGGCCTCGGCGAAGGCATCGATCTCGGGCACGATGTGATCGGCGGGCATGAACAGAAGGACCGTGTCCGCCCCGCAGGTCTGCTGGGCCCACAGCGCCGCACAGGCCATTGCCGGGGCGGTGTTGCGGCCGCTGGGCTCGAGCAGGTAACGGAACGGAGCCGCGTCGTCGGGATGCGTCTTGCCGTAGGCGTTGAAGCTGTCGCGGGTGAGGAAGTAGTACTCGCGGTTAGTGACGGTGAGCACGGTATCCTTCGGCCGAGCCTTGAGGACCCGAGACAGAGTCTTCTGGATCAGGGTCTCGCCATCCGGCAGCGGGATGTAGGGCTTGGGATGGGATTTGCGGGACAGAGGCCACAGACGACTTCCAGAACCACCAGAGAGAACCACCGACACCACTTCCGACATGCGATTTCCCTTGTATGCAGAGTTTGCATTCTGTCTAGCAGGACTCGCGCCAAGATTGGTCACGAGCTGCGCCAAAACAGGTCATTCATAGACAGCCGGCATCCTCACAGATACACTATTTTTAGTCAACGATATATATAATCTACGTCAGAATGAGACCGAAAAAGACTGAATATTAAGCTTTTGTTACGCTATTTATATTAAGGCGGCATGTCCTAACCCGAATCGGATTCACGTCAACTGCAAACCAAGATGCGCTTATCGCACACCCCTGTCACATTCGTGTGTATACATTTTGCTTACATCTCTCGTTAGGGCGTTGAACGCTATTCGTTTCAATAGACTTGGCTGTCGCCAGGACGTTGATTTTGAAGTGTAGTGTGTAGCTGGGACGAGGTTTGGCGGATGAAGTCATGGATGGCGGGCGATGGAAATGGAATCCGACCCACCCAAGAGGGGCTAATTTAGTGCGAACCGCGAACCATTTTGGTGCAAATCACCAACAACAGCCGCCAGCCGATCTACGGACAAACTCAATAACTTTTATTTATTGTATTCGCGGGACGCTCACCAGGACACTGAAAAATACCGCGCGAGTTCTGGCCCTGGTCGGCGGATTGGCCAGCCTGGCCGGCTGCGCCGGGTTCCTGCCCCATGACGGCCCAACGGCGGGCGCGATATCGGATGTAGCCAGCAACCAGAAGCTTTCCGGCATCCAGCTGGTCAACGTGAATTACGCGGTCGCCCGACACATCAAGCAGCAACTGGACGCGCCGCGTGCCGCCATGCTCAAGGCCTTTGCCAACCCGCATCCCGATGCTTACACGCTCGGGCCCGGCGACGTGGTGGAGGTGTACATCTGGGAAGCGCCCCCGGCGATGCTGTTCACGCCCGCGATCACGGCGACCACCGTACCCTCCGGGGCGATCATGACCTCCATCCCTCAGCAGATGGTGGGCACCGACGGCAACATCGTCATCCCCTTTGCCGGCATGATCCCCTGCGACGGCAAGACGCCCAACCAGATCGCCGCCGAGGTCCGCCAGCATCTCATGGGTCTCGCTCACGACCCACAGGTGGTGGTGAAGCTGGTCAACAACCACGCGCAAAGCATTTCCGTGGTGGGTAACGTCAAACAGAGCCGGCAGGTACCGATGATCCCCGGCGGCGTGACCATTCTGCAGGCGCTGGCAGCGGCCGGCGGCGTGGTCCACCCGGTGAGCAAGATCACGCTCCAGATCGCGCGCGACGGCAATGTGCTGCAGCTACCGCTGATGGACGTTATCCGCAATCCAATGGACAACATCTCGCTGCGCGCGGGCGACGTGCTGACGGCGCTGTATCGTCCGCTGCACGTAACCGCAATGGGTGCCACGATGCAAGCCAAGGAGATCGACTTCGAGGCCACGGGCATCTCCCTGGCGCAGGCGCTGGCACGCAGCGGCGGGTTGAATACCAACCAGGCGGACGCGCGTGCGGTGTATGTGTTCCGCTTCGAGTCGCCGACGTTGCTACCACACTGGCCGGAACCGGTGAAGCCGCTGCCGGACGGCAAGATTCCGGTGGTGTTCCGCTTCGATCTAAGCAATCCGGCGACCTTCTTCGCGGCGCAGACCTTCCCGATCCAGAACCACGACCTGATCTTCGTGGCCACGGCGCCGTCGCAGGACTTCAGCAAGTTCCTGAACCTGATCGTGCAGATCGTGTATCCGTTCCAGACCTTGAATGCGTTGGGTGTGATCAAATAACGGGCCAGGGGTAAGCATCATGAGCAACGACGGCTGATCGGCGCATGAAAGACACAAGAATCGCCATCGTCGGCTATTCCACGCGGTTGCCGCAGACCAGCGACGCACGTTTCTGGGCGGACCTGCTGGCCGAACGCAGCCTGATCACCCAGGTCGCGGCGGACCGCTGGGCGCATGGCGCGTACCATCACCCCGAACGCGGCCACCCGGGCACCTCGGTGACCTTCTCGGCGGGTTCGCTCGGCGACGTGTCCGGTTTCGACGCCGGCTTTTTCCGCATCTCGCCGCGCGAGGCGGCGGCGATGGACCCGCAGCAGCGGCTGCTGCTGGAGATGAGCTGGGAAGCGCTGAGCCACGCGGGCCTGAAACCCGCAGAGCTGCGCAGCCGGCGCTGCGGGGTGTTCATCGGTCTGGCCAGCACGGACTACGCCTATCGCGTGGCCGACGACCTTGCCGTGATCGGCCCGAACTCGGCCACCGGCTCGACCGCGAGCATCGCCGCCAACCGGCTGTCCTACTTCTACGACTGGCGCGGACCGAGTCTGGTGGTGGACACCGCCTGTTCGTCCGGGCTCGTCGCCTTCCATCAGGCCTGCCGCTCGCTGCTGGCGGGCGAGAGCGACGTGGCGGTGACCGGCGCGATCAGCCTGCACCTGCATCCCTACGGCTTCGTGATCTTCTCCAAGGCGTCGATGCTGTCGGCCTCGGGCAAGAGTCGGCCGTTCCAGGCCGGCGCGGACGGCTACGTGCGCTCCGAGGGCGGCGGCGTGTTCGTGCTCAAGCCCTATGAGACGGCTCGACGCGACGGCGACCGTATCCTCGCCGTGGTCGCACGCTCCGGGATCAACGCCGACGGCTACAAGTCCGGCCTGACCGTGCCGCGCGTGGACGCGCAGGCGGCGCTGCTGCGCGAGATCTACGAGGCCGCCGGCATCGACCCGAACGAGGTGGATTACCTGGAGGCGCACGGCACCGGCACGGCGGTCGGCGACCCCATCGAGGTGGAGGCCATCGGCCAGGCGCTGGGGCAGGCACGGCGCGAAGGCCATCCGCTGCCCATCGGTTCGGTGAAGAGCAATCTCGGGCACTTGGAGACCGCCTCCGCCGTGCCGGGCCTGCTCAAGGCGATCCACGCGCTGCGCGAACGCGCCGTACCGCCGACCATCGGCATCGCCGAACTCAACCCCCGCCTGCCGCTGGATCGCTACGGACTGGAGGTGGTGACGCGCACCCGACCGCTGCGCAGCCGCGGTCAGCTCACCATCGGGGTGAATTCCTTCGGCTTCGGCGGCGCGAACGCACATGTGATCCTGCAGAGCCCGCCAGCGCAGCGCCGCCGCGTGCGCAGCGCGCCGCCGGCCGAGCCGGCCACGGCGCAACGGCCGCTGATGCTCACTGCGGCCTCGCCAAGCGCCCTGCGCCAGTTCGCACGCGACCTGCATGGGGCCATCGCGGCGCAGAAACCGGCGCAGTGGGAGGCGAGCCTCTATCAACTCAATTTCCGCCGCGAGTGGCTCGCCCAGCGCGCGCTGCTGTGGGTATCCAGCCGCGGCGACCTGCTGGACAAGCTCGACGCCTTCGCCGAACGCGGCGTGCACGCGCAAACCGGCGAATCGCTGGCCGATTGGCGTACACCGGACAGCACACCCGGCGGGCCGGTGTGGGTGTTCTCGGGCAACGGCTGCCAGTGGGAAGGGATGGGGCGAGAACTGCTCGACGACCCGACCTTCGCCGCCAGCGTGGACGAGATCGACGCGACCTTCGCGCCGCTGGCCGGCTACCGCCTGCGCGACGATCTGCTGGGCCTGCTCGGCGAGCACCGCTATGCGCTGACCCAGTTCGCCCAACCGGCCCTGTTCGCGCTCCAGGTCGGGCAGGCGGCGATGCTGCGCGCGCACGGCTTCGAACCCACGGCGGTGATCGGTCACAGCGTGGGCGAGGTGGCCGCGGCCTGGGCCTGCGGCGCGCTGTCTCTGGCCGACGCGACGCGCGTGGTGTTCTATCGCAGCCACGAGCAGGAACGCGCGCGCGGCTTGGGTCAGATGACGGCCGTGGCGGCGGCGGCAGAGGATGCCGCCGAATGGATCGCCGAACTGCGTCTGGACGCACAGCTCTGCGTCGCCGCGCACAACAGCCCGCGTGGCTGTACGGTGGCCGGCGACACCGAGGCGCTGACCCGGCTGGAAACCTTTCTGCGCGGACGCGGCGTGGCGTGCAAACGCCTGCCGCTGGACTACCCGTTCCACGGCCCGCACATGGACGCGCTGCGCGAGCCCCTGCAGGCGCACCTCGCGGCAATCGAACCGCGCGCGAGCACGATTCCGTTCTTCTCCACGGTGACCGGCGAGATGCTTTCCGGCGAGCAGCTGGACGCCGACTACTGGTGGCACAACGTGCGGGCGCCGGTGAGCTTCACGGCGGCCTTCGCCGCCTCCGCCGAATACGGCAGCCTGTTCGTCGAACTGGGCGGCCACCCGGTGCTGCGCAGTTACATGCAGGACATCCTGGCACACCACGGCCGCAGCGGGCGACCGATCGAAACCCTGCGCCGCGACCAGTCCGCGCAGCGCGAGGCCCTGCGTGCAGCGGCCGGCGAGCTGTGGATCGCCGGGCTGCCGGCGCAGTGGGAGCGGCACTATCCGCAGGCGCTGCCTTTCGTCGACCTGCCTCACTACCCCTGGGAACACGAACGCCACTGGCACGAGATCAGCGCCGAATCCGCCGGTCTGCTGCACCGTCACCCGGCGCACCCTCTGCTCGGCCACCCGGTTGCCGGACATCCGGGCGCCTGGGAGCAGCGCGTGGACACCGCGAGCTTCCCGTGGCTGGCCGACCATTGCGTGGGCGACGGCGCGATCTTCCCTGGTGCGGGCTACGTCGAACTGATGCTTGCCGCGGCCACCCAGGACCCTGAACGCGATCCCGCCACGGGACTGCGCGTGGAGGGTCTCGAAATTCTCGCCCCGCTGCTGCTGGAGGAGAACGCTGCCAAGATCGTGCGCACGCGGCTCTCCGACGAGGGCAGCGTGGAAGTCCAGGCACGCCCGCTGCTTGGCGATGCGTGGACGCTGCATGCGCGGGGTCGCATCAGCGAGTACACGGGGCCGGGCGACGCGCCGCATGCCCCGCCGGAGGGCGGCGGCGACGGCTTCGACTTCGCCGCCGAGCAGCATTACGCCATCGCCGACGCCGCCGGCCTGCACTACGGCCCGGCCTTCCGCACGGTGGCCTCGGGGCGCTGTGACGGTGACCGCCTGTGGGCGAAGCTGACGACCTCCGAAGCGCTGCCCGTACAAGGCTTCTGCGTGCAGCCCGCCCTGCTCGACGGCGCGTTCCAGCTCTTTATCGACCGTCTGGTGCTGGACGGCACCGCCGAACGCGGCTGGGGTTTCGTCCCGGTGCGCGTGGAACGCCTCACCTGGCATGCCGGGACGGGTACGCCAGTGGCCGCGAGCGCCCGCCTGCTGCGGCGTTCGCCGCAATCCTTCCTTGCCGAGGTGCAGCTGCTCGATGCCGAGGGCCGCGTCTGCGCCAGTTGTAGCGGCGTACGCATGCGCCGCCTGCGCCTGCAGCGACACGACACCGAACGGGTGCGCAGTTTCGCGACCCTGCTGCAGCCCCTGCCGCGTCCCGAGGCGCCGGCTGCGTTCGCGGCCGACGATCTGATCCGCCATGCCGGACCGGCACTGACCGACAACGAGGCCTGCCGCCTGTACGCCGAGGAATACGCCCCGCTGCTGGCCGCGTATCTGGAAGACCTGGGCGGCAACGTCGAGAGCGGCATGGACGCGGTGGATGCCGACGCGCTGTGGCAGACCCTGCTGCAGGATTACCCGGAATTCCTCGACTGGACGCTGGCCGCGGGGCGCCGCCGACTGGCCGCACAGGGGCTCGGCGAAGCCGCCGGCAACGCGGGCGACATGCTCGCCGGCGGCTATCGCCGTCTGCTTGCCCTGCCCGTGCGCAGCCTGAGCGGCGCGCTGGCGACTGCCGTGCTTGAACGCCTCGCGGTGCTGCCCGGCAGCGGACGCCTCGATGTGCTGGAACTGGCCGAGGGGCAGCCCGAACTGCTGCCCCGGCTCGCCGGGCACGTCGATGCTGCAGGGCCTCACCTCGGCCTGCAGCATGCCGACCCCGCGCCGGTGGAGCCTTGCAGCGGGTGCGGTTGGTCCACCTTCGACCTCGCCCGCCCGCCGGCACATCTCCCACCGCTCGACCTCGTGTGGATACGCCAGGATCTGCGCGACACGGAGGCGCGCCGCGGCGCATTCGCCTTCGCCGCCGAGCGCTTGCGTCCCGGCGGCTGGCTGCTGGTTTCCGGCCTCGAACCCGAATTCTGGTGGCACGAGCTGGGCATTCCCGCAGTCAGCGCGAGCCTCGACGAGTGCCTGGCCGAGCTGACCGCGCTCGACCTCGAAATCGGCGAGACGCAACGCCTCGACGCGGGCGGGCACTGGCTCGCCCTGGCCCGGCGGGGAACCGCCGTGGCCGACCAGCCCAGCGCTGCCGACTGGCTGCTGACGGGCACCGGCGGTAACCTCGCGCCCCTGGCCGCCGCCCTGCGCGAGCGCCAGCAGGCGGTGCACATGCCGAAATCCGCCCCCCCGACACGCGGCGGCGAGGCGCTAGATGCGGTGCGCTGGCAGCATGCCAGCCGCAACCTCCTGTTCCACGTTCCCGCCCAGCCGGGCCCGGCTGCGGGAGAGCAACCCGCGCAAGGCCTGCTCGCGACCTGCGAGGCGCTGCGCCGCACCGGTCTGTGGGCCCTGCGCCAGCACCCTGCGCCACACCTGACGCTGCTGCTGCCCGGCGCGCTGGCCGATGGCGACGCGGGCAGCGCTCTGCTCGCCCGCGGCGTGGCCGCCTTTGCGCGCACGCTGCAGAACGAATGGCCCGACCTCGAACTGCGCATCCTCGACGCCGACCCGGCCGCGGAAAGCGTGCGGAACGCGCTGCTCGACGAACTGCTGCACCCGGATGCCGAACGCGAAATCCTGATCGACGCGGCGGGAACCCGTCATGTGGCGCGGGTGGTCGAACGCAGACCGCAACCGGACATCGCGCAGCCCGACCCGGTGCATCGGCTGGATTTCTCCACCCCCGGACAACTGCGCCATCTGAGCTGGCGCGAACGGTCGGCCGCTGCGCCCGGGCCGGGCGAAGTCGAGGTGGCCGTCCGCGCCACCGGGCTGAACTTCCGCGACGTGATGTACACCCTCGGGCTGCTCAGCGACGAGGCGCTGGAGAACGGCTTCTCCGGGCCGACCCTGGGCCTGGAGTTTGCCGGCGTGCTCACCGCCGTCGGCGAAGGCGTCAGCGGCTGGTCGGTGGGCGACCGCGTGCTCGGTTTCGCCGCGGCCAGCTTCAGCGACCGTCTGGTCACCTCCGCGACGAGCATCGCGCCGCTGCCGGCGGACCTGAGCTTCGTGCAGGGTGCGACGGTTCCGACCGTGTTCTTCACCGCCTGGTATGCGCTGCACGAACAGGCCCGGCTGCGCGCCGGCGAACGCGTGCTGATCCACGGCGGCGCGGGCGGCGTCGGCATCGCCGCGATCCAGATCGCACAGCAGGCGGGCGCCGAGGTCCTGGCCACCGCAGGCAGCCCGGCCAAGCGCGATTTTCTGCGTCTCCTCGGCGTGCAGCACGTCTACGACTCGCGTTCGCTGGCATTCGCCGACGAGATCCTGCGCGATACCGACGGCGAGGGCGTCGACATCGTCCTCAACAGCCTGGCCGGCGAGGCGATGCGCCGCAGCCTGCACCTGCTCAAGCCCTTCGGCCGCTTTCTGGATCTGGGCAAGCGCGATTTCTACGCCGACACGCCGCTCGGCCTGCGCCCGATGCGCAACAATCTGAGCTACTTCGGCATCGATGCCGACCAGATGATGGCGGTGCGCCCGGCGCTGACCCAGGACATTTTCAAGGCCTGCCTCGCGGGTTTCGCGGACGGCTCGCTCTCGCCGCTGCCGGCCACGGTGTTCTCCACCCATGGCGTGGTGGACGCCTTCCGCCACATGCAGCACTCGCGGCAGATCGGCAAGATCGTGGTCGACATGGGTGGTCCGTTCCTGCCCAGAGCGGCCGACACGGCCCCTGCCCCGGCGCGCCTTGAACTCGACCGGGATGGGGTTTATCTGATCACCGGCGGGACCGCGGGCTTCGGCCTGCAGAGCGCGCTGCGCCTGGCCGAGCGCGGTGCCCGGCGACTGCTGCTGGCAAGCCGCTCCGGCAACCCGGACGAGGCCGGCGCGGCGACCCTGGAAGCCCTGCGCCAACAGGGCGTGGAACTGCGCTGCGTGCGCTGCGACATCGCAGACGGCGCGCAGGTGCATGCGCTGTTCGCCGAGGCCGCGGAGATGGGCACGCTGCGCGGCCTCGTGCACGCCGCCGCGGTGATCGACGATGCCCTTGCCGAAAACCTGGACGAGGCCCGTCTGCGCAGCGTGCTCGCGCCCAAGGTGGACGGCGCGTGGCACTTGCACCGCCTGAGCCGCGGCCAGGCGCTCGACTTCTTCGTGGTGTATTCCTCCATCGCCAACCTGCTCGGCAACGTCGGCCAGGCCGCGTATCTGGCCGCCAACGGCTGGATGGAGGCGCTGGTGCGCCTGCGCCGCGCCCAAGGCCTACCGGGTACCGCGGTGCAGTTCGGCCCGATCGCCGATGCCGGCTTCCTGACCCGCAACGAGCAGACCCGCTCCGCACTGGAAAAACGCATCGGCGGCGCCGCACTCTCGGCGACGGCCGCGCTCGACGCGCTGGAGGCAGCCCTGCTTGGCGACGAGCCGGTGGTGGCGGCCGCGGATCTGCACTGGGGCGCGATCCGGCGCTATCTGCCGCTCGCGGAAACCCCGCAGTATGCCGAACTCGACGCGCAGGACGCGGACCCGACCGGCGGCATCGACACCACGGATCTGCGCGCGCATTTGGCCGAGCTCGGCGAGGACGAGGCAGCCGATACGCTGGGCGGCTGGATCATCCACGAGGTCGCGCAGATCCTGCGTCTGGCCCCGGAAAAGATCGACCGCCAGAAGAAACTGACCGAGATGGGCTTCGACTCGCTGATGGGCATGGAGCTCGCATTGGCCCTGGAGGAGCGCCTGGGCTTCAAGGTGCCGACCTTCGTGCTCAGCGAGGAGCCGACCGTGCAGAAACTCGCGCAGCGCCTGCTGCGTGAGCTGCTGCAGGAGGAATCCGCACACGATACCGCGCGCGGGGATGAACGCCACCTTTCCGCCCTCGCCGAACAGCACGGCGTCGGCGCCGAGGAGTACAGTGCGGTGGTTGGATTCCGCGAGGGTTGAGGCGATGCGACGTATTTCCGGGCAGATCAAGGATCAATTGATCCAGAAGGCGTTGCAGCGGCGCATGCAGCAGATCGACGCGGCACCGTCCGCTGCCGCCGCAGCTGCATCCGCGAACGCGATACCCCCGGAGTTCTACGATTTCGCCCTGCAACCCGGCTACCAGCAGGTGCGCCTGATGCGCGAGGGCGGCCAGAAGCTCGGCGTCGACAGCCCCTTCTTCCTGGTGCATGAGGGTTCGGCTTCGGCACACAGCCGGATCGACGGGCACGAGGTGCTCAATTACGCGAGCTACAACTATCTGGATCTCGCCGCCCATCCGCGGGTACGCGAGGCAGCACAGGCGGCGATCGCCGCCTACGGCACCACGGTCTCGGCCAGCCGCATCGTGGCCGGCGAACGGCCGTTCCACCGCGAACTGGAACGCTCGCTGGCCGCACTCTATGAGGCCGACGATGCGCTGGCGATGGTCAGCGGACATGCCACCAACGTCAGCGCCATCGGCCATCTACTCGGCCCGCGCGACCTGATCCTGCACGACGAGTACGCGCACAACAGCATCGTGCTCGGCAGCACGCTGTCCGGCGCGCAGCGCGTGCCCTTCACGCACAACGATCTGGACGCGCTGGAGGCACTGCTGCGCGAGCGCCGGACGAAGGCCGAGCGCACGTTGATCGTGGTGGAGGGCATCTACAGCATGGACGGCGACTTCCCGGACCTGCCGCGCCTGCTGGAGATCAAGCAGCGCCATCATGCCTGGCTGATGGTGGACGAGGCGCACGGGCTGGGCGTGCTCGGCAGTACCGGGCACGGGCTCGCCGAGCACTTCTGCGTGGACCCGCGCGAGGTGGATATCTGGATGGGTACCTTGAGCAAGACCCTGTCGAGCTGCGGCGGCTTCATCGCCGGATCGCAGGCGCTGATCGACAATCTGCGCTTCCTCGCCCCGGGCTTTCTCTACAGCGTCGGCCTGGCGCCGCCGCTGGCCGCCGCGGCACAGGCCGCGCTCGAGGTAATGCGCGAGGAACCGGAACGCGTGGCGCGGCTACAGGCCGTGGGACACGAATTCGTCGCACGCGCCACGGCACTCAAACTCGATACCGGGACGAGCAGCGGGCACGCGGTGGTTCCGTGGATCGTGGGCGGTTCGCTGCATGCCGTGCGACTGTCCGCCCTGCTGCTGCAGGAGGGCGTCAACGTGCAGCCGATCCTCTATCCTGCCGTGCCGGAAAAACGCGCACGCCTGCGTTTCTTCATGAGCAGCGCGCACAGCGAAACCGATCTGGAACGGACCTTCGAGGCGATTTCACGCGTCCTCAAAACGCACCCGGGCTGAAATCCCTGCTGGCCCTGTCCCTACCCCCCCTGTTGTATCCAGGCTGACCGGCCGATGGGCCAGATTAACGAGGCCGCACGATCAGCGGCGGCGCTTGGCCTTGGGCTTTTCATCCCGGATTTTCAGGCTGTTGCCGTTGAAGTCCTTGCCGTCCAGGGCGGCCTTTGCCTCCCGCGCCTCATGGCCTTCCATGTCGATCAAGGCAAATCCACGGCATTTGCCCGAGAAGATGTCGCGAGGGAATTCAAGCTTGCGGACCTTGCCGTATTGGGCAAAGAGATCGGTCAAGGCGCTCTCGGTGGTTTCTGCGGGAATGTTGCCAACGAATAATGTTTTCATGCGATACCTCCGAATCGAACGCATGGATAGCGGTTGTTGCCGGGCACAAACGAAAACGGGCCGGAGCCCTGCATCCTTGTACGGATGCGGAACTCCGACCCGAACCCCTTATCCCGAAGCTCGGAAGCGACGCTGACGCGCGCCCCGAAGTTCGTCGATACGGATTTACTGTGCGACGACGTTGCTCGCCTGCGGACCCTTCGGCCCGGTCTCAACGTCGAAGCTGACGGCCTGACCTTCGGCCAGAGTCTTGAAGCCGGAACCCGAGATCGCGCTGAAGTGCACGAACACGTCCGGGCCGCCGTTGCTCTGGGAGATGAAGCCGAAGCCTTTCGACTCGTTGAACCACTTGACAGTACCTGTTGCCATTTAAATTACCTTTGACTCATTAGAACGATGGTGTGAGCGCACAGGACTTGTCAGGATGGATCAGGAGATTCGAAGACGATAGCTGCTGAAGGTGTCACTAACAGTATCTGACGCTTCCCGGACTATAGGCCTATTCGCCGCGAATAGCCAACAGTTTTGGGCTAGGAATCACTCCCTATCGGATTTGCCGCCCGGTCAAATCCTGTGGCAGATGCCGCATCGGGCGCCGCTTCACGCCCTGTTTCGCAGCGCGAGACCGAACCTGAAGGTGTGTCTGATGAGGCGCATTCCGAGGGATCTTCCGATGCCGCCTCGAAGGGGTTTCCCGCGCTCGAGAATGGGGGTGAATCCCGAAGGGAAATTAAAGGGGTTCAGCGCAGTATCCTGGCGGGAAAAGGTGGGCCTTTTTGATGGGAAAGTATTACCCATTTCCTTCGGCATATTGGGTCACTCCCCCCGTTAGGTATAGGAATAAAAGTCAATATATTGCAAAAGCAATAGCTATACCCGGTGAATTTTCAATTGATCTACTTTTCCCGCCCCCAAATTTCGGGCTTTTTCCAAGCGGGTTATACCCGACTAATGTATAGGTAGGTGAAAGATGATAACGCGACATTTTCCGCCAAAGGCGTTAGGGATTCCCTATCGGGTTGCGCTCGGTGTCTCGGCGGTGATTTTGTTGGGTGGGTGCGCCGCTCAGCGTCCGCCCGTCACGCCGGTTTCGCCTCAGCAGCAGGCGCTTGAGCGATCCATTGCGCAGATCAAGCAGGTGTCGGAAAGCCTGCGTACGGCCGATCGACCGTATAACGGTTTTCCGTTGCCTGGCCTGGGCGGGTCGCCGGTTTGCTCGGGGCTGAATCCTGACTCTCCGCTTGCTGAACGCATGTCGGTGCAGTGGTCTGGTCCTGCCGCAACATTGCTGTCTGGACTGGCGGCGCGTTGGGGGTGGTCCTTCTCGAATCGGTTGGGTGCGTTGCAGCCCGATCCTGACGTATCGATCTATGCGCGTCACAAGGCGGCGGCCGACATTTTGGCGGAGGTAGCCAGGCAGACGCCATCCGATATTGAGATTCGAGTGATGCCGGGCATGATTGTACTGGAGGGTCGATAGGATGCGTTACCGCAGAACTTTGCTGGCGGCGATGGTGATGAGTGTTATGCCATCGGTCATGGCTGCACAACAGCCTGATTTGCATCAGATTTTATCAATGTCGTCCAGTTCTGCCCAGGCAGAAGCCTCGGCTGGTTCTGCGGTTACGGGGGTGCGCGACAAGGCGGTGTATCAAGCGGCTGAGACCTATTCGGCACAGGTGGCTTACTGTCACCAAGCCAAGGTACTGATGGCTTTTACGAACAATGAGAAGGCTCAGCTTGATGCGGCTTATGATTTTGCCAGTCTGTTATTGGATGGTGGACGGGTATTGCCGCCGGTGATCGAGCAGGACGATGCCTCTTATCGCCAACAGGGGAATGACATGGCCGTGACGGCGCAGACCACCTGGCACATCCTGCGTCAGGCACGCATTGTCTCCACGGCGCCCAACTGGCGGAATTACTTGTATCTCGTCTGCACGCCGCCGCTCAAGCCGAATCCTGTCCTGTTGCCGGGTGGCGCGGGCGGTAGCTCTGGCGCGAGCAGCGCGTCCAGCGGGTCGTTTGGCGTGGGTTCATCCGGGGATTCAGGTGAACCCCGGTTTTCATCCGATGAGGCAGCCTGGCGGGCCGGCGCCAAGATGGGTTGGAAGCTCGGGATCGAGCAGGCCGACGAAGCCTTTGATTTGGGGCTGCATCGGCTGACGCGGGACTATGCCGGCATGCCGCGTTTCTGGTGGCTGGATCATCGGGGCGTGGTATCGACGCCGATCCTGGCCAAAGGCGAGGTGGGTGTGAAGGTGGACGGTCGAACGCTCAGCGTAGGCGAGACGGTCTTTCGCCTGACGGCGGGCGCGAACTGGCGCAAGGCTTCATCGTGGCGTCCGGTGATTCAGGGTAGTGACGAATAATCACGAGGTCGGTCCAGCTTCGCATGCGAGTCGCATGCGAATGGGTATCGACTCGCATGCGAAATCGTTTGGGTGGGGAGTTAATGGGTATTCGAGGTTGAATCTTATGACTAATTGCATGCGATTCGCGTGCAATTAGCTGTCAATTCGCATGCGAAATGGTGTCTGATTGAATGGAATCGCCGGTTTCCCTGTATCCAGCCGAGCCGCCCGTTGGGGGGTGGGGGGACCTGGATGTGTTTGATGAATTCCTGCGTTGGTCGGTGTCGCACGGCGCGTCCGATATCAAGATCACGCCGACCGATCCGATTTCGTTGTCGATCTCGGGGGCGTGGTGGGCAGTGACTCGGCGCGCGCTCAAAAGTTTCATACGGCATGAGTTTCGGCTATGCCGCACACAGCAAACCCTGAGCCATGAGGTAAAGTCCAGGTATGACTGTCAGAAGGGTAAAACCAGATTTTAACGTATCCGCTCAACCTTCATCGCCCAGGTCAGGCACGACTATTGGCATCAAATCATGCATACGATCAGATAAGACCATGCGGTCGTGTTCGTGCTTGGATACGAGTCTTCCTCATGGGTTTCGGTAGCGAGTTGATACCAACTCGCTACCGATTCGAGCAGCCGACAGTATTTACCCACATGATCAAGTGGGTAAATAGTGAGGTTTATTTCGGCTTACCGCCCATGTCGATCGGCTTGCCCTGCGACAGCGAGGTCAGATAGGCGACCATGCTGCTCATGGCCATGCTGCCCGGGGCCGGCGGCTTGCCCTTGAGGCCGCGGGCGATGCAGCCGCGGATCTGGTCTTCGAGGGTGATGACCTTGTGCGCGCGCGGGTTGTAGCGCGGGAAGATCGCTGCGGCGTTGGCCAGGCTGGGGAAACGGTGGCCATGCACGATGGTCGGACCCATGCCCGCTGCGCGGTGGCAGGTCTCGCACGTTGCACCGTCACCGCCGAAGGTATCGTGAATGAACATGTGCTTGCCGTGATTGATGGCTTCCTGCAGAGGGCCGGGAGCCGCGTTTGCGCTCGCCATGGCGCCGAATCCTGCGATTGCAAGGCCTAGCGCGAGGGCTTTCAGGCGCTTGACGTTTCCTTGTGCTGCTGACACTCGGGACATGCCACTCTCTCCTTATGATGGTTGGATAGGTTCGGGACGGCCGCAGGGCGACATCCGCGAATCCAATAGGATGTGACCGCCGTGGCGTGGGTTCGTTCCCTAGGGCCTGTTCACACGATGCAGTGGAGCGCTGTTGTGACTGAAAAACCGCCCATCAAGGCGCGAGGAGCGCAGTTTGGTGACGCCAAATCAGTGACGAGCAACACAGAGCGGCAGTTTTTCAGCCGCAACCCGCAGGGCCGGGCCGCTTTCCGCATCTCGCGGTGTTGCCGCTCGCTCATGTGGCCGGCCACACCGCGCTCGCGGCGCCTGCCGAGCCGCGTAAAGTGGCTCCGGCAGCACACCACCCCATAGTGTGAACAGGCCCTGGACGCGCATCAGTCGTGACCGCGCAACTGACGGATACGCCGGCGCGCATGCTTGTCCGGCCGCTGTGCGGGTGCGACCGCCCCGGCTCGCTCGAAACGCCTTTCCTGCGCACGTGTTTCCCGAGCCTGCCGCGCAGCTTCGTTTTCGGCGTAGAGGGCCTGCGCTGCCGTTGCCGGACCACGCCGCTCGCTGAGTTGTACGATCTCGACTTCGTAGCGATCCTCGCCGCGCAGGATCGCCAGGCGATCGCCCGGCTTGACCCCGCGCGACGGCTTTACGCGCGCCCCGTTGAGATGTACCTTGCCCCCGTTCACGGCGGCGGCCGCCAGTGTACGCGTCTTGAAGAAGCGCGCAGCCCACAGCCATTTATCGATCCTGACCGATTCTCCCGACGGCGACTGCATCAGCGACTGCCTCCTTTGCTCATCTGCAACCCCATCCAACGGAGACGCCCATGGCCCTTGAACTGATCAGCTTCAAGCTTTGCCCCTTCGTGCAGCGCAGCGTCGTCACGCTGCTGCACAAGCAGGTGCCCTTCGACATCACCTATATCGACCTCGCCAGCCCGCCCGACTGGTTTCTCAAGATCTCGCCCTTCGGCAAGGTGCCGGCACTGCGCCTGGACGACGGCAGCGCGCTGTTCGAATCCGCGATCATCAACGAGTACATCGACGACATCACGCCGCCGCACCTGAACCCGGAGGACCCGCTGGTCCGGGCGCGCAACCGCAGCTGGATCCAGTTCGGCGAGCAGTGCATCGGCGATCAGTATCATCTCACAGTGGCCAAGGACGAAGAGGCCTTCGAGACGGTGCGCGCCCGCGCCGAAGGCAACCTGGACAAGGTGGAGGCGATTCTCGGCGAGGGGCCCTACTTCAACGGCGAGCGCTTCTCGCTGGTCGACGCCGCCTATGCGCCGATCTTCATGCGCTATGCACTGATCAAGCCGATGGACGATGTGATGCCGGAATCCCGCTATCCGCGACTGAACGCGTGGGCACGCACGCTACTGGCCCTGCCTGAGGTGCAACGCTCGGTGGTGGACGAGTTCCCGACCCTGTTCGCCGAGTATGTGCGCAAGAACAGCGCTTACGCCGCCGAACGGCTGATCGCCGCCTGAGCATTGGTCAGCGCAGCCACTCGACGATGCGTTCCTCAATGTCGTCGACCTCGCGCTCGCTCACGCAGCGACCGCGAACGGAGATGCCGGCACGGTGCACCGCCTCGCGGTCGCCGCACTCGAGGTGGTGCCACTCCGGCAATGTCTGACCGGCGGCGAGCAGCCGGTAGGCACAGGTCGCCGGCAGCCAGTCGAAATTTTGCAGGTCGCGCAGGGTAAGCTCGATGCAGTCAGGGACTACTCGGCGGCGGTGTGTGTAATCGCGGCACTGGCAGGCCTGGGCATCGAGCAGATGGCAGGCGACGTCGGTGAAGAAGAGTTCGCCGGTGTCCTCGTCCTGCAGCTTGTGCAGGCAGCAGCGGCCGCAGCCGTCGCACACCGCCTCCCATTCCTCCGCGGTCATCTGCGCCAGCGGAATGCGGCGCCAAAACTCGACTCTCAAGCTCATCCCCTCTTCGCGTAGTCGCCCGCCATGCCTTCGATGCGCGCACGCACGGCAGGGAATGCCGAGGGCGCGACATAGTGCAGCATCGCCCGACCGTCCGAGTGCCGCAACAGCGCCAGCCCCCGGTCGGGATAGAGCCAGTAGGTCTGGCCGTCCGCCACCTCGATCCGGGTTGCCGGCTTGCCGAAGGATTTCAACGCCAGATCCACATCGTATCGCACGCGCGGTACATAGGTGATGCCGACGATAGGCAGTCCCAGCGCTTCGTGTACGGTCTGCTCGGTCAGCTCCATGCGCCAGGCACCGGTGACGGTCGGCTGCCGGGCGATGGCAGAGGCTGCAAAAGCGCGCAGAGTGCCTGCCGAGGCATCGAGTGTCACTTCTAGGCGGGCCTCGAACATACCGAGGGTGAGCGTGCCGTAGTATGCCTCGAGACTCAGGTGCCCATTGGATGATTCGAACAGCGCGACACGCGGCACACTGTGCAGACGCTGGTCGAGTTCGCGTGCCGTGGTCCGTCCCAACGTCACACCGAACACCCGCGACGCACCCTCCGGAAGACGCTCGACCTGCCAGGGCAGGTCCGTAACCTCAGTCGGTTTGCCGTGCCCAAACCAGCTTGCCGCACCCAGCAGCAGGACCAGCACCAACAACACCCAGAGCAGGCTGTTGCGCAACATCAAGATCCCCCCATTTGGACCCAGTTTAGCATCCGCCGTAGCCGGAACCGGCTGATATACTGCCGCCCATCCCAAGCATTCTGGAGACCCGTGAAGATGCTCCCCGACTATCGACCGGATACCTCGCTGTGCGAGCGCTTCGCGGATTTCCGCGAGCGCGGCTACTGGGTGTTCTACGCACCCAATACCAGCGAAGGCGAGGAAGCGCGTGCCTATGGCGTGCTGTTCGACATCCTGCGCAAGAAGACCGCGATCATGATGATCTCGCCCGCCGACTCCGAGCGCTACGAGCCGGTTTATCGCGACGCGCTCAAATACAGCCTGCCGACAATCCGGCATACGCGCCTGTTCACTTCGAAGGTGCCCAAGAACAACCGCATCTATTTCATCGAGGACCCTGAGCCGGTGTCCGATTTTTACGCCTGCGCCGATGTGGTGCTGCTCGGCGGCACGCTGACTGCTGAAGCGACCTCCGAGCCCGATCTCGTCACGCCGATTCTCGCCGGTAAACCGGTGATCGCCGGCCCTGGCGGTCAGCGCAACCCGGATGTCGCGGCCGCCGCCGCGGCCGGCGTGATCCGCCGCACCGATACGGTCGAGGAAATGGCCGACGCCCTGCGTGCACTGCAGGACGATCCGGAAGCGACCCGGAAGCTCTGTGCCGATGCGCGCGCCTGGCTCGAGGCCCGCACGGACAAGTCCGCATGAACGAACGCGCCGAAGATCCGCAGGACGCACTGGACGCGCTCCATGCGCAGTGCCGTTCGCTGATTCTCGCGACGCTCGACGAGAACGGGTGCCCGCACGCCAGCCCCGCTCCCTTCGTGCGCGATGCCGGCGGCGACTACCACGTATTCGTCAGCGGACTGGCCGCACACACGCGCCATCTGGCCTCCGGTCGACCGGTGTCGGTGCTGCTGGTGCGCGACGAAGCGGACAGTCCGCAGATCTTCGCCCGCGCCCGGCTCAGCCAGGTCTGCGAGGTGACCGAAACCGAGGTGCACGCGCCCGCGGGCAGCGCCCTGCTGGCGGCCTTCGCGGAACGCTTCGGCAACGTGATCGAGGTGCTGCGCAGCCTGCCGGATTTTCGCCTGTTCCGCCTGCACCCGCTGGATGGCGGACGCCTGGTGACCGGTTTCGGCCGCGCCTACGATCTCGTCGGCGGGGAGATCCGCCCGGTGGGCCCGCCGTCCGCCGGCGACGCCGCTCAGGACTGACGCGCGCGGAACTCGCGCAACCAGCGTTCGGCCGCTTCGCCCGCGCGCAGGCGATCTTCCGCACCCAGTTCGCGCGCCACCCGCTCGCGGTAGCGGGCCGCATTCGCCGCGCCCAACTCGGCCGCGATGGCGAACCACTTGAAGGCGTCGACGTCGCTGCGCGTCACTCCTTCGCCCATCGCGAAACAACGCCCGAGATTGCTCGCCGCATGCGCCTCGCCCGCCTCGGCCGCGCGGTAATACCAGCGCGCCGCCTGGTCCGCGTCCCGCGGCAGTCCCTCGCCGGTGTCGTACTTGAGGCCGAGCTGGAACTGCGCCTGCGGATTGCCCGCCTCCGCGGCGACCCAGAACCAGTGTGCCGCCTGCTGCGGATCGCGCTCGACGCCGTCGCCTCCGTCGAGCATCAGCGCGAGGTTGAGCGCAGCATCCGCAAAGCCCTGCGCGGCGGCTGCGCGATAATAGGCGGCGGCCAGCGGCTTGTCCGCGGCGACGCCTTCGCCCTGATCGTAGATCACCCCGAGGTTGTATTGCGCACGCACGTCGCCCTGATCGGCCAGCATGCGCCACAGGCGCAGCGCGCCCTCGCGGTCGCCGCGCAGGTAGAGGTCGAGCGCCGTGTTGAAATCCGTCATACTGTCGTATTGATGCGTGATTGATGGATTGTGAGTGAGTAAAAGCCAAACCCCGATGCCGGCCATGCATCTGTGCGACATCACCATGTTCTATGCGCCCGAAAGCGGTGGCGTGCGCCGGTATCTCGATGCCAAGCGGCAATGGCTGGCGCATCATACGCTGGCCCGCCACAGCCTGCTGGCCCCCGGCACGCGCCTGGCCCAGGACACGCCGGGCACCTTCACCGTGCCGGCACCGCCGCTGCCCTTCTCCAACGGCTACCGCTTCCCGCTGCGCCGCGGCCCCTGGGTGCGCAAGCTGGTGGAGCTGTCGCCCGACCTGATCGAAGCGGGCGATCCCTACCGTCTGGCCGGTGCGGCGCTGACCGCCGGGGAGCGACTGGGCGTGCCTGTGATCGGATTCTACCATTCCGACCTCCCGCGCCTGCTGGCCAAACGCCTGGGACCGCGCACCCTGCCCATCACGCAGGCCTATGTCCGCCGCCTCTACCGGCGCTTCGATCATGTGCTCACGCCCAGTCGCACGATGCTCGAACACCTGCAGGAACTGGGCGTCGAGCGGGTTTCGGTACAGCCCCTCGGAGTCGATGCGGTGGGTTTCCACCCCCGTCATCGCGACCCGCACCTACGGCGCCAGCTCGGCATCGGCGCACACACGCACCTGCTGATCTTCGCCGGACGCTACGCCCGCGAAAAGAATCTGGAACAACTGGTCGAGGCGTTCAAGCGGCTCGGCCCCCACTACCATCTGCTGCTGGTCGGGCCGGACATGCCCTTCCCTTCCAACGGCAACGTGAGCTGTTTCTCGCACTTCTTCTCTGCCCAGGAACTGGCTCGCATGCTCGCTTCCGCGGACGCGCTGGTACACGCCGGCGACAACGAGACCTTCGGTCTGATCGTGCTCGAGGCGATGGCCAGCGGCATCCCGGCCGTCGGCGTCGATGCCGGCGCCATTCCCGAGCTGATCAATCCGGCGGTAGGCGCGCTCGCGCGCAGCAGCGCACCAGCGCATCTGGCGGAGGCGGTGGAACACCTGTTCACTCAGGACGTCGCGGCGATGGGCCGCGAGGCACGACGGCAGGTCGAGGCCCACTGGACGTGGGATCGCGCCTTCACTCAGCTTTTCCAAACCTACTGCCGGCTGCTGGGCGCCGGCAGCCCCGAGCAGGAGACCGGCCGCCGTGCCAGCGCCTGAAACGAACCGCGCACCGCGTGCCGTCAGCGTGGTGCTGCACGATGTCGCCCCCGCCACCTGGCCGGCCTGTGCTTCGCTGCTCAAGACCATCGACGCCTGCGGTGAGGTGCCCGTCACCCTACTGGTGGTTCCCGACTATCACCACCGCGGCGCCATCACCGCCGACGCGGGCTTCCGCCGCGCGATCGAGGAACGCCTGCAGCGCGGCGACGAACTCGCCGTGCACGGCTTCCACCACCTCGATGACAGCGCAGCGCCGCCGAGTGGGCCGCTACAGTGGCTGACGCGCCGCATCTATACCGCCTCGGAGGGCGAGTTCGCCGCCCTGGAAGAGGATGCCGCAGAGGCACTGCTGCAGCGAGGGCTGGCCGAATTCGACGCCCTGGGCTGGCCGGTGCAGGGCTTCGTGGCACCCGCCTGGCTGATGAGCGAGGGCACCCGTGCGGCACTGGGACGCACGCGTCTGTGCTACACCTCGACCCGTACCCATCTCTATCGTCTGCCCGACTGGCAGGTGACCGGCCACCCGAGCCTGGTGTGGAGTGTCCGCTCCGCCTGGCGCCGCGCCGCCTCGCGGGTGGTGAACGAGGTGCAGCACCGCCGTCTGCGGGCCGCCCCACTGCTGCGGCTCGGCCTGCATCCGGCCGATGCCGCCCACCCACAGGCGGTGGACTACTGGCGCAGGACCCTGGCCCACTCACTGAACGACGACCGTACGCCGATGACCAAGGCCGCCTGGCTCGCGGCTGGCGCATGAAACGCGCGATACTGATCGGACTCGCCCTGCTGCTGAGCCTTGCCATCCCGTTAAGCTACGGGGGTTTTGGCGTGATCATGCAGTTGCCGGAGGTGGCTCACTGGCTGATACCGACCATCCTAGCCATGGTTTTCGTCGGCTGGCTGTTCAACGCCGCCCGTCTGCGCCTGCTGGTTTCGGGTGTGGACGGTCACTTGAGCCGACGGCAGGCATTGGCCACCGTAATCTCCACGGAATTCGCCGGTGCGGCCTCCCCTGCCGGCGTCGGCGGGCCATTGACCTACGTCTATCTGCTGCATCAGCAACGTGTAAAGCCAGGACATGGCGCCGCGCTGTACGCCGTGGACCACATCATGGACCTGGTGTTCTTTTCGACCGCGATGCCGCTCGCACTGGCAGTCTTCACCATCGATCGACACCTGGACCACCCGCTCTGGCTGCTCGGCCTGCTGATCGGCCTGCTGGGCTGCGGACTCGGCTTCATCTGGCTGGTGCTGCGCCGCTACCGCACAGTTTTACGTGCGTTCGGCCCGCTATTGCGGCGCCTGCGTGTGAGCATGAGCCGACGCCGGCGCCTGGCGCGCGGCGTACTTCAGTTCCGCCATGCGGTGAAGCTGCTGCTGGGCATGCCCAAGCATCGGCTGGTGACGCTGTATGCCTACTGCATGGCGCACTGGTTGCTCCGCTACAGCATCCTGCCGGTAGTGCTTTATGCCCTGCATCATCCGGTGCCGTGGTCTTATCTGTTCGTGGTGCAGGGTATGTTGCTGTTTGCCGGCCAGCTCAGCTTCCTTCCGGGTGGCACGGGCAGTGTCGAACTCGGCTTTTCCGCTCTGCTCGCTGCCTGGCTGTCGGCGGACAAGCTAGCCTTGGCGCTCATTCTCTGGCGCTTCGCCACCTTCTACTGGTACCTGCTGGCCGGGGCGCCGGTGTTTGCGGCCACCGCCGGTGCCGCCACCGGCAGGCTACTGGTTGCTCGCCGCCACCGGCACCACGAGTCGACGAGCTGAAGCGTCGTCAGAGCGACTCGATCCAGGCCTCCAGCCTCTCCGCCTCGCGGGCCATGAACACAGGATCGGCATACACACTGCCCAGCAGTGTGATGCCCTGGCAGACTGCGAGCATGTGCATCGCCATGGCCTCCGGGTCAGCGACCTCCAGGCGTGACATCTGCGCGACCAGCCACTCGCGCAACACCTCGAACAGCGCAATCGCCTCCGCCTGCAGTTTGCGCTGAGTTTTGCTCAGATCCTGGGTCAGCGATCCCACTGGACAGCCATAGCGCAGCACTTCACCACGATTGTCGAGCATGACCTGCACGAAGCAGCGCAATGCCTCACGAGGTTCCGTGGCCGGATCTGACCATGCCTCCAACTGCTCGCTCAGGCGCGATCTGCGGCTGGCGATAACTGCGGAAAGGATATCGTCCTTACTCTTGAAGTAGTAATAGAAATTGCCGCGCGAGAGATCCGCTGCCTGTGCGATGTCACTGAATGAGGTCTGGTTATAGCCCTGGTGATAGAACAGCTCATCGGCTGCTTCCACGATACGCTGACGATTGAGATCACCCTTCGATCCCATAAATGAATGCTTCTTGTCGCTGAGTTCGCATCAAGTATAACGCTTCGCCCGGCGTCCGCGGACGCGGACACCGGGCGAAGCCGCCAAGTTTGCCGCAACACCAGCGGCCGTCGATAGCCTGCGTTGCGATATATCATCGCAGCCAGCAGCGAGCGGCGCGCTTACGCAGAGGAGTAAGATGACCCGATGTTCCAAGCGACACACGGGGCAGCTGCTGTGACTGAATGCGTCTCCAAAACGCCACTCATGACCGATCTGTATCAGCTGACCATGATGCAGACCTATCTTGCGCGCGGCATGACCGAGCGTGCCGTGTTCGAATTTTTCGTCCGCAGCCTGCCTGCAGAGCGCAGATTTCTGCTGTCCGCCGGACTCGAACAGGTGGTCGAGTTTCTCGCCTCGCTGCATTTCGAGGATGACGAACTCACCTGGCTTGAACGCGAGGGACATGCCGACAGCCGCCTGATCGACTACCTTGCACAAGTCCACTTTACCGGCGACATCGACGCCATGCCGGAAGGCACCGTGTTCTTTCCCGACGAGCCGATCCTGCGCATCACCGCGCCCCTGCCGCTGGCGCAACTGGTCGAGAGTCGTGTCCTCAGCCTGCTCCATTTTGCGACCCTGATCGCATCCAAGGCGGCACGCGTGCGACTGGCGGCGGAGGATCGTCTGCTGGTCGACTTCGGCATGCGCCGCGCGCACGGCAGCGAGGCCGGCGTACTCGCCGCCCGTTCGGCCTATCTCGCGGGGTTCGACGGCACTGCCACAGTGTTGGCCGGCAAGTCGTTCGGCATCCCCCTGTTCGGCACCATGGCGCATTCCTTCGTCATCGCGCACGAACGCGAGATGGATGCGTTCGAAACCTACGCCAGGAATCATCCGGACAATACCGTGCTGCTGATCGACAGCTACGACACGCTGGAAGGCGCGCGCAAGGCCGTGAGGCTCGCCGAACGCCTGCGCGGCAGCGGAATTCGCATCCGCGGCGTGCGCCTGGACAGCGGCGACCTGGCCACGCTCTCGCGCGGCGTGCGCGACATACTCGATGCCGGAGGACTCGGCGACGCAACCGTCTTCGCCAGCGGCAACCTCGACGAACATGCGATCCGTGCCCTGCTCGCGAAAGGTGCCCCTATCGACGGTTTCGGCGTCGGCACGCGCATGGACGTTTCCGCCGATGCGCCCTATCTGGATTGCGCCTATAAGCTGCAGGAATACGCGGGACAGGCGCGGCGCAAACGCGCGGAGGGCAAGACGACCTGGCCCGGACGCAAGCAGGTCTACCGGCACTATTCGGCTGACGGCCGCATGGCGGGCGACTGCCTGACTCTTGAGGACGACCCGCAGCAGGGCGAGCCGCTGCTCCGGCCGGTGATGCGCGAGGGTCGGTTGCTCGCGCCACTGCCCACGCTGGCGGACGCACGCGAGCATACCCAGGCACAGCTCGAGCGGCTAACGCAGACCCTGCGTGAACTGACGCCAGGGCCATCGGATTACCCGGTAGACATCTCGCCGGCGCTCAGCGAGCTTGTGCGTACGCTGGATTCGGCAGCCTGATAGCCGTCCAGGGCCTGTTCCCCGGCCGACCGGGGAACAGGCGACCTTCGCGCTAGCCTGCCAGAGCCAGCATCAACTGGTTCAGCCGCGACACGAAGCCGGCCGGATCTTCCAACTGCCCACCCTCGGCCAGCACGGCCTGGTCGAACAGCAGGCGTGCCCATTCGTCGAAGCGCGTGGCATCCTGCTCGGCACCCAGCCGGGCGACCATCGGATGGCCGGGATTGATCTCCAGCACCGGCTTGCTGCCCGGCATCTCGTGCCCGGCTTGCTTGAGCAGCTGCTGCATGTACAACGCCATGTCGTGTTCGCCGAGGACGATGCAGGCGGGCGAGCTGGTCAATCTATGCGATACGCGCACCGACTCGACCTTGTCGCCGAGCACGTCCTTGACGCGCGCAACCAGATCCTTGGCCTCGGTCTCGATCTCTTCCTGCGCCTTGCGTTCTTCCTCGGACTCGACGGCACCGAGATCGAGATCGCCCTTGGCGACCGACTGGAACTGCTTGCCGTCGAACTCATTCAAGTTACCCATCAGCCACTCGTCGACGCGGTCGTACATCAGCAGCACCTCGATACCCTTCTTGCGCAGCAGCTCGAGATGCGGGCTGTTCTTCGCCGCCATGAAGGAATCGGCGGTGATGTAGTAGATCTTGTCCTGTCCTTCGGGCATGCGCGCAATGTAGTCGCGCAGCGAAACCGTCTGCGTCTCGGTGTCGGTGTGCGTGCTGGCAAAGCGCAGCAGTCCGGCAATGGTTTCGCGGTTGGCGAAATCTTCTGCCGGCCCTTCCTTGAGCACGCGGCCGAATTCGTCCCAGAATTTCTGGTAATCCTCGGGGCGCTTCTCCGCCATGTCCTCGAGCATACCCAGCAGCTTCTTCACCGAGCCGGCGCGGATCTGTTCGATCACCCGGTTGTCCTGCAGGATCTCGCGCGACACGTTCAGCGGCAGATCGGCCGAATCCACCACGCCGCGCACAAAGCGCAGATAGCGCGGCATCAGGTGTTCTGCGTCGTCCATGATGAACACGCGCTGCACATAGAGCTTGAGACCATGGGTGTGATCGCGGTCCCACAGGTCGAACGGCGCCTTGGTCGGCACATACAGCAGGCTGGTGTATTCGAGCTTGCCCTCGACGCGGTTGTGGGTCCAGGCCAGGGGTTCGCCAAAGTCGTGGGCCACGTGCTTGTAGAAGGCCTTGTACTCGTCCTCGCTGATTTCCGACTTGGAGCGCTGCCACAGCGCGGAGGCCTTGTTCACGGTCTCCCATTCCTCGCCGGGCTTGCCTTCGTCGTCACGCTTGCGCATGCGGATCGGCAGCGGGACGTGGTCGGAATACTTGGTGACGATGCTGCGCAGGCGCCAGTCGTTGAGCAGATCCTCGCGCTCGTCCTCGCGCAGGTGCAGCACGATCTCGGTCCCTCGCTGCGGGACTTCCACGGTTTCGAGCGTATAGCTGCCGGTACCCTCGGATTCCCAGCGCACGCCATGCTCCGCGCCCATGCCTGCGCGACGCGTGGTCAGCACCACCCGGTCGGCGACGATGAACGCCGAATAGAAGCCGACGCCGAACTGACCGATCAGCCGGGTATCCTTGGCCTGATCACCGGTCAGCTGGCTGAAGAATTCACGTGTGCCGGACTTGGCGATGGTGCCGATATTGGCAACCACCTCGTCGCGATTCATGCCGATGCCGTTGTCGCGCACGGTCAGCGTGCCCGCCTCGGCGTCGAACTCGACATCCACCTGTAGATTGTTGTCGCCCTCGTACAAGGCGTCGTCGGTCAGTGCCTCGAAACGCAGCTTGTCGCAGGCATCCGAAGCATTGGAGATCAGTTCGCGAAGAAAGATCTCCTTGTTCGAGTACAGCGAGTGAATCATCAGCTTGAGCAGCTGATTGACTTCCGTCTGAAAGGCGAGCGTTTCCTTGGTTGAGCTGTTCATGCCTTCTCCCATTAAATCAGTGTCCCGGCCCCACCTCTCGGGTACCAGGACGATTTATGGGGGGAAATACGCGGATTTCAAGCTCAGGGCGATGCATGCCCCGGCAAAATGTGACATATTCCCGGCCGGCGCAGAAACAATCACACAAAAGAATCGGAGATCCGCATGGCAGACGGGGGCACCCCGCTCGGAGACGGCGCTCAGCGACAAGAAGCCCCTCCAGATGCCTTCGACCGCATCAAGCGCAGGATGGCGTTGCTGGGCATGTCGTGCGGCGGGATCGCCAGCCTCACCGCAGCCGTCCTCGTGCACCGCGTGGGTCTGTTCAACCCGGTCGACGCCCGCATCCTGCCACTGCTCGGCACGACGCTGCTGCTTCTCACCGTCGCCCTCTGGCGACGGCCGTTGCTGCTGCCGTGGATAGAACGTATCGCCTGGGGGCTGTTGACCGCCTATCTGCTGACGGCCCTTGCCTACAAGACGTTTCACTACCCCTTCGGCTCCGGGCCGCTCGGCGCCCGCAACTTTTGGTTTTTCCTGTCTTATCTGCTCGCTTTTCTGATCTGGTCGCCACGCAACGCACTGTTCGCCAGCCTGGCGGTCACGCTGGCACTGGTCATCCTCGCCCTGTGGACCGGAATCGCAACGGGCGGGCGCAACGTCTCGCTGCTGGCGTCGATGACCCAGCTCGTCGCCGCAAGCATCGTGTATATCTTCACGCACTTCAGCTTCGCGCAACTGAGGCCGCAGTATGCGCGCATGCGCACGCTGGCCTTTTCCGACCCGCTGACCGGCTGCGCCAATCGAAGGCGTGCCGAGGAACTGCTGGCGCATGAAGTCACCCGAGCCAAGCGCTACGGTCGTCCGCTGTCGGTGATCCTGTTCGATCTCGACCACTTCAAACAGGTCAACGACCAGCACGGCCACGCCATCGGCGACGCGGTGCTGCGCGCGGTGACTCACGCCGTACGCGAAGATCTGCGCACACTCGACCATTTGGCCCGCTGGGGAGGGGAGGAGTTTCTGATCATTGCGCCAGAAATCTCGCAGCCGCGTGCGCTGCAATTCGGCGAACGCTTACGCAAACGGATCAGTGTCCTGCGCGTCGGTGGCAGGGTACAACCGACAGCGAGCTTTGGCGTCGCCAGCTACCGCATAGGTGACACGGTCGACAACCTGGTGCAACGGGCGGATCGCGCCATGTATCTCGCCAAGAGTCTGGGTCGTAACCGGGTGGAACAGGAACGTCCGCAAACCGCGGCACAAACGAACGAGGCCCATGACGAACATCCCGCTGCAGAGACCGAAGACGATCAGCTAGCGCTGGAGGAATGAGCCTGAACTGTGGCACCCTCGTGCGCTAGAATCGCCCGCTTGACCCGCAACAGCCGGCTGTCCGTATCGGTCGCTCCGCCATAACCGCCCCAGCCATTCGAGGAAACCACACGATGGCACGGCACCACCAGCGCCCAGGGATTAGCACGACAGGCCTGGGCCACGGCGCGTGGACCGCTGCCCAGTGCTGCAGCCAAGGTGCCATAGCTGCGCACCTCACCCGTCGGGATCGCACATAACGCGGCCCACACGCGACGTTGGAATGGCGTGCCCAATGCTTCCGTCAGCGGCAGGTCGAAACCCTGTGCCGGGTCCTGGAGATAACGCTCGATCTGACTACGGCAGCGCTCCAGCAGCACCCTCTCCGTTGTCGTCAACGGACCACCTTCGGGGGTGACATCGCTTTCCGCAGTCAGCCAGTCCAGACCGGTCAGACGATCGCTTTCTGCATGCACGCCGAGCGTAGCCCAGGGCATCGGCAATGCACCGATCAGCCTTGAAGTCATAACGGGCTCGTGCATGTCAGGACCCACCGTTTGGATCGCAGCGTAGCGAGTTCAGGTACCGGCTGAGGCGTTCCCGTCCGACGCCTGCTTGCCCAGCTCCGCCAATTTCTGTTTAAGGAAGGCCACTCGGCCCGGGGCCTTGGTGCGCGCGAGAAGATCTCGGAGAATTCGACGCGCATCGCCTGTCAATCCGCCCTTCGCAAGCACCTGCGCCGCATTGTAACGCGCTGTCTGACCCCACTGGTCGTAGGACTGCTGACCGCCGGCCGTTGCGGAATCGAGATACTGCCGGGCTGCTTCGCGATAATGGCCCATCGCCTGATAGGATTCTCCCTCCCAGAACAGCACCTCTCGGCGTTGCTGGGAGTCGTTCAGGTGCGGTAGTAGTGCCTGGAACAAAGCAATGGCCTGAGTGTTGAGCTTGAGCGACTGAAGATTGAACAACACCTGCATCAGACGGTCGGCCTGCGTCTTGTCGATGTTCTTACTGCCGTCGATCAGGTGCTTGAGCTGGGCCACACCATCATCCGGTTTGCCACCAAGGATCAACACCCGCGCCACTCGCAACGACCAATCGAAGGCATTTTCGCCCGGCGGGGCCTGATTGACACCCACCATCAGCCTGGCGGCCAGCTTCAAATCATGTCGGTCAACCGCATCGTTGGCGAGCACCAGACGTACAGGTACCGGCAATGCTTCGAGTTTGGGAAAGGTCTTGGGAGCGGTGAGGAACAGGCGGTCGACCAGTTGCGTGCCATTCGGCTCGGCAAGCAGCGCCGTCAGTAGCCAACGAAATCCGGTCATACGCCCTTGCGGCGTCTGCCCAGTCAGCGCCAACATCGCGTTATAGGCCCGCGCCTGCAGGGCTTGCCCTGCCTTGCCCGCGGCACCTGCCGCCTTTTCCCAGGCGGTGTCATCGCCGAGCAGGATGCGGTTGCGATTGCCCAAGGCTTCGCCTTCCTCGCGATAGGTCGCCCACAACGTATCACCGTCGTATGGCAACAACGGGCTCATCGGCACACTGGGCGCAAGGGCAAGATAGTGCTCCAGTGCCCGCATCGCGGCTGGCCAGTCTTGCAATTGCAGTGCGGCGGCAGCCGATACCGCCCACAAACGTGCAGCAGCCGTTTGCACAACGCCCTTGGCCTGCGCGGCATCCATCGCCTCCTGCTCGATCTTGGCGGCAGGCAGGGAACCGGCCTTCAAACTGGCCAACAGAAACAGCCAGCGTGACGCGCTGTTCCCCGACTTCAACAGGGCCAACGCGTAGCGCGGCTCGCCGACGCGCAGCCAGACGCGCGACATGACCTCGCGTTCGCGATTGTCCGTAAGCGGGTAATCGGCCTGATACTGCAGCAAGGCCAGACGTGCGTCGTCGGCCTGGTCGCTTTCCAGGTAGGCCTCGATCAGGAGACGCCGCCACAATCGGACGGAAGAGTCGGCAGGGATGGCGCCGCCCCCCCAGAGGAGATCCAGCAAGGTGCGGCGAGCTTCCTTGCCACGATGCAGCTTCAGCCAGGCGCGGGCTGCGTCCGTCTGCAGGGCGTCGCGCGCATCCGCAGCAAGCGAAGAGGGCAGTTGCCGCGCCTCATCGGCAATTTCCTGCCATCGTCCGGCGCGCGTGAGCAGTTCGAATTTAAGCTGCTCCCACTGCAGCCAGCGCTTGGAATGTTGTGCGTAGGGAGGTTGCCCGGCGTGGATGGAGGCCAAGGCGAGGTCGACTGCCCCTGCCTGCGCATAGGCCTTCACCTGCGAGAACGCAGCCGTGCTGCCCTCCAAGGGCTGCGCGGCTGCGACCGGTTTCTGATCCGCCAGTACGGCCGTACCCGGCGCCAGCAGGGCCAGCAGCCCCCAGGCGACAAGCCACGTCCGGGCAGAGCGTCCGAAGCGGCAGAAAAACCGCGACACATCCCGCATCATGGGACGTGCGCGCATCGAATCAGAGCTTTTCCTTGATTCGAGCGGCCTTGCCGGTACGTCCACGCAGGTAGTACAGCTTGGCGCGACGGATATCGCCGCGGCGCTTCACGCTGATCTCTGCAATGCTCGGGCTGTGCGTCTGGAACACACGCTCGACGCCTTCGCCGTGAGAGATCTTGCGTACCGTGAAGGCCGAATTAAGACCGCGGTTGCGCTTGCCGATGACCACGCCCTCGAAGGCCTGCAGACGCTCGCGGTTGCCTTCCTTGACCTTGACCTGGACGACGACAGTGTCGCCCGGTCCAAAGTTCGGCACTTCGCTCTTCAACTGCTCGGTTTCGAGCGCCCTGATAATCTCGTTCATCACTTCAATCCTCGACATTAATCCTTGCGTACCGCCTCAGCGGCCGCACGCTCGGCCAGATATTCATCCAGCAAACCCCGGTCGGCCTCCGAGATCGCTGCCTTCTGCAGCAAGTCCGGGCGGCGTTCCCACGTTCTTCCCAGCGACTGCTTGCGCCGCCAGCGGGCAATCTCCGCATGATGGCCCTGCAACAGCACACCCGGCACCGTCAATCCGTCCACGACCTCGGGTCGGGTATAGTGCGGGCAGTCGAGCAGGCCATCCTGAAACGAATCCTGCTCGGCCGACTCACTGTCGCCCAACACGCCGGGCAACAGCCTGGCAATCGCATCGACCATCACCATCGCCGCGAGTTCGCCACCGCTGAGGACATAGTCTCCGATGGACCATTCCTCATCGACCTCAAGCTCGATCAAGCGTTCGTCGATGCCTTCGTAACGCCCGGCCAGGAGGGTCAGATCTCCTCCTGCTGCAAACCTTCCAACTGCCGCCTGATCCAGCCGCCGTCCCTGAGGACTCAGATGGATCACCCGGCCTGCGCCATCCGCTCTGGCCGCATGGATGGCACGGCGTATCGGCTCCACCTTCATGATCATTCCCGGGCCACCGCCATAGGGCCGATCATCCACCGTACGGTGGCGGTCCTCGGTATAGTCGCGCGGGTTCCAGGTCCGCAGGTCCAGAAGCTTCCGCTCGACGGCCCTGCCCAGTACCCCATAACGCCCTATTCCGGCTACCCACTCCGGAAACAGGCTGACGACATCTATACGCATGGCCGTCTAGAAATCAGCATCCCAATCGACCTGCATGCGGCCAGCCGATAGATCAATCTCCCGTACCACATCCGGCCGCAGAAACGGGATCAGGCGTTCGCGTTCGCCGCGCACTACCATCACGTCGTTCGCCCCGGTCTCGATCATCCGTTCAATCGTGCCGAGAGGTTTCCCGTCCTCACCAACGACGTGTAGACCGATCAGATCGGCCCAGTAGTACTCGCCTTCAGGCAGTGACTCCAGCGCCTGCCGTGGAAGGGCCACCTCGCTACCGCGCAGGGCGTCCGCCTGGTCGCGGTCGCCGATGCCCTCGAAACGGACGAGTAGTATCGGCCCGCCATGTTCCCGCGCTTCCGCCACCCGGCGTTCGCGCCACTTGCCTTCGCTCCCCACCTGCCAGGTGAGGTAGTCCAGCAGCATGCCGGGCGGCTCGGCGTAGGAATGCACCTTGACCCAGCCCTTGATACCGAAAGGCGCGGATACCCGCGCCATGATCACCCGGTCCGGCATGTTAGCCGGCGCTTCAGGCAGCCGACTTGCGCGCTTCCTTGAGCAACTGCGCGACGCGCTCGCTGGGCAGCGCGCCCTGGGCCAGCCAGTGCTCGACCCGCGGGGCATCCATCTGCAGGCGCTGTTCCTGACCGCGCGCGACGGGGTTGAAAAACCCCAGGCGCTCGATATAGCCGGAATCACGCCGACCGCGGGAGTCGGTCACAACGATGTGGTAGAACGGGCGCTTCTTGGCGCCGCCTCGGGCCAGTCGAATCGTTACCATGTAGTCCTAGTCCTGACGCTAATGCTTGGGGTATAAGCAGCCGTACAACGCACGGACTGCTACCGGGCCGGCAATTTTACGCGATTTGGGGCAAAAGTGAAGTGGAAACGCCACTTCGCTTCAGAACGGCATCCCGCCACCGGGCATGCGGCCCTTCATCGCACGCATCATCTTGGCCATGCCTCCGCCCTTGGAAAACTTCTTCATCGCCTTGCGCATCTGCAGATGCTGCTTGAGCAGACGGTTCACATCCTGCACCTCTGAACCCGAACCGACCGCAATCCGTCGCTTGCGCGAGCCCTTGATGATGTCGGGGAAACGCCGCTCCTCGAGGGTCATGGAATCGATGATCGCCATCATCCGCCTGACCTGGCCATCGTTGGCCTGATTCTTCACCCCGGCCGGGAGCTGGCCGGCACCCGGCAGCTTGTCCAGCAGGCCGGCAATCCCCCCCATCTTGAGCATCTGCTCCAACTGATCGCGCAGATCGGCCAGATCAAAACCTTGCCCCTTCTGCACCTTGCGCGCCAGCTTGGCAGCCTTCTCCTGATCGAGGCTGCGCTGCGCCTCTTCGACCAGCGAGACCACGTCGCCCATGCCGAGAATGCGCGAGGCGATGCGCTCCGGATGAAACGGCTCCAGCGCCTTGGTCTTTTCGCCCACGCCGAGGAACTTGATCGGCTTGCCGGTCACCGTGCGCACCGACAGCGCGGCGCCGCCACGGGCGTCGCCGTCCGCCTTGGTGAGCACCACGCCGGTCAGCGGCAGCGCATCGCCGAAGGCCTTGGCCGTATTGGCGGCGTCCTGGCCGGTCATCGCGTCGACCACGAAGAGGGTCTCGACGGGATTCAGCGCGGCATGCAGCCGGCGAATCTCGTCCATCATCTCCGCATCGACGTGCAGGCGGCCCGCGGTGTCCACGAGCAACACATCGCGATGCTGGCGGCGCGCATGATCCACCGCGGCGCGAGCGATGGCAACGGGGTCCTGATCCGCCTGACTGGGATAGAAATCGACCTCGACCTCGCGCGCAAGCGTCTCGAGCTGCTTGATCGCCGCCGGACGGTACACGTCGCAGCTGACCACGGTCACCGACTTGCCGCGCTCCTCGCGCAGCCAGCGCGCCAGCTTGCCCACTGTGGTGGTCTTGCCGGCACCCTGCAAACCGGCCATCAGCACGATGGCGGGAGGCTGGGCATGGAGATCGAGGGCCGCGTTCGCGGTGCCCATGGCGGCGACCAGTTCGTCGTTCACCACCTTGATGAAGGCCTGCCCCGGGGTCAGACTGCGGATGACCTCCTGGCCGACAGCGCGTTCGCGTACCGCGTCGATGAAGGACTTGACGACCGGCAGGGCGACGTCCGCCTCGAGCAGCGCCATGCGCACCTCGCGGAGGGCATCCTTGATATTGTCCTCGGTGAGCCGCGCCTGCCCGCGCAGACGCTGTATCGTGCCGGCAAGGCGTTCGCTCAGGCTATCGAACATGGGAAGCTCTCTAATTCGTACGAACCGGCATTATAAGGCCTGTTCAACGCCTGACCAGAGGCTGCCTCCCCGCTTCACCTGCCGGTCCAAGATGTGTAACTATGCTGACTATTTCAGCATCGCCTGACATACACTTCGCCGATCATGCAATTAGCGCTCGCCCTGCCAGCCATTTTCCTCTACCTGATCTGCACTCAGCAGATCTGGCGGCGCCTGCGTAGCCGCGCGGCCGGCGTGCAGATACCCTGCGGGCGCGATATCGCCCTGCTGTGGATCGGCGCCCTGGTGCTGCATGCCCTGGCCATCTATACCGGCATCGTCACACCTCAAGGCATCACCCTGGGGATCTCCCATGCCTTCTCGCTGGTCGGATGGCTGGTTGCCCTGATCGTGCTCATTGCCCTGCACTCCAGCCCCGTAGAAAACCTGGGACTGATCCTGCTGCCCTTTGCGGCGCTGACCCTTGCCGCCGAATCGATCTTCCCAGGCACGCGCGTGCTCGACCGGCCGGGCGACCTGTTGCTGGCGACGCACATCTTCATTTCACTGCTCGCCTACAGCCTGTTCCTGATCGCAGCACTGCAGTCCGGCGTGCTGTGGCTGCAGGACCGCCAGTTGCGCAATCATCGCCCGGGCGCCTTGTTGCGTGCCCTGCCGCCCCTGGAACATACGGAGAGCGTGTTATTCCAGATCATCGGCCTCGGCTTTACCCTGCTCACCGTCGCCATCGTCAGCGGCTTTGTCTACGTCAGCGAATTCCCCGCCTCGCTGCACCCCCAGCAAATCATCCTGTTTACGATTTTCCTGAGCTCCTGGGTGATCTTCGCCACCCTGCTCCTGGGTCGCTGGCGTTTCGGCTGGCGTGGACGGATCGCCATCCGCTGGACGCTCAGCGGCTTTTTCGTCCTGCTCCTGGCCTATCTCGGCACGGAAATCGCAGTGACCTTGCTTGCATGATGCCGCCGTGGGCGCTTGACAGCCCCGCGAAAGCCCTCGTGTAATGCCAACATATCCATAATCGCCATAACGGATTCGCTTGAACCACGCCGACCTGGGCCTCCTCGGCCTCATCCTGTTTGCGCTCGTGCTGCTCTCCGCATTCTTCTCCGGCTCGGAGACTGCACTGATGTCGCTCAACCGCTACCGCCTGCATCATCTGGCAGAGAGCGGGCACCCCGGCGCGATGCGGGCGCAGCGGCTGCTCGCCAAACCGGATCGGTTGATCGGGCTGATCCTGCTCGGCAACAACTTCACCAACATCGTCATCACCCAGCTCGCGACCTACCTAGGCTATGCGCTGTTCAGCGAGGCTGGCATCGCCATCGCCACCGGCGTGCTGACCCTCGCACTGCTGATCTTCGCCGAGGTGGCGCCCAAGACCCTCGCCGTGCTGCATGCCGAGCGGATCGCCTTTCCTGCCGCCTACATCTACGTGCCGCTGCTCACGCTCGCGTACCCGTTGGTCTGGCTGGTCAATCTGATGGCGAACTCGATCCTGCGTCTGGTCGGCGTCTCCGCCGATGAAGTGGATGCGCAACCGATGAGCCGCGAAGAGCTGCGCAGCGTGATGAATCAGGCCAGCGGCCTGATTCCGCGCCGCCATCAGAAGATGCTGCTCAGCCTGCTCGATCTGGACAAAGTGACAGTCGAGGACATCATGGTCCCGCGCAACGAGGTCATCGGTCTCGATCTGGGCGAGGACTGGGACAAGATCGTGGATCAGCTTGCGCACACACCGTATACCCGTCTGCCCGCCTTTCACGGCGACATCGACCGCGTGGTCGGCATCATCCATATCCGCCGGGTCTTTCAGTTGGAGCAGCAGGGGCAGCTCGACCGCGAGCATCTGGTCGCGCACCTGCGCGAGCCCTATTTCATCCCGGAGGGCACCACGCTGAACCAGCAGCTGCTGCGCTTCCAGTCGGAACGCCGCCGCATCGGACTGGTGGTCGACGAATACGGCGACATCCAGGGGTTGGTAACGCTAGAGGACCTGCTCGAAGAGGTCGTGGGCGAATTCACCACCGACCCCACGGCGCATAACAAGGACATCCTCCCGCAGGAGGACGGCAGCTACATCATCGACGGCGCGACGCATATCCGCGACATCAACCGATCGCTCGGCTGGCGTTTGCCGACGCGCGGCCAGCGCACCCTCAACGGCCTGCTGCTGGAACATCTGGAGATGATCCCGGAACCCGGCACCACGGTGCTCATCGAGGGACACCCCATCGAAGTGGTGCAGATCAAGAACAACGCGATCCGTACCGCGCGGGCGCGACCGCGCCTGCCCAACTACCGACCGCAACGCCCGGAACGCTGAGATGGCCAAACCGAAAGTCGTCTATCAGTGCAGCGCCTGCGGCGGCCAGTCGCCCAAATGGGGCGGGCAATGCCCCGATTGCGGGGCCTGGAACACACTGATCGAAACGGCGGTCGCGACTCCACAGGCGACCGCCGCCCCCGCCCGCTTTGCCGGCTACGCCGGACCGCAGAGCGTACGCTCGCTGGGCGAGGTCGAATTGCGCGAGGCGCCGCGCGCGCCCACCGGGTTGGGCGAACTCGACCGCGTACTCGGCGGCGGCCTCGTAGACGGCTCGGTGGTGCTCATCGGCGGCGACCCGGGCATCGGCAAGTCCACCCTACTGCTGCAGACTCTGTCGCTGCTGGAAACCCAGCCGGCGCTTTACGTGACCGGCGAGGAATCCCTGCAGCAGGTCGGCCTGCGCGCTCAGCGCCTCGGCCTCAACGTCTCTGCCCTGCGCCTGCTCGCCGAGACCTGTGTGGAGCGTGTGCTGGCCGCGGCGAACGCCGAAAACCCGCGCGTGCTGGTCATAGACTCCATTCAGACGCTCTATTCCGAAGCCCTGTCCTCGGCACCCGGCTCGGTCGGCCAGGTACGCGAGAGCGCGGCGCAACTGGTGCGCTATGCCAAGCAAACCGACACCGCGATCTTCATCGTGGGGCATGTGACCAAGGAAGGCGCCCTGGCCGGTCCGCGGGTGCTCGAACACATGGTCGACACGGTGCTGTACTTCGAGGGCGATCCGGGACAGCGCTACCGGGTCATGCGCGCGGTCAAGAACCGTTTCGGCGCGGTCAACGAACTCGGCGTGTTCGCGATGACCGAAGGCGGGCTGAAGCCGGTCGCCAACCCGTCGGCCATCTTCCTCTCGCGCCACCCGGAACCCGTGGCCGGCAGCGTGGTGATGGTCACGCGCGAGGGCACTCGTCCGCTTCTGGTCGAGGTCCAGGCGCTGGTCGACGAAAGCCGTCAGGCCTCGCCGCGCCGGGTCACCGTGGGTCTGGAGCAGAACCGGCTGGCCATGCTGCTCGCCGTACTGCACCGCCACGGCGGACTTGCGCTGTTCGACCAGGACGTATTCGTGAACGTGGTGGGCGGGGTGCGTGTGGGTGAGACTGCGGCAGATCTCGCCGTACTCTGCGCGGCGCTGTCGAGCTTCCGCGACCGACCGATCCCGGGCGACCTTGTGATCTTCGGCGAAGTGGGGCTTGCCGGCGAGATCCGCCCCGTCCCGAACGGCGAGGAGCGGCTGCGCGAGGCAGCCAAGCATGGCTACGCCCAGGCCATCGTGCCCCAGGCAAACGCCCCGAAACGCCCTATCCCCGGCATGCAGGTACACGCCGTCAACCGGCTGGCCCAGGCCCTGGACCAGCTGGGCTGAAACGTCTGCCTACCGCCTAATCCAGATCGGCGGCCAGCGAGCTGACGGTATCCGCCGGTAGGCTGTCGATCGAACGCTCGAAACCCGGATAGTCGATACCCATGCCGAGCATCCCTCCAGCCTTGGCCGCCACGACCATTTCCGGTGTCAGTTCGAAACGCAGGAAATGCACGGTTGAGGTCTTTTCCTCGGTCTCGCGGTCAAGGTCCTCGTCGGCAATGGCATACACACGATCCATGTCGCCCACCCGAACCCAGACATGATCCTCCACGCCGATGAGCCTAGCTAGGGCCGCCTGACGTTCGTCGGCGTCCGTATACTCGATCATGAAGGTCGCCTTCCAGTTGCTGCCGTCGGGAATCAGCGGGTTGTAGGCCTCGAGTTCCTCCTCGATGCCCGCGGCCTCGAAGATGCGTTCGGCACGGAGAATCTCCTGAATCTGGTACTGCATGGTCAGGCGATCCTCGAAATACAAGGCGGCGTGCTCGCCGAGTGCTACGCGGCGCGGACGCTTGTGCGCCATGACGCGCGCACGAAACTCGGGGCGCACCTCGGCGTAACGTTCCAGAGAATACAGGTCGGACCGGGTCAGCTTTTGCATGGCTTACGCTCCCACGAATCGGGCCGGGTTCGGGTAAAATCCGGCTGATACCGCGGCGCGAACGCCGCGGCGGTGACTTTAAGAGAAACCCCTGAAACGGGCGGTGGGCTACAGACCGTAGGCCATTCGCAACAGGGTCAATGGATGCTCGGGCGGCTTGTCGCCTTCAATGCCGTTTTCAATCTGATGACCGGCCATCGGGCAATCGCTCGAATAGTGATCGGCCTCGGCCTTCTGCACCCGGCTGATCACTGGCTGGCAGATCTTCATCGAGATCTCGTGATACTCGCTTTTCACGGCGTAGGTACCATCGTGACCAGAACAGCGTTCGATCGGGTCGATCTTGGTTTCCGGAATCAATTCGAGCAATTCACGCGTCTTCATGCCGATGTTCTGCACCCGCAGGTGACAGGCAACGTGATAGGCGATCTTGCCCAGCGAGCTCTTGAAATCGGTTTTCAGCAAACCGTCGCGATGGCGCAGCATCAGGTATTCGAAGGGATCGAAAATATGTTCGCGCACCTTGGCGACCTCCGGGTCGTCCGGGAACATCAGCGGCAGCTCCTGCTTGTACATGAGGACGCAAGAGGGCACCGGGGCAACGATGTCCCAACCCTCGTCGATCATGCGGGCGAGCACCGGGATGTTGGCCTCCTTGGCCTCGCGAACGGCCTCCAGATCCCCAAGCTCGAGCTTGGGCATGCCGCAACACTGTTCCTTCTCAGCCAGTGTGAGCACGATGCCGTTGTGGTCGAAGACCTTGTACAGATCCTCGGCGAGATGTGGTTCGTTATAGTTGCCGTAACAGGTCGCATAGAGCGCGACCTTGCCGCGCGTGCGTCCTGCAGCCACCGGCTCTGTGGCCGAGGCGGCAAAGTGTTCGACTCTCTTGCGGCCCGTATTGCTGTGATACTCGGGCAATGCCGCATCTGGGTGGATACCCATCGACTTGTCCAGCATCTTGCGGAACGCAGGGTTGCGGTTGGCGCTGTTGACCATGTCCGCAACCACTGGGATGCCTGCCAGCTTGCCCACCGCATCGGTCGAACTGATCATCTTGTCGCGAGGCTTGGCATTGCCTTCGCGGTATTTCACCGCCTTGGCGCGAAGCATCAGGTGGGGAAAGTCCAGGTTCCACTCGTGCGGCGGCACGTAGGGACACTTGGTCATGTAGCACAGGTCGCACAGATAGCAGTGATCCACGACCTGCCAGAAATCGGCCTTGTCCACACCGTCAACTTCCATCGATTCTGATTCGTCGACGAGGTCGAAAAGCGTGGGGAAGGAGTGACATAGGCTGACGCAGCGCCGGCACCCGTGGCAGATGTCGAAGACCCGCTCCATCTCGGCGAACAGGGATTCCTGGTCGTAAAACGACGGCGACTGCCATTCCACGGGATGGCGGATCGGCGCCTCCAGACTGCCTTCCTTACGCCCTTCGGCCGGTGTAGACATCTATCGGGTCTCCTCGTGTTTATTTTTCGGTTGCTGTGCGCATCGCAGGCGTACGGTCGCGACAAAATCGGGGCCGCCCAGACAGGCGACCCCGTCAGGCATTACGCCATGTCGTCCAGAGCCTTCTGGAAGCGGTTGGCGTGCGAACGCTCGGCCTTGGCGAGGGTCTCGAACCAGTCGGCAATCTCGTCGAAACCTTCTTCACGCGCGGTCTTGCCCATGCCCGGGTACATGTCGGTGTACTCGTGGGTCTCGCCCGCGATCGCAGTCTTCAGGTTCAATTCGCTAGTGCCGAAAGGCAGGCCCGTGGCTGGATCGCCGCACTGCTCCAGGTATTCCAGATGGCCGTGGGCATGGCCGGTCTCACCTTCCGCGGTGGAGCGGAAAACGGCTGCCACGTCATTCTGGCCTTCGACATCGGCCTTGGCTGCGAAATAAAGGTAACGGCGATTGGCCTGCGATTCGCCCGCGAAGGCGTCCTTGAGGCTCTGTTCGGTCTTGCTGCCTTTGAGTTCCATGATGCAACAACCTCCAACTGTGGGTGGATAGGGGCTCACGTACCGGACGCATTCCGTCCGTTCGACGCGAGGACAAATTTAGACTAAGTCTAAAACACAGTCAACCCCGCCTCCGGATTATGGACCGCATTGCCCTCGCTGGCACACTGGGGTAGTTTAGCTGGCTTGATTTTACTCAGGTCGAAGCACCCACAAGATGAGTCCCAAGAGCAAGAAGATCGATTTCGAGAAAACCCTGGCCGAGCTCGAGGCCCTGGTCGAGCGCATGGAACAGGGCGAACTCTCCTTGGAGGACTCCTTAAAGGAATTCGAGCGCGGCATCGCCCTGACGCGTGGCTGCCAACAGGCACTCGCCGACGCCGAGCTGCGTGTGCGACAGCTTTCCGCCGATGGGTCCGAATCCGTCCCAAACGGACTTGGACAGGACGAAGGAAAACCCGACGATGCCCAGTGAAACCGAGGGTTTGATGGAGCTATGGCGTCAGCGCACAGAAGCTGCGCTCGACCACTGGCTGCCCTCGGCCAACATGTTGCCGACCAAGATGCATGAAGCCATGCGCTATGCCGCGATGGGCGGTGGCAAGCGAATCCGCCCCCTCCTCGTCTATGCGGCCGGACATGCGCTCGGTACGGCTCCCGAAGCCCTTGACGGCGCCGCGGCGGCGGTCGAGCTGATCCATGTCTACTCGCTGATCCACGACGATCTACCAGCGATGGATGACGACGACCTGCGCCGCGGCAAGCCCACCTGCCACCGCGCCTTCGACGAAGCGACCGCCATTCTCGCCGGCGATGCCATGCAGGCCGTGGCCTTTCATATCCTGGCCACGGCGCCGGAGTTCACCTGCAGCGCGGAAACACGCCTGAGCATGATCGAAACGCTGGCGCAAGCGGCCGGCTCGCGTGGGATGGCGGGTGGACAGGCCATCGACCTCGACGCCGTAGGACGTGAACTCAGCATCGCGGAACTGGAAAACATGCACATTCACAAGACAGGTGCACTGATCCGCGCCAGCATTCGCCTGGGAGCACTCGCTGGGGATGCCGGTGAAGGCGAGGCCCTGGAAGCGCTGGACCGCTATGCCAAGTGCATCGGCCTGGCCTTCCAGATCCGCGACGACATTCTCGACGTCGAGGGCGAAACCGAAACACTGGGCAAAACCCAGGGCGCAGACATCGCACGCGGCAAGCCGACCTTTCCCAGCCTGCTGGGCATGAGCGAGGCGAAAGCGCGGGCTCAGGCCCTATATGAAGAGGCCATCGAGGCCATCGCCGCTCTGCCTGAGACGGCCGAGCCGCTACGCTGGATCGCCGGCTACATCGTCAACCGTATCCACTAGACCGCGATGGGCGCAAACTGTAACGGTCGTATCCGCTAACTCACGAGCATGCCCCACACCTTACTCGACCGCATCGCCAGCCCTGCCGACCTGCGCACCCTGGATGGGGCGCAGCTGGAACGACTGGCGGACGAACTACGCGATTTCCTGCTCCACAGCATTTCGTCCACGGGCGGGCACCTCGCCGCCAACCTGGGCACGGTCGAACTGACCATTGCACTGCATCGGGTGTTCAATACCCCCGAAGACCGGCTGGTGTGGGACGTGGGCCACCAGGCCTATGCCCACAAAATACTGACGGGGCGCCGCGAGGCCATGGGCGGGCTTCGGCGTAAGAATGGCATTGCCGGCTTTCCCCGGCGCACCGAGAGTCCTTACGACACCTTCGGCGTCGGGCATTCGAGCACCTCGATCAGTGCCGCCTTGGGCATGGCGCTGGCCGCCCAACGGCAGCAATCCGAACGTAAGGCCATCGCCGTCATCGGCGACGGCGCGCTGACTGCCGGCATGGCCTACGAGGCGCTGAATCATGCAGGTGGCCTGGGCGCCGACCTGCTGGTCGTGCTCAACGACAACGACATGTCGATCTCGCCCAACGTCGGCGCGATGTCGAATTACCTGACCAGCCTGTTGTCGTCACCCATCTATTCGACCTTGCGCCAGGGCGGCAAGGAGATTCTCAAGCATCTACCCCCGGTATGGGAAATGGCCCAACGCACGCGTGAGCACCTGCGCGGCATGATCATGCCGGGCACGCTGTTCGAGGAGATGGGCTTTCGCTACTTCGGACCGGTGGACGGACACGACCTCGGCACCCTGATCAAGACCCTGGACAATCTGCGCCAGATCAAGGGCCCTCGCCTGCTGCATGTCGTCACCCGCAAGGGACAGGGCTACCGTCCGGCCGAAGAGGACCCCGTGGCCTATCACGGCGTGAGCCGCTTCGACCCCGAACACGGCATCGTCAAACCCACGGCCCCTCCGGCGCCTAGCTACACACAGATCTTCGGCCAGTGGCTGTGCGACATGGCGGCTCGCGACGAGCGTCTGATGGCCATTACCCCGGCCATGCGCGAGGGCTCCGGGCTCGTGGCCTTCTCGGAACAGTTCCCCGAACGCTATTTCGATGTCGCCATCGCCGAACAGCATGCGCTGACGCTGGCCGCAGGCATGGCCTGCGACGGTCTCAAGCCGGTAGTCGCGATCTATTCCACCTTCCTGCAGCGGGCCTACGACCAGCTTATTCACGATATCGCCCTGCAGAACCTGCCTGTCCTGTTCGCCATCGATCGCGCCGGCGTAGTCGGTCCGGACGGCCCCACACATGCCGGCAGCTTCGACCTCAGCTACCTGCGCTGCATACCCAATATGCTGATCATGGCGCCCGCGGACGAAAACGAGTGCCGCCAAATGCTCTACACCGGCTTCTGTCACGACGGTCCGGCTGCGGTGCGCTACCCCCGAGGCCAGGGTCCCGGCGCAACGGTCGAACATGCCATGACGGCGCTGCCGGTCGGCCGAGGCGAGATCATACGTGAAGGTCGGGAGGTCGCCCTGCTGTGTTTCGGCAGCCTGCTCTCCGCCGCACTGGCTGCCGCCGAACACCTCGACGCTACGATCGTCAACATGCGCTTCGTGAAGCCGCTCGACGAGGCCCTGATTGACGAACTGTCTGGTCGTCACCGGCTGCTGGTGACCATCGAGGACAACGCCGTCGCCGGCGGCGGCGGCAGCGCGGTCAACGAATATTTGGCCACACGCAACAGCCGCCCTGCGCTGCTTAACCTGGGACTGCCGGATCGTTTTCTCGAGCATGCCTCGCGCGATGAGCTTCTCGCCGAAAGCGGGTTGGATGTCGCGGGTATCGAACGCCAGGTCAGGGCGCGGCTGGAACTGGTCAGGCCGGCTTCGGTTGCCCGGCAGAATGCGATCCGGTAATATCCTACCAATTAGATCAGGTAAACGCATGCCCGCCAAATACACGCTGACCGTGCTCACCGACTTCGCCGCCGCGCATACCCTGCGCGGTTATCCTGGCGACTGCAGCCGTATGCACGGACACAACTGGAAGCTCGAGGCCGAGGTCCAGGCCACGGCCCTGGACGATGTCGGCATGGCGGTGGACTTCAAGGTGATCAAGCAGGCCGCGCGCGAAATCGCCGGCGAGCTGGATCACCACTACCTCAACGACCTGCCGGCCTTCGCACGCGTCAACCCCACAGCCGAGCAGATCGCGGCCTACATCTACCAGCGTCTTGGCGAACGTCTCAATACCGGGCAGGTACGCGTTAGCGCAGTGACCCTGTGGGAAACCGAACGCGCCTGCGTCCGCTACAGCGAGGAAGCATGAATCACATGAGCCCGCCCAAGGCACGCGACAATCGCGAGATGCCGGACGTCCAGTCCGCCGCGGACGATCGTCGCATCCGCATCGATCAGGTCGGCATCAAAGGACTGCGCCACCCCGTGCGCATTGCGCTGGACGACGGTGAAGCGCCACAGGCGACAGTGGCTACGGTAGACATGCTGGTGGACCTTCCTGCCGACCGCAAGGGCACCCACATGTCGCGTTTCGTCGCCCTGCTCAACGAGTCCGAGGACGCACTGGACATTGCTTCCTTCGAACGTCTGCTCAAGGCCATGAGCGAGCGTCTGGATGCGCGGAGTGGGCGTATCGAGCTGAGCTTCCCCTACTTCGTACGCAAGTCCGCTCCGGTATCCGGGGTCCCCAGCCTGCTAGACTATGACGTCGCCATCATCGGCGACATAGACCATGAGCGGGTCGCGCTCACCCTGCGCATCGTCGTGCCCGTCACCAGTCTGTGCCCCTGCTCTCGCGATATTTCGGCTTACGGCGCGCACAACCAGCGCTCGCACATCACCTTGACGGTTAGGCTGGCAGGTCCCGTCTCGGTACGCAGGCTGATTCAGATCGCCGAAGAAGAGGCCTCCTGCGAATTGTTCGGTCTGCTCAAGCGGCCGGACGAAAAGTTCGTCACCGAACGCGCCTACGACAATCCCAAGTTCGTCGAGGATGCCGTACGCGACGTCGCCGCCCGCCTGGATGCCGAGCCCGGTATCGCGGCCTATATCGCGGAATGCGAGAACTTCGAGTCCATCCACAATCATTCGGCCTACGCACGCATCGAGCGCGACAAGTCCTGAACGACTTCCACTACGACTGAACGAAGAGGCCCCGGCTCACCGGGGCCTCTTCGTTTCACTTGGGCGAGTAACGGCCGATGAGTGCAGCTTTATCCCGCCGCGGACAACGCCGGCTGGAACGACTCGAGCACCGAGCGCGCACCATGCGCAGGCATCGGCAAGCCCATCGGATTCTGTGCATGCACCCACACCTGCTTGTCGACCTGCTGCACGTAGATGCGGAAATGCACGCCGTGGAACAGCACCGGTCCGCCATCGAACATATTGCTCATGAACCCGCCACTTCCTTTCTGGCTCTTGCCGACATAGGTCACCTGATAGGTGCCCTTGGCGCGGTCGTGAGCATCGATCAGGTAGTTGCTGTGCAACAGTGCGACAGCCACCTCAGGCCAGGCCACGGAGAACGGCGCGCTGGTCACCAGCACCGGCTCCTGACTTTCGTCAACGATGCGATAGGTCGCCTTGGCCACCCCGGTCTGCTGCTGTGCCTGATGCAATGCCGTCACACTCTGCTGCATTTCGGACTGTTGCTGGGCAGCAGTGATCTTGGCAGCGGCCGCCTGGCGATGCGGGCCGATCATGCCACCGCGGATCATCTCCAGGATCCCTTGAGCGCCCCCAGTTTCCACGGGCAGCATCATCGGGTTGTCCGCCTCGACCTGAACACCGCCCTTGTGGTGTTTCACGGCAATGATGAATTTGGCACCCTTGCTCAGCACGGCACCCGGACCAAACAGGTTCCCAAAGTAGCCATTATCGTCGTGGCCTTCGAAGGTGACGTGATACAACCCCTTGCCTTCATCGGCCTTGTCGACGACAAAGTTCACCCGTTGCAGCGCGGTGCCGATCTGTGCCCAAGCGGTCGTAAAGGGCAAGGCGCTGCGCATCACCGGTTGTTCGTTCACGTCCAGAATCTTGTAGTCCGCTGGATCGGTATGCATCCCGGATGCAACAGACGGCGACGTGCTCCCTGCTGAGACAGGCGCAGCGCCGGTGTGGGCAACACTGGTGGGACCTGCCGAAGCTGCCGGGGCAGTTGCTCCGGGAGCCGGCATGGCCGACAACTGGGCATGAGGAATATGTGACGCGAGGTAATTCATCAAAGCCTGCAGTTCAGTCGCTTCCTTGCCGGGAGTCGGCTTGGCCCACTGCCAATGCATGGCACCCGAACCGATTTTTTCTTCAATCGCGCCCTGATAGCTGAGATACACCAGACTGGCGGCCCCATCGTGGTCGCTGACCAGGCGGATAACCAGACGCTCGCGCGTGCCCGAATCGTATAACCCACTGAACAGACGCCCCGTCAGTCCCTTGGGCACACCATACTTGCCATCCCGCCAATCGGTACGTATCACACCGGTCTTGGCGTCGGTCTCGGTCAACTTGAAACCCACGGACTTGCAGTACGCTACAAGGTAAGGCCACACGGCGTCTGGCACTGCCTGCACGGTCAACCAGTGATTATCACCCTGATTAACCAGATGGATACCGACAGCCGTGGGAACGACGCCGGCCTGTGGCGGCGGCACCGAGGCTACACCCGGTTTGGCAACTGACGGCGCGGGCTGTGTGGTCGCTGCCGCCGCCCCCGGAGCCGGGCCAAGGCCCTGAGCGGATGGTACGGCGTAGGTGGAAGACGTCTTAGGCGCCATCAGGTTGGGTGGTACGGCCAACGCCTGCGTGGCGGCATTCTCGGAATAAGCGGGGCCCGGATGGCCGCCAAACCAGGAACATCCACCCAACCCCAAGGCGAGGGTGGCCATCGTCACGGTCGTACGCAAAGGCTTAGACATTGACGGCATCCCCCGCAAAAGCGATGCCGGCCTGGGCCAGTGCGGCACGCACGGGTTCTCTGTACTGTTCGGACAACACGGTCAACGGCAAACGGATTCCCTCCTGGATCAGGCCCATGGCGAACAGGGCCCATTTGACGGGTATCGGATTGGATTCGAGAAATAAGGCCCGGTGCAGCGCTTCCAGCGGTGCATTCAAGGCCGCAGCGGCCACTGCGTCACCTCGGCAAGCAGCCTCACTCATCTCATGCATAGCGCGCGGAGCCACATTGGCAGTGACCGAAATCACGCCTTCCCCGCCGGCCAGCATCAAGGCCATGGCCGTGGCGTCATCACCACCATAGACGTTCATGCGTCCACCGCAGCGCGCGATCAGTTCACGACCGCGATCGATGCTGCCAGTGGCATCCTTGATACCGACGATGTTGGCGATGTCGGCAAGACGATCGACCGTATCGGGCAGCATGTCGACAGCCGTACGCCCCGGCACGTTGTAGAGAATTTGCGGAATCGGCACGGCCTCGGCGATCGTTCGGTAGTGCCGGTAAAGACCTTCCTGCGTCGGCTTGTTGTAGTAGGGAGTGACCAGGAGGCAGGCATCGGCACCGGCGTTCTGCGCACAGCGCGTCAGCTCGATCGCCTCCGAGGTGGAATTGGCGCCGGTACCCGCGATGATGGGTATCCGGCCACCGACCAATTCGACGACCCTGGCAATGACCGCACAGTGTTCGTCCATATCGAGCGTCGCCGATTCGCCGGTAGTGCCGACGGCTACGATGGCATCCGTACCCTCGCGGATGTGGAATTCGATCAACCTCGCGAAGGCTTCGTCGTCGACGGACCCATCGAGATTCATGGGCGTGACGATCGCCACCATACTGCCGTGAAACATGCTTCACCCCTGCCAGGGAACAAACGATCATAGTACTTTCGCCCGACCGGAGTGACAAGCTGCCAGGAGATCGCTCCGGCACATTTCGTGAGCCTCGCGGACCTGTTAATCTTGCCTGGAAAGGAGGGCGCACAAACGCCTGGGCACCGCCACCAAATCGAGGCCGGCATGAGGCCGCAGCACACTGAGGATAGATTGAACACGCATCTGGTAATCTCGGCCATCGGCGAGGACCGGCCTGGTATCGTCGAGGCCGTGGCCGGCGCCATCCACGATGCCGGCTGCAACCTGGAAGACAGCCGCATGACGGTACTGGGCGGCGCCTTCGCCATGGTGCTCCTGGCCAGCGGCAACTGGAACACGACCACCAAACTCGAAAAGGCCCTCGACCGGCTGGGCCAGGCCACCGGGCTGACCATCACCACGCAGCGAACCGAGCGCAAGCCACCGCGCAGCGACCGTTTGCCCTACGCGATCGACGTCATCTCGCTCGACCAGCCCGGCATCGTTCACGAACTGGCGAGCTTCTTCGCCGAACGCGGCGTGAACATCCAGAACATGACCACCACCACCTACGCCGCCCCTCACACCGGCTCGCCGATGTTCTCCCTGCACATGACCATTGAGATTCCGGGTCAGGCGCATCTCGCTGCCCTGCGCGACGAATTCCTAGATCTGTGCGACGGCTTCAATCTCGACGGCATCATGGAGCCGGTCAAGCATTGATCCCCGCCCCACCACTCAAATCAGGAGCGACACCATGAGCACGACGCCCGCCATTGGCGAGCCCGTCCCCGGCTTCCGCTGCCCGTCCACTGCGGGTAACACCTTCGACTTCGCAACCCTGCGCGGAACCAGCGCGCTGGTGCTCTACTTCTACCCGCGCGACAGCACCCCCGGATGCACGCGCGAGGGCGAGGGTTTTCGCGATCTCTACGCACAGTTCCAGGATGCGGGCGCTGAAATCCTGGGCGTGTCGCGCGACAGCCTGGCCTCTCACGAGCGTTTCCGCGCCAAGCTGGGCCTGCCCTTCCATCTGCTTTCCGACGGGGACAGCAGCCTGTGCAACCAGTTCGCGGTGATCAAACCCAAGAACATGTACGGCAAGCAGGTCGTCGGCATCGAACGCAGCACATTCCTGATCGACCGCGAAGGCGTACTCAGATCCGAGTGGCGCAAGGTCAAGGTACCCGGCCATCCGGAAGCGGTCCTTGAGGCACTCAAGCAGATCCAGCAATAGCTCCCGGAGGATACATGGCCCCGGCTCGACCCAAGAAACGGCTTTTCGTACTCGACACCAACGTGCTGATGCACGATCCCAGTTCGCTGTTCCGCTTCCAGGAACATGACATCTACCTGCCAATGGTCGTGCTGGAGGAACTGGACCGGGCCAAGAAAGGCGTTTCCGAGGTCGCGCGCAACGTACGCCAGGTCAGCCGGTTTCTGGACGACATCATGGCGCAGGGCGACGCGAGCGCGATCAGCGAGGGGCTACGCCTGAACAGCGCACTGCTTGAGCACAGCAGCGAACTGGCGGCCAGTGGGCGGCTGTTCTTCCAGACCCATACCCTGCCCGCCGTTTTGCCCGAGACCCTGCCCGGCAACAGTCCGGACAACACCATCCTAGCCACCGCCCTGGCGCTGCAGAACGGCGGCAACCACAGCCGCGTGACCCTGGTGTCCAAGGACATCAATCTGCGCATCAAGGCCAGCGTGGTCGGCGTGCACGCCGAGGACTATCACAACGATCAGGTCCTCGACGACGTCAACCTGCTGTACAGCGGCATGAGCGAACTCCCGCATGACTTCTGGGAAAACCACAGCAGGAACATGGATTCCTGGCAGGAAAACGGCCGCACCTTCTACCGCGTCAGCGGACCACTGACGGAGGGGTGGTACCCCAACGAATGCCTGCGTCAGGAGGGCGACACCGGCTTTTCCGCCCTGGTGCGGGAGGTTGCCCCAGACCACGCGCTGATCGAGACCGCTGCCGACTACGGCAGTTCGCGCCATGGCGTGTGGGGCATCCATGCGCGCAACCCGGAACAGAATTTCGCCCTCAATCTGCTGCTCGACCCGGAGGTGGATTTCGTCACTCTAGTGGGGGCCGCAGGTACCGGCAAGACCCTGCTCACCCTCGCTGCAGGGCTCGTGCAAACCCTCGAGGAAAATCGCTACAAGGAAATCATCATGACCCGCGTCACCGTGCCGGTGGGCGAGGACATCGGTTTCCTGCCTGGCACCGAAGAGGAAAAGATGACGCCTTGGATGGGTGCCTTGATGGACAACCTGGAAGTCCTCACCAAGACCGAGTCGGGCGGAGACTGGGGACGCGAGGCGACCAACGACCTGCTACGCAACCGGATCAAGATCCGCTCGCTCAATTTCATGCGCGGGCGCACCTTCCTCAACCGCTTCATCATCATCGACGAGGCACAGAACCTCACGTCGAAGCAAATGAAGACCCTGGTGACGCGTGCCGGACCGGGCACCAAGGTCGTCTGCCTCGGCAACGTGGCGCAGATCGACACCCCATACCTGACGGAAACCACCTCGGGCCTGACCTACGTCGTCGACCGCTTCAAGGGTTGGCCTCACAGCGGCCACATCATCCTCAAACGCGGCGAACGTTCACGCCTCGCCGATTACGCCTCCGACGTGCTCTGACCTGCCGCACACTCAGGGCGGCGGTGCGGCCGCATCGGCCCGCCGCACCGCCCCGACCCAGGCATGCAGCACGGCTTGCACCAGGGTCGCCAGCGGAATGGCAAAAAACACACCCCAGACGCCCCACAGCCCGCCGAACAGCAATACCGCCGCGATGATCGCGACCGGATGCAGATTGACCATCTCCGAAAACAGCAGGGGCACCAGCAAATTGCCGTCGATGAACTGGATCACGGCGTAGGCGCCCACCGCGTAGACAAATTCGCTGCCCAGCCCCCACTGCACATAGGCCACGAAGATGACCGGCAGGGTGACCACCGCCGCTCCCACGTAGGGGATGATCACCGACAGCCCCACCAACACCGCCAGCAGCAGCGCATAGTGCATGCCCAGCAGCGCGAAGGCGACATATGTGGCAAGCCACACCACGACGATCTCGACCAGCTTGCCGCGCACATAGCCCACGATCTTCAGATTGACCTCACGCCAGACCTCGGTGGCGAGCGCCTGCTGCTGTGGCAGCAGCCCGCGCGCCCAGTTGAGCAGCAAAGCCTTGTCCTTGAGCATGAAAAATACCAGGAGTGGCACCAGCACGAGGTAGATGCTCAGGGTGATGAGCCCCAGCACGGAAGCCAGGGAAAGGCTCAGCACGTGCTGCCCCACACCGCCCAGGGCATGTTGCAGTTCGCCCATCATAGTCTTGATCTGGGCGTCGGTGACGAAATGCGGGTAACGCTGGGGCAGCATCTGCAGCGCTTCCTGGCCCTGCGCGATCATGTGCGGGAGTTCGCGCAGAAACTCCGTCACCTGGCGCGACAACAGCGGTGCGATACCCACCAGCATCAGCGCGACCACGGTCATGAACGCCAGGAACACGATCCAGACGGCGGGGGACCTCGGCAGCCCCAGACGAACGAGACGCAGCACCACGCCTTCGAGCACGAAGGCGATCACCAGAGCGGCGATCAGAGGGGCCAGCAGGTGCCCGATCAGCAACACGACCGCCGCACCGGCGACGATCAGCAGGATCAGGCTAACGATCTGTGGATCGGAGAAGTAGCGTGTGAACCAGGCGCGCAGCAGGGCGATCATTCAGAGGCGTCTTCGCGCCGGGCCTCCACATATTCGCGATAGTGCGTTTCGAAGAGCACTTCCAGCTCGTCAATCACCTCGACCGCCGCCCGCCCCTGCATGACATGCTGGGCCATCAGGGAAGACGTCTGATTAAGCATTTTCGCCTTGTCGAGCATCGGATAGGTTGCCGACAGGCGACGCACCGCCTTGACCACCGACTCCTTTTCTGGGCGTGTATGCGGCACGGGATCCTGTTCCGGCTCGGGTTGCTTAGGCGCTTTGGCGGCGAGAAACTCGGCGAATTCGAGCAGCGTTTTCCGTTCCGCCTCGGGAAGCGCCTCGAAAAAGGCGAGCAGGCGCTTGCCCGCCGCTGCCTTCTTGTTCATCGGCAGAGCCGGCACGACCTCACTCCACCTTCAGGGTGAATACGGGAGCCTTGTGACGCGCTCGCATCAACCCCAGAGCCTTGACCAGCGCAACCACCACCGCATCGGTCGTTTCCTGCATCTGCCCCCATTCCATGCGCGCCTCACCCAGCAGGTCCGGAAGATTCGGCGCGGGATCGTGCCCCTCCTCCATGAGAATGTCCTCGATCATGCCCGGCTTCACCTCGGGGCGGAACAACATGCCGTAGGTCAACCGGTCGGGGCGGATTGCCAGCCAGCGGCCATCATCACCGACCAACACGGGCTCGATCCCGTCGGGCAAATCGACGCTGCCATGGTAGAGCGCCAGCACCCGACGCCCGTCCATCGCCTCGGCCAGTTCGTCGCCTTCGCCCGCGGCCGTCTTGCGCGCAGTCACGAACGTGGCCGTATACGCAGGATCGGCGCGCCCGATACCACCCGCCGCCTCGGCCACCAGCAGACCGCCGAGGCCGAAGCCCACCACCGGGCGGCCAACCTTCTGGAACAGGTGGATCAGATTGAGCACCTCGTTGCGATAGGGCAGCGCCTCCTCGTCCAGGGTGGACGAGGCGCCACCGAGCACAAACAGACCGTCGAACTGACCCACGCTGGGCGGCAGTCCCTGCCCGAGGAACGGGCGGTAATAGTCGAAGCCGATATCGCGCTTCTCGAGTTGCTTTTCGATCAGTCCGAGAAATTCAGAGTAGGTGTTCTGGACGACCGCGTAGTTCTGCATGCTTCCTCCTACGTACGTCTGTGAACGCCGATCAGTTCTTGGGTTGACCGTCCTCGGCATGCTCCTCGCAGTAATGGCGCGCGAAGTTGAGCAGCTCTTCCATGGCACGCAAGCGGAATTTCTGCCGCTGCCGCACGAAGGAGAACGGTCTGCACAGCGGGGGATCGAGCGGTACCGCCTTCAGGCGGCCGAGTTCGATTTCCTTGGCCAGGCTGGTGCGCGACAGGATGCTCACACCCATGCCCGCTTCCACCGCCCCCTTGATGGATTCCGATCTGCCCAGTTCCAGGCACTCATTCAGGCTGTTGCGATCCAGACCCTGCTCGTCGAGGTACTCCATGATGACCTCGCGCGTGCCGGATCCCTCCTCACGGCAGATGAAGGGATAGCTGAAAAACGTCTTGGCCGCAACCGACGACTGGTCGGCCAGGGGGTGACCCGGCTGCACGACAGCCACCAGTTCGTCTTCACGACAGATTTCCACAACCAGATTCTTGTTGGCCACCGGCGCTTCGACCACGCCTAGATCGATGATGTTATTTTCGACCATGGACACGATTCCTTCTGTGTTGGAAACACGCAGGCGCAGGTTTACATCGGGATGCTCTGCCTTGAAGGTGCCCAGCAGAGCTGGCAGCATGTACTCGGCGATCGTGGTCGACGCACCCACGGTCAGCGCGCCGCTGATATCACCGGTCAACTCCTTGATGGCATTATCCAGTTCGGTGTAAAGCTCGAAGATCCGCTCGCTGAACTGGTAGGCTATCTGTCCCGCTTCGGTCAGACTGACCCGATTGTGCGTGCGGTCGAAGAGCCGTGTATTGAAGTGATCTTCCAACTGGCGGATCTGAAACGTCACCGCTGGTTGTGTCATGTGTAGGGTGTCAGCCGCCTTGGTAAAGCTCAGCAGCTTGGCGACGGTATAGAAAACCTGAAGTCTGCGATCAGCCACGGTATCGAATAAATCCTCAAGGGGATCGGCGTGTAAGTCGGTGCATACTAGCAGCCCGCACGCGCTCGGGAAACTGAAAACGCGTCGTATTATCCACAACCTGTCGAGATCGCGACAAACGGTCGCAGTGAGCCGAACAATGCATGAGGCATGGAAAAAGCTGGACCTGGAAGGCGAGGGATTACAAACCCTGAACGTGCGTTACAACCGCGCCATGCGGCGCACGTCCACGGCCTTCCCGCTGATGCTCGGCTTCCCCCTTGGCCTGCACCGCTGGTACCTCCGCGAACCGGTGGGCGCCATCGCCTACCCGCTGCTGTGCCTGTCCGCGCTGTGGTCCGGCTGGCGTTTCGGCGTCATCGCGGGGATCTCCGTGGGCGCCGTCGTGCTGGCGTTTCTGGTCTTCGACCTGTTCTGGGTACCTCGTCACTGTGTGGCGTTCAACAAGGCCCTGCGCATGCGTCAGTTCCTGCAGCCGGGTCAGGCACCGCCGCCGGGTTACCGAGGGCGCTACGTCGACGAGGGCCTGGAGGACTACCTGCAAATCAAGGCGGGTGAGCGAGCGGGCCATCAACCGATGTCCGGGAACGCGCCGACACCGGCAGAAAGCTCGGCCAGCGCCAGCACACCGCCCTCGTTCAACGAGCAGGAAGCCATGCTGCGCGAGCTGATGCGAACCCGCAAGGAACACCGCGACACGGACTGAAGCGCCGTCCCAGTCCTCAGGCAGCGCGTGAATCCTCGCGCCGCTGCCAAAGGTAATACATCAGAGGAATCACGATCAGGGTGAGCAGCGTGGACGCCAGGGTTCCGAAGATCAGCGAGACCGCCAAGCCGCCGAACACCGGATCACTGACCATCACTGAAGAACCGAAGATGATCGCCAGCGCGGTCAATAGGATCGGGCGGAAACGGATCGCCCCCGCCTCGACAACCGCCTCGACGAGTGGATAGCCACGCTTGCGGTACTCCAGGATGAAGTCGATCAACAGCAACGAATTGCGCACCACGATACCGGCCAGCGCAATGAACCCAATCATCGAAGTTGCGTTGAAGGGCATATTGAACAGCCAATGCCCCGGGAAGATACCGACCAGAGTCAGCGGGATCGCGCCCATCACAATGATCGGTAGGGCGAACGACTGGTAGTAGGCCACCAGCAGCAGATAGATGAACACCAAGGCGACGATGAAGGCCGCGCCCAGGTCTCGGAACACATCCAGGGTCAGGCGCATGTCACCACCCCACAGCAGCTGATAGTGAGTCACGTCATGCGGCTGTGCGTCTACGAAACCGAGATTGGCCGTGCTCAGTTTCACCCCGTTAGCCAGCGTAGCGCCATCCAGCAGCTTGTTCAGGGTCAGCGTCGCGTAGATCGGGCTCGCGTTCAGCATATCGCCCATGACATAGACCACCGGGTGCTGATCGCGATCCAGGATCGGTTTGGCCAAACTGGAAGGTTCGATACGAACAAGACTACCCACAGGCACCGGATGCCCCTGTGCGTTAGTGATCTGCAGGTCACGCACCTGCTGAATCCATGAGCGGTCGGCCCGCTTGAGTCGGAGAATCAGGGTTACCGGTTCAGGCGAGTGTTTGAGACGCAAGGTGCCCACGTCGATGCCCGCAATGTAGTCGTGGATCAGCTTCGCCACAGCGGCAGGAGCAACACCGGCCAGCATGGCCTTGCGCTGATCGACATGTACGACATATTCGGGTGCGTTCGCCGAAACCGAATCGTCGACGTTGATCATGCCGTAGACCTTTTCGAAGTCCTGCTTCACCAATGCGGCGGTCTGACGGAGGGTCGCGTAGTTCGGTCCGTAAAGCTCAGCGAGCACCTGCGAGCGCACCGGCGGCCCAGGCGGGGTCATGAACAACTTGATTCGGCTCAAAGGAAACGCCTGGCGCACCTGGGCCATAGCCTTCCATATTTCGGTGGCGACCACGCTGGTGTGCGGGCGATCATGGCGGCCTACGAGGTTCACTGTGATCTGCGCCAGATTGCTCCCCTTGCGCAGCGCGTCACCGCGTACCATGCCGGCGAAACTCAACGGCCCGGTGCGCCCCAAATAGGTCTGGTAGTGACGCACATAGCGGTTGGCTGAGAGCACCTCTCCGACCGACTGCGCGACCCGCCCAGTCTCGGCCAGGGCAGTTCCCGCCGGTGTATCGATCTCCACAACGAAGGTACTGACGTTGCCGTCAGGCAGCATCTGTAAACTGACCCCCAGCGGGCTGAGTGGGCCATTCATGCCCGACGGGCGGATAAACTGCCAGGCCGGCATTAGCATCGAGAGAATTAGCAGCAAAATCACCACGGAGAAAAACACTGTTCGCTTGCGCCCACTGGCGAGCAGAGGACGAATTACAGCGACGTAACTGCGATGGAGCCAGTCTCGCGAGGAATGTCCGGCATCTTCCAGATCGGCCTGACGTGCCAGTGAGGCCATCGCCTTGCCGCGGAGCCAGCGATAAGCCACCCAAGGCACCACGATATAGGCCAGTATCAGCGAAGCGACCATCGCCACCGGAACATTGATCGGTATCGGGCGCATGAAAGGGCCCATCATGCCACTGACGAAGGCCATGGGGATGAAGGCAAGGATCACCGCCACGGTGGCGATATTGGTGGGGTTACCGATCTCGTTGGTCGCACGTATCAGCATGTTGCCGTAATCGCGGCAGTCACTGTGATGCAGATGGCGATGGATGTTCTCGATCACCACGATGGCCGCATCGACCAGCAGTCCCAACGACAGGATCAGGGCGAATAGCGATATCCGGTTGATCGTCTGGCCGATCACGTAGCCTACGCCGAGCACCACGAACAGCGTCAGCGGCACCGTCAGGGTCACGATCACCGCCTCACGCCAGCCGAGGAAGAACAGCAGGATGAATGCCACCACGATGATGGCGACCACCAGATGCTCCATGAGGGTATTGACGGCATCGTTCGCGCGGCGTCCGTAATCGCGACTGACGCTGACATGCACGCCCTCTGGAATCATCTCGCGCTCCAGCCGATGCAACTTGTTCAGCACCGCCTGAGACACGGTCACGGCATTGGCCCCGGCGCGCTTGCCGATGGCGAGCGTAACCGCAGGCACCGCATTGGCCAGACCATGCACCTTGCCGGCATCGGCGGCACCATAAGCCTCGGTCACGAACTGATCATGGCTACGCGCGCCGTAATGGACCTTGGCTACGTCCTTGAGGTAAATGGGTTTGCCGTGCGCCTGGCCCACCACAATGTCGCCCAGACCGCTCACGCTGGCAAAGGCGCCATCCACCCGCAGATCGATCTGTTGGTTGCTGTTGACCAAATGACCAGCGGGCATAACGACATTGGATGCCCGCAGCATCTTGATGACCTGATCCAGACTGACACCTGACGCCGCCAGACGACCGGGTTCGATGTGGATGTTCACGGCCGGGCGCTGGCCGCCAATGACGCTGCTGACACCCACGTCCGGCACGCTGCGCAATTGCTGCAGCACACGTTCGCCGAGTTCACGCAAGCCCACCTCGCCGAGCTTGTCGGAACTCAGCGTCACAGCCAGCACCGGGACGTCATTGATTCCAATACTCTTGACCAGTGGCTGACGCGTACCCGGTGGCAGGCTGTCCATATTGCGCATCAGCTGGTTGTACAGCAGCAGCAGGCTGCGCTCCTCGTTGGCACCGACCTGGAACTGCACCGTGACCACGCCGAGATCGTTGACCGCATAGCCGTAGGTGTGATTTACGCCCTTCAGGCCGGCCATCAACGCCTCGAGCGGCCTGACGACATGATTCTCGATCTCGTCGGGACTGCGCCCCGGGCTCATCACCAGGATCGATGCGGCGGGCACCACGATTTCAGGGTTGTACAGACGCGGCGTCACCATGATCGCCAGCGTCCCGAACAAGGTCAGGGCCAGCATAATCAGGGCAGTGATCTTCGACTCCAGAAAGCCGTGCGCCAATCGCCCGGCAAGATTGAGCTTATTCTCCGGCTGAGCGCTCATGTTTTACCCTTCCGCGCTGACGCGATCGCCGTTGTCCAGCTGTTCCTGCGCCGAAATCACGACCCGGTCTCCACTGACCAGGCCCGCCATGATCTCGACGTCGCCACCGACGGACTCACCCGGACGCACCATGCGGAAATGCGCCACGCCATGCGCATCGACCACGAATACGCCGTCGATTCCGCCACGCCGCTGTACCGCGGCAGCCGGAACGAGAATACCGCTGTGTTGACCCACGATGATGCGCACGCGAACGTAGTCGCCGGGTTGCACTTGGCTAGCTGCAGGCAGGGCCAGTTTCACCGTATGCGTATGCGTCATCGGATCCGCGGAGGACACCAAACGCTCGACGGTCGCCTGTAGCGTCAACGGCGCCGCGCCCAGACCGCCCACTTCGACCGCCACTCGCTGCCCCAGCTTGAGATGATCGTAGGCCTGCCCGCTGACCTGGGTCACCACCTGCAGATGCGCTGCCCCCTCCAACGTCAACAACGGCTGACCGGGTGCTGCCAGCTGTCCATCGCTGACCTGTTTGCCAACCACCGTACCGGCAAAAGGCGCTCGCACCTCGGCATAATGCAGCTGGGTACGTGCGCTGGCCAGGGCAGCACGTGCCGCCTGGACGTTCCCCCGCGCGACCTGATAAGCCAGGTGCATGCGCTCATACTGCTGCGCGGGAACCGCCTGCTGTTCGTAGAGTGACTTGTAACGCTTCTGGTTGGCGGCGGCATCGGCCAGCGCCGCCTCGGCCTTGGCCAGATTCGCCTTGGCCTGTGCAATACCGTTCCTGACGTCGCTCGGATCGATGGTCAATAGCAGCTCGCCGGCACGCACATGCTGTCCATCGTGCACCCGCAACCCCTGCACATAGCCCATCAGCCGCGAGGCAACCACAACGTGGTCGGCAGAGGTCACCGAGCCGGGAAAATCCGCATAGGCAGGCAAACTGCGCATGGCCACCGTCTCGACTCGAGCCGACACTGCAGCCTCAGACGCGATGTGCGCACTCGAGCCCTGCTCCTTACCGCCACAGCCAGCCAGCAGACCCAGCGCCAGCAAAGGTACCACCCTCGAAATCCATTTACCTGATTGCATCAACATGTTTGTCGCTTCCAAAGTCATGAATATCGTCGGGTCAAGGTGTATCCAGTGGTACGGCACGTAGCGCGGAAAGGTGCAACTGCCCGGTCGCCAGCATCAGCGAAGCGCCCGCCATCACCTCCTGATAGCGCGCAGCCACCAATTGGCTACGGGCCTGATCAAGTGCGGCCTGCGCGGACAGCAGGTCGGCGATCGTGGATACACCCTTTTCGTAGCGCAGTCTTGCCAGCCGTTCGGCCTCGCTCGCCTCCGCAACACCCAACTTACGCGCGGCCACCCGCTCTCCCGCCAGATGCACCGCGCGCCACGACTTGTCCACAGCCAGCTCCGTACTTTCGCGCGCCTGTCGGGCCTCCGCACGGCGCTCCATTACCTGTGCCTCGGCTGTATCCAGGGCACCACTACGAGCGCCGAAATCGAAAATGTTCCAGCTCAACACGCCAGCGATAGTGTATGAAGGCCTGCCCCCGTCGAGCGACGGACTGTTCCATTCGCGGCTGATCTGGATATTGAAGTGCGGCAAGTAACTGGCTCGCGCCATGCTCACACCCGCCTGTGCCGCCTCGACCTGGAACAGGCGCGCACGCACCCCAGGATTGGCCGCCGCACCCTGTCGACGGAGCTCTGCGAGCCCCATGCGGGGCAATATGGCACTGATTGTCTGCGTGATTTGCAAAGGGGTCCCGGGCGGCAATCCGATCAGCATCCGCAGCTCGGCCCGCCGATCTGCCAGCGCGTTGCGCGCCTCCTCCCCTTGCAGGCGCGCATTGGTAAGGTTGAGTTCTGCACGCAGAAGATCACTTTTGGAAACGACGCCCTGTGCGAACAGATGCTGGCTGATTTTCACGTAAGCCTTGGCGGCGTTAATCGCCTTGCCCGCGACACCCACGAAGGACTGTGCACTATTCACGCCCTCATAGGCGCTCAGGACCTCATAAATCATGTGCTGTCGGGCAGCCTGGTCACCTTGTCGCGCTGCCGCAAGGTAGGCACGCGCCTGGGACAGACCACCCCAGATTTGGCCCCCGTTATAGACCGGAACCTGCAGTGAAAGCTTGGGCTGGTAGTTGCGATACCAATCCGGGTTGTCGAGATTGTTCGGTGTGACTCCCAGGGTCTGTGGACCCAGAAACTGGTTAGCACCGAAATCGTTGAACGTCGCCTTGCCCTGGGAGAGCTTCATCCCGAAGACGTTAAGCGGATTATCGCTGCCCATGCCGGTAAATGAAGCGCTCAGGCTCGGCAGTAAATGACCTCGCGCCTGACGGACACCACCCCGTGCCTCAGCGATCTGCGCTTGTGCTTTCAGCATCTCGGGAGTCTGCGCCAGAGCCATATTGACGGCTTTCGCGAAACTGATCCTGTTTCCCGCGATATTGTCCCCGGCGGCCATTACCGGCTGCCCCACAACGACGGCGAGCAGGAGCGCAACCAATGCACCCTTCCAGCAATCGGTAGGACAAACCATCATCTGCACGTGCATGCTCCTTTGCTCAACTGTCAGCCCTGCCTGCGCGCTATACGCTACCCAATCCGTATATTAGAAAACAGTAATAATCTAATAGTCAACCTACCAATCCATACTCGAATATTTTCCAGTTTATTCTCGATTGACATGTTGTCACGTACTAAAGCTTCGCGCTCAAACTTAAAGATGAACGACGTCGCTCACGACCATATTCGTTGTATTGAACGCAACATGACAGGATGCATGTAAGCGAACCAAGATATATTCAAGAATTATCCTTAACTCATCCCCCCATCACAGCTATCAATTAGTAACTGGCCATGGAATTATGTGAGTTCTAAGAAAGGATATCGGCAGTTTCGAAGGCATATGCAGCACCATCGCGTACAATGAGCCGTTTTCTTAGGGTTGGATAGGATGATTTGCTACACTTAAACCAATTCCCGTTACAGGAACTATCATGAGGCTGAAAGCATGCATAGTCAGTCTAGCCGCAGCGTTGGCATTTGGTTCCACTCTTCCTGCTGCCGCTGACGCTTACAAATGGCTCGACGGCAACGGTGTTACCCATTACAGCCAACTGCCGCCGCTTAAAGGTCCGTATACCGTAGTCAAGACTCAAAGCGGCGATTCGATATCGGACTCACCATCTGCAGCCACAGGCAGCACCACCCAAACACCTGAAGACACGTCACAAAATGGCCCTAAACGGGTCGATCGCAATGAGATCCCTGATCTTAAGCAACGCTGCCAAATTGCCAGGAAGGACGTGACAACGCTGCAGATGCCCGTTCGCATCCGCATCGTCAAGCCTGACGGCAGTGTAAGGTGGATGAGCGATGCCCAACGCACACAACACCTGAAGGAAGCCAAATCCTTCATTGCTCAATACTGCTCCTAATTAAAGTTGATCCATGCCACTCCTCAGCATAGAGATCAATCGCTCTCTTGAGGCGTCCGGGGTTGAAGCCCTGCTGACCGAGTCTTCCGCGCTGGTCGCTGGGCTGTTGGGCAAGCCGGAGTCGTACATGATGGTCAGGCATCAATACAACCCCGACCTGCGTTTCGGTGGACAGGAGGGGCCGGCCGCCCATCTGGAATTGCACAGCATCGGACTACCCGATGCCATGACGCAGGACCTGAGCCAGGCCCTGTGCAAGCTGATCGAACGTCATGCGGGCATTCCTGGCAGCCGAACCTACATCCTGTTCGAGAATGTACCCGGGCAGCTTTGGGGACACGACGGCACTACCTTCTAGGCTCGGATTCCCGGCAAAATACTCGCCACGCAGCCACTGCTGCGAGATTGCCTCCTCTTCACTCACGAAAGCGAACACCACGACCCATGCGCGTATCCAAATTCCCGCTCACGACCCTCAAGGAAGTGCCCGCCGAGGCCGAGATCACCAGCCACCAGCTCATGCTCAGGGCGGGCCTCATCCGCCGTCTCGCCTCGGGCCTGTACACATGGATGCCCCTGGGCCTGCGCATCCTGCGCAAGGTCGAGCGCGTGGTCCGCGAGGAAATGGATGCCGCAGGCGCGCTGGAATTGCTCATGCCCTGCGTCCAGCCGGCCGATCTCTGGCAAGAGTCCGCGCGCTGGGAAAAGTACGGTCCGGAACTGCTGCGGCTCAAGGACCGCCATCAGCGGGAGTTCTGCTTCGGCCCGACGCACGAAGAGGTGATCACCGACATCGCGCGCCGCGAGCTGCGTAGCTACAAGCAACTGCCGCTGAACTTTTACCAGATTCAGACCAAGTTCCGCGACGAGATCCGGCCGCGTTTCGGCGTGATGCGGGCACGCGAATTCGTGATGAAAGATGCCTATTCCTTCCACCTGGACGACGCCTCGCTGGATGAGACCTACCAGCGCATGTACGCGGCCTACACCAATATCTTCACCCGCCTGGGTCTGGATTTCCGCGCCGTCGCCGCGGACACCGGTTCGATCGGGGGCAATGCCTCGCACGAGTTCCATGTCCTCGCCGACGCCGGCGAGGACGCGATCGCGTTTTCCGACACCAGCGACTATGCCGCCAACGTCGAGTTGGCCGAAGGCGCAGTGCCGACCGAGACCCGGCCCGCGCCGGCCGAGACCCTGCGTGAGGTGGATACGCCCGACGCCAGAACCATTCAGGATCTGGTCGCACAGTTCGAGCTGCCGGTCGAACGCACGCTCAAGACCCTGATCGTGCATGCCAGCGAGGCCCGCGGCGGTGGACTGATCGCACTGATCCTGCGTGGCGACCATCAGCTCAACGCGATCAAGGCCGAGAAGCTGCCCGAGGTGACAGTGCCGCTGCAATTCGCTGACGAGGCCGAGATTCGCAACGCCATCGGCGCCGGCCCCGGCTCGCTCGGCCCGGTCGGACTGCCCATCCCCTGTGTGGTCGACCGCGCCGCCGCTGCAGTCGCAGATTTCGCAGCCGGCGCCAACATCGACGGCCGGCACTACTTCGGCATCAACTGGGAACGCGATGTGCCGCTGGGCACGGTCGCCGACCTGCGCAACGTCGAAGCAGGCGATCCCAGTCCCGATGGTCAGGGACGGCTGCGCATCGTCCGCGGCATCGAGGTCGGTCATATCTTCAAGCTAGGGCGGACCTACAGCGAACGCATGAACGCCACCGTGCTCGATGAGAACGGCCAGCCCCAGGTCATGGCCATGGGTTGCTATGGCATTGGCGTGTCGCGCATCGTCGGCGCCGCCATCGAGCAGAACCACGACGACCGCGGCATTGTCTGGCCGCAACCGATCGCTCCCTTCGAGGTCGCCATCGCGCCCATCGGGCTGCACAAGTCGGCTCGCCTGCGCGAGGCGGTGGAGGCGCTCTACGTGCAGCTGACCGAGGCCGGCTTCGAGGTCCTGCTGGACGACCGCGATGTACGTCCCGGCGTGATGTTCGCTGACCTCGAACTCATCGGCATCCCGCATCGCCTCGTGCTCGGCGAGCGCGCTCTCGATGCCGGCGAGATCGAATACAAGGGTCGCCGCGACGACGCTCCGAGCCAGATACCGATGGACCGACTGGTCGAATTCCTGCGCGGAAACGCCTGAGACGCGTCAGAAGCGGATTTCGAACCCGTCCAGACCCTCCTCGCAGGCCGCCTCGAGCATTTTCAGATCGTCCACGCGGGCAACCGGCGGCCCTTGGTGCAACCACGCATCGAGGGCCGCAATTGCAACCTGCGATCCGCAGGCATACACCTCCACCCGACCGTCAGCGAGATTGCGCGCATAGCCGATCAACCCCAGCGCATGCGCTTCGCTGCGGGTCGCGGCACGGAACGATACCCCCTGAACGCGCCCCGCAACCCACCAACGACGGCAGACGGTCATGCATCCCCCTCGCGAACCGAGGGCCTAGTAGTGTCCCCGCCTGCCGCGGACTGTGCTGCAAGCAACGCCCCCAGGGAGATATCGAGAGCGGGCTTCAAACCGGACTCCGCCTCAGCCAGCAAGACGTCCATCCGTTCGTCTAGTGCCTCGCAATCCTTACCATGCGGCCCACTCGGACGCAGCGAGAAATCGCCGCGAGTGTAAAACTCATACAGGTTCAACGCCTGCAGATCCCGCACTAGCAGCCAGTCCGCACCGACCTGCCTGGCAATCTTGAGATCGGCGAGGTGCTCGAGCATGGTTTCGACCTGCGGCTGGGTGAACACGGGCTCGCCGGTCGCCAGCTGGTGCAGACCCACACCTCTGCCCTGCCTTTGCCCCTCGCCCAGCCGGGCGATCAAACGCACGGCCAGCCGCAGCGAGCGACGGGCGGTTTCGTCATCCATTCGGGCACGGTGGCAGTCGAGCGTCAGGCAAGCGGTGACCTCGGCACCCAGCAACACGATGAGCCACGACAGGTAGATCCAGATCAGGAAGATCGGCACCGCGGAAAAGGCGCCATAGATCAATTCATAATTCTTGAAGTGCGACACATAGAAGGAAAACCCACGCTTGCTCGCCTCGAACAAAAGCGCCGTGAAGACGCCACCCACCAGGGCATGTTTCAGACTGACCCGGGTCCTCGGCACGAGAACGAACAATAGCGTGAAGGTGAGTGTTTCGAGAAACAGCGACAGCGCATGCAAGGCAAGCCAGTCGTCGTCCGGTGACGTGCCCATCAAGGCACGGTACTTCGCGAACACGTAGGAGGTCACGGCAAAACCGGTGCCGAAAAGCAGCGGCCCCAGGGTCAGCAGGGTCCAGTAGACGATGAACACGACCAACGTATCGCGATGCCGACGGGTCCGCCAGATGGCGTTCAGGGCCATGTCGACGGTGGACAGTGTAAGCACCGCGGTCACCAGCAGCCACAATGAACCCACCAGGGTCAGACGCGAGGCTTTCTCGCTGAACTGCACCAGGTAATGCTGCACCAACTCCCCAGATGTCGGTACCAACTGGCTGACCAGCAGGTGCCGCAAATCCGAAGTCATGTCACGGAAGGCCGGAAACAGACTGAGCACGCCGAACAGCACCGTGATCAACGGCACCAGCGACAGAAGGGTGGTGAAGGTCAGGCTGCCCGCTGTACGGAAACAACCATCCAGAACGAAGCGCTTGCCCGTCGCGAATATGAAATCAACCAGGCCAAGCATGCGCGGCCCGAGCCTGGACAATGAAAAGGGGCCTGGAAAGGCCCCTTTTCTCGGCCTGCGCGAAGCGGCCGCCATCTACCTGTTCTCGCGCGGAGCCCTTACATACCGCCCTTCAAATATTTCAGGTCGCTGGACGTAGGCTGACCCAGCTTCCAGGCGCCGCGATGCTTGGCGTGGTAGATAGCCGAATCGATAGCCGCTTGGCTGGCATGCTGATCGATGGTCAGATTCTGCCCGGGGTAGATCAGATCGGGATCGTGGATCTTGCCCGAGTTGGCCTTGTAGATCAGCGGCCATTCATAGGGATTGCCGTACACCATGGGCATGGACGCAATACCCCACAGCGTATCGCCCTTGCTCACCATGACGCTGGTCCGCTTGGCGCTCTCCATTTCCTTCAGCATCTGCTCGGTCAAATCGTAGAGCGCCTTGCCCTTGGAGTCGTGGAACAGACCTTCCGCCTGTTTCAGCTGCGCTTGCTGGGCAGGCGTCATCTCGCTCTGCATGCCCCGGAGCTTCTCAAGATTGCGCGTACCCATCGCAAGGTAGTACTGATTGATACCACCTTCGGCTTGCAACTTGGCCTTGTCCGCCAGTGCACTGGCTTTGGTGTAATCACCCGACTTGTAGGCTGCTTCGGCCTTCGCAATCAGCGGTGCGGTGGTGGTCCAAGCGTATCCCTTGGCTTCGGCCTCAGCATAGGTCGCCTTCGCGGCGGCGATAGCCTGTGCGGCATTCTGCTCGGCCATGTTCTGCGTGGCCGCAGGTGCGGCGGGCTGTTCCGCCGTGGTGGCGCAGCCACCCAGCAACCCGAGCGACAGAACCGTGCTCGTCAGTAGAACCGAACGGGTAATACCGATTTTCATAAGTCGCACTCCAGAGTCGTTATGATTTTTGAGAATGATGCCCAAATCGCCCAATAACCGCTGATTTCTAAGCCGATATCGCCGTCCTGAATGACGCTGATGAAGCTAGCACCCACCCAGGGGGGTGTCAAGGAAGGCTCCAGTGATAACCAGTGTGAGTCTGACTAGCGGACCAGCGCCTTATCCCGGGCCTCCTGCGCGGCCTTCTTGGCCTCCTCGGCAAGCTTCTTAGCGGAGGCATAACCACCGACGCTCAACTGATCCTCAGCGCGCTGCATCAACGCCTCGGCCCTGGAATAGATTTGTGGCGCGCGGGTGGCGGCACCGGCCTCGCGCGCGGCCAGCAAGGCCTGGCGGGCATCGCTCATTTCCTGCACAGGCGCAGTGGCGCAGGCAGCGAGCAAACCGCTCAACAGCACAGTAGCAATGATCAGGCGTTTTCCCATGGGCTGCGCAACCGTTTATGATTTGCGCCCGACACACCCGGCGCATTCGACGCGACGCTAGCATCCGGCCATCGGTCGGTCAAGCGAACGCCGCCCGCCCGCACCCACCGCCCGCACCGAGGACATTCAGGCATGGCAACATCCGAAGTGGTGATTTTCCACAACCCACGCTGCAGCAAATCGCGTGCAACCCTCGAATTGCTCAGGGAACGCGGTATCGAACTCAGCGTCGTCGAATACCTGAAAAACCCACCCTCGCAGGAAACCCTGAGCCGTATTCTCGACCTGCTGGGGCTGGAGCCGCGCGAACTGATGCGTCGACACGAGGACGAATATACCGAGGCGAATCTCGACGATCCGGGCCTGACCCGGGAAACCCTCATCCTCGCGATGCTCCAGCGCCCGCGCCTGATCGAACGCCCGATCGTGGTCAACGGCAACCGCGCCGCCATCGGCAGACCTCCGGAATGCGTGCTGGAGCTGTTCGACGGTGAGTGAAATTCTGGTTCTCTATTACAGCCGCCGCGGCGGCACCGCCGACATGGCACGCCGCATCGCACGCGGCGTCGAGGAAATTCCCGGCATGCAGGCACGCCTGCGCACCGTGCCCGCCGTTTCCGCAACCTGCGAAGCCGTGGAAGACGCCATCCCGGATCAGGGACCGCCCTATGCCGAGATGCGGGATCTGCAGGACTGCACCGGACTGATCCTCGGCAGCCCCACGCGCTTCGGCAACATGGCGGCTCCCCTCAAGTATTTCCTCGACCAGACCAGCGGCCTGTGGCTCTCCGGCGCCCTGTCGGGCAAACCCGGCGCCGTTTTCACTTCCACCGGCACGATGCACGGCGGACAGGAGTCGACGCTGCTGAGCATGATGTTGCCGTTGATGCATCACGGCATGTTGATAGTCGGGCTGCCGTTCACGGAATCCGCACTGCAGACCACCGAAACCGGCGGCACGCCCTATGGCGCCAGCCACGTCAGCGGTGGGGAAGGCAACCGTCCGATCAGTGCCCACGAAACCGAACTGTGCCGCGCGCTCGGACGCCGCGTGGCGCAATTTGCGGCCAAACTCGGATCCGACTGAACCGAAGTTGCTGGCTCAGGCGCCTTCGAGCACTGTGCGGATCAGCGGAACGGTTACGCGTCGCTGTGCCTGCAGACTGGCGGTATCCAGCCGGTCGAGCAGGGCCAGCAGCGAATTGGGATCGCGCGCCGCGTGGCGCAGCAGATAGTCCGTCTCGCTATCGCCAAGCCTGAAACCCCGCGTCATCGCACCCGCCTGCAGCATCCGCCGCAGGCGCGACTCGTCGAGCGCGCGCAGGCGGAAGACCGGCCCCCACAGCAGTCGCGAACGCAGATCTGCCAACCCGACCTGCTCTGTTTCCGGGCGCGACAAGGCGGTCAGCAGCAGCCGCCCGCCGCAGGTCCGCGCCTCATTGACAAGGCCGAACAGGGCCTCCTGCCAGGCTCGCTCCTGCCACACGCGGTCGAGGTCGTCGATCGCCAGCACCTGGACCGACGTCAGTCCGTCGAGCACGGCAGGCCCCAGCTCGGCCAGTTCGGCGAGCGGCAGATAGGCCGCAGAAAGCCCGTGCGCGCCGGCCTCGTGGCAGGCGGCCTGCGCCAGATGCGTCTTGCCCGTTCCCGGCGGCCCCCACAGGAACAACTGAGGCACGTCGCCATCTCCAGCCACCAGGGCGCGCACGGCTTCCGGCAGCTCGCTCTGATCCTCGGCCGGCAGATAGGCCTCCAGCGTGGTTTCCGCACGCAGGCGAAGATTGAGCACCAACTGGTCAGCCATCCGACTCGTCTGTTCTCGGCCTGCGGAAAAAACGGCTGCCGCGATATTCGCGGTGTGCGTGGCGCAGCAACACGGCGAGCACCGCCGCGCAGGGCAGCGCGAGCAGAATGCCGACGAAACCGAACAACTGCCCCCCAGCCAGCACCGCGAAGATCACGGCGACCGGGTGCAGGCCGATGCGGTCGCCGACCAGCAACGGGGTGAACACCGCGCTCTCGAGCACCTGTCCGACGGCGAACACGACCGCGATCGGCCACAGGGAGATTAATGCATGGGTCTGGAAGAACATCGCGATGGCCGCCGCCACGATGCCCAGCGTGAAACCCAGATAGGGCACGAAGCTCACCAGCCCGGCCAGGATGCCGATCAGGATGCCCACCTTGAGGCCGGCCAACCACAGCCCCACCGCATAGACCGTTCCCAGGGCCAGCATGACCGAGAACTGTCCGCGCAGAAATGCGCCGAGCCGGTCGTCCGCCTCGCGGGTCAGCAACACCACCGTATCGCGATAGCGCAGCGGCAGTAGTTCGTGCACATAGGCCACCAGCCGATCCCAGTCGCGCAGCAGATAGAAACCGACGATCGGAATCAGCAGCAGATTCGCCAACCAGCCCAGCACCGCCAGTCCCGAACGGCTCACCGTATCGAACAGATGCGCGGCCACGCCGCCCGCCTGACGCCAATGCGCGGCGACCAGATCGGGCAGCGCCTGCAGGTTGAGCGCATGCAGATCCACGCCGAGACGTTGCTGCACCCAGGGCAGCGCATGGGCATCGATCCAAGCGACGTATCCGGGCAGTGCGTGCAGCAGCGTGCTGATCTGATTTTCCAGAATGGGTACGAGCAGCAGCAGTGCAAGCAGCAGTGCGAGTCCCATGCCGAGAAAGACCACGACCACCGCCAGAGTGCGCGGCAGACGCCAGGCCTCGAGACGGTCCGCCAGCGGGTCGCCCAGATAGGCGAACAACGCCGCGGCCAGGAACGGGGTCAGGACCGGCGCCAGCAGATAGATCAGCCAGCCCGTCAGCAAGGCGCTGGTAAGGATCAGCCAGGCGACATTCCTGCCGCTGCCCCGCGTGCTCAAGGCTGATACCGGAAATAGAAGGTCTGCACGGGTGCAGGCGGCAACACCGCGACAGGCGCCGCCGTGGCGGTGGCATTCGACGGCATAGCGACGGGGGCACCCGCGGGCTGAACGGCAGTCGCGTTCGCCGGAAGGCCCGCCTGCATGTCCGCGGGTTGAACGGCGCTGGCATTGGGCGGGAGCGTAACCGCGGTCGTGGCGGCCGGCAGCATACCGTTTGACGGTGTCGGTGTCGGCGCCGGCTCGGCGGGCGTTACCGGAGCAGGTTCCGGGGTGAGCCAGCTGACCAGCGCCAGATTGCGCGCAACATCCTCGGGATTGCCCCGCGGCACGACGTCGAATACCAGTTGGTCTCCGGACACCTTCACCAGCCTTGCTGTGGAGATCGGCGCCAGATGCTCCAGCATGCGTTCGATGCGCGCATAATCGTTCACCTTCCCCACGCCGGCGATGGCCACGCGGACTGGCCCTGCGGGAGCCCCGGGTACGGACTGACCAGTAACCGCCAGCAGCCCGGCGAGGCGGTCGGCGACACCGCCCACCCCGCTCGCCAGGGCAGTATCGAGATCCGGGTTCAGCGTCGTCCAGTGATCGGTGCGCCCGCGGAACGCAAGCCACCACTGGCCTCGCCACTGGCCGGTCGGCGCGCGCCTGACCACACCGGCGACCTCGGCATTGGCCTCGTAACGGGCCGAGGCTGCGATCACCGTATCCATGAAACCGCCATCCAGATCGGAGAAGCTGACCGCGCCCTGATCCTGCAGATCGAGCAGCGGAAACAGCACCGGCAGACCGCGAGCATCCGCTGCCTGCTGCAGGGCGGCGCGCGCGCCACTGTTCTGCGAACCGCCGTCACTGCCGACGATAAAACGCGCACCGGACTGGTCCACCCCCACCCACATCATCACCAGCGGGCGCTCCCGGCCCCAGAGCGGCAGATTGGCCGTCTGCAGCAGGGCGTCCACCGAAGGAGGATCGAAACTCACGGAAAGGCTCAGGCCCGGCGTGCTGCCGGGCGACGCCGTGGCCGTACCGGCGGGCGGCGCGGCGGGCTGCTGATAGGCATATTGCTGAATGTACTGGGCGGGCTGCTGCAAGGCGGCGGCGAGCGCGGGATTGGCGGCCACGCCGGTGTTGCCGGTTACCTTGATCAGCACCTGCGTGAAGGCCTGGGTAAAGGCCGCTGCAAGCGCGGCCTCCGAGCGGTCCGTCACCGGCACCGTGGTCTGGTAGAGACCTGCGACCTGAACCGCGTCGGCGGTGGGCGCGAGCAGTAGCAATGCCGACAGCATACCCGCGAACCCGAGCAGTCTTGCCGCAAACCGATAGTAGTGCTTCACCTTGTTGCGTCCCCGCGGCTTCCGGCCCTGTACGTCGTATAGCGATGCGGATTTTAAGATACCACAGGCACCCGCGCCGGTTTACACGGCAGGACACGGACAATACCATTAGCGCCCTTCTCCGCGGATACGCCCATGATCGACAAGACCCCTGCCACACCTGGCCTGAGCTACCGCGATGCGGGCGTCGACATCGATGCCGGCGGCGAACTCGTCGAACGCATCAAGCCGCTGGCAGCGGCCACGCGCCGGCCCGAGGTGCTCGCCGGCCTGGGCGGTTTCGGCGCCCTGTTCGCCCTGCCCTGGGAGCGTTACCGCGAGCCGGTGCTGGTCTCCGGCACCGACGGCGTGGGCACCAAGCTCAAGCTGGCCCAGACCCTGCATCGCCACCGGCATATCGGCATCGACCTCGTCGCCATGTGCGTCAACGACATCGTGGTGCAGGGTGCCGAGCCATTGTTCTTCCTCGACTACTACGCCACCGGTCATCTCAACGTGCCGCGCGCGGCCGAAGTGGTCGCCGGCATCGCCGACGGCTGCGCCCAGGCCGGCTGCGCCCTGATCGGCGGCGAGACCGCCGAAATGCCCGGCATGTACCAGGGTGAGGACTACGACCTGGCCGGCTTCTCCGTCGGCATCGTCGAGCGTTCCCAGATGCTCGACGGCAGCTGCGTGACACCCGGCGACGCGATCATCGGCCTGGCATCCACTGGCCCGCATTCCAACGGTTATTCGCTGATCCGCCATATCCTCGACACCTCCGGCGCCGACCTCGAACGGGAAACCCTCGACGGCCGCCCACTCGCCGACTGGCTGCTCGAACCCACGCGCATCTACGTCAAGCCGCTGCTGGCCTTGCTGCAGACGCTGCCGGTACATGCCTTCGCCCACATCACCGGTGGCGGTCTGACCGAGAACGTACCGCGCGTGCTGCCTGCAGGCACCGAGGCGGTCATCGACCCCGCAGCATGGCAGCGACCCGCCATCTTCGACTGGCTGCAAGCCCAAGGCCGGGTCGACGCCGAGGAAATGCTGCGTACCTTCAACTGCGGCATCGGCATGGTCGTAATCGTGGCCGGGGACGAGGCCGAAACCGCCCTCGCCCACTGCCGCACCCAGGGTCTCGACGGCTGGGTCATCGGCCGGATCGACGCGACGGACAGCGACGAACCGCGGACGGTCTATTCCCGGTGACGAACACGGCGACGCCGCGCATCGTCGTCCTGGTATCCGGCGAAGGGAGCAACCTGGAAGCCATTCTCGACGCTGTCCGGGACGGTCGGCTGCAGGCCCGCGTGGCGGCCGTGATCAGCAACCGGCCCGAGGCCAATGCGTTGCGCCGCGCAGCAGGCCATGGCATTGCCGGCGAGGCGCTCGACCATCGCGCCTACGTTTCGCGCGAGGCCTTCGACGAGGCACTGGCCCGCGCCATCGATGCCCACCGCCCGGAACTCGTAGTCCTTGCCGGCTTCATGCGCATCCTCACGCCCGCCTTCGTGAACCACTATCTCGGGCGCATGCTCAACATCCACCCCTCGCTGCTGCCGGCCTACCCGGGACTGCACACCCACGCGCGCGCCCTCGCCGATGGCGCCGAAAGGCACGGGGCGAGCGTGCACTTCGTCACTGCAGAACTCGACGGTGGCCCGGTGGTCCTGCAGGGGTGGGTGCCCATACGAACGGGCGATACCCCGGAAAACCTGGCCTCCAGGGTGCTCGAGGTCGAGCATTGTCTCTACCCGCTCGCGATCGGCTGGTTCGTTGCGGGGCGTTTGCGTCTCGACGGCAAGCGTGCCACGCTCGACGGCATACCGTTGGAGAGACCATGGCAGCTCGATTATGGCGCCGAGGCGCCACACCCCTGAACCCCGCCCGCACCCCGTTGCAATGGCTGGCCGCACTGTTGGTCGCTGCCGCGCTGCTGCCCTCCATCGCCGCGGCCGCGACGAATGACGCGGGCGCTTTCGGCATCCCCTTCTTCACCGCCCACTATGTGCTCAAGCAGTATGGTCTGACCGCGGCCGACATCACCGTGAGCTTCGGCCCGGAGAGCAACGGCCGCCTGATCTACCGTCAGGTCACACTGCCGGCCGGGATGGTTTCGTGGTTCCGACATGACCGCATCACCGGGGAGAGCATCCTCGCGCCAGGCCCCATACCGCTGCCGGTCGAATACCGCTTCGTGCACAGCGGCGACGGCCCCACCCAGGAGGCAGTGATCCACTTCGACCGCCGGCAGGGCAAGGCGACAGGACATATGCAGAACGGCGACAGGGTCAAGGTCGCCATCGAACCCGACACCCTCGACCGCCTGTCGCTGCAACTCGCGCTGATGCAGGCGGTCGCCCAGGGCCGCAAATCGCTGCGCTTCACCACGGTGGAAACCAAGGACAAGCTCAGTCACTACGATTTTCACAACCTCGGGCGTGAGACGGTCGTCACCTCCCTCGGCCGGCTGGAAACCGTGCATCTGCAACGCATCTGGAAGGCCAAGCACCTGCGCTACGACTTCTGGCTGGCCCCCTCGCTGCACGATCTACCGGTCAAACTGACCCAGATCGAGGGTAACGACAGCAGCGGTCTCGCCCTGTATCTGCAGTCGGTGAACTGGCACTGATCGGTTCACCCACAGGAGTCCTTTCATGAGTGCAGAAACCTACGACATCGCCATCATCGGTTCCGGCCCCGGCGGCTACCGTGCCGCCATCCTCGCCGCCCTGAAGGGGCAGCGCGTGGCCATCCTCGAAAAGGCCGACTGGGGCGGCTGCTGTCTCAACCGCGGCTGCGTACCGAAGAAGGATTGGCACCATACCGCCCGCCTCGTCGCCGCCAGCCGCAACTTCGCGAAGCGCGGCATCGCCGGCACACTCAGCGCCGACATGGACGCGGCCTGGGAGCATCAGGAAGGTGTGGTCGCCAGTGTGCAGGAGAGCTACGTCGACTACATGAAGCGGCTCAAGATCGCCACCTTCGAGGGCACAGGCCGCTTCGTCGATGCGCACACACTCAGCATCGCCGGCCGCGACGGAGATCGCGAACTCAAGGCCGAGGCCTTCGTCATTGCTACCGGCGGCCGCGCCCACGTTCCCGAACCCTTCGTCGCCGAGGCCGGCAAGGTGCTCACCAGCGACATGCTGTTCGATAGCCGACCGCCGGCCGGCAAGCGTGTGGCCATCGTCGGCAGCGGAGTGGTCGCCACCGAATTCGCCTTCATCTTCGCCATGCTGGGCAAGGAGGTCGTCTGGCTGGCGCGCTCCGAACCGCTGCGCAAGATTCCGTTCAGCCCGCAGGCGCGCGGCGTGCTGCGCGACGCCCTCGCCCGCCACGACGTCGCCCTGCGCAAGGTGTCCGGCTTCGCCGCCGTGGATACCAGCGGCGACGGTGTGCGCATCGAACTCACGGACGGCAACAAGGTGGAGGTCGACTGGGCGTGCCTCGGCACCGGCCGTGTGCCCTACACCGAGGGGCTCGATCTGGACAAGGTCGGCATCGAATGCGATGAGCATGGATTCGTCCGGCGCAACCCGCAGCTGCAGACCTCGCAGCCGCACATTTACGCCATCGGCGACGTCGCCAGCCCTGAGATGACCGCCAATCACGCCCTGTCCGACGCCACGGTGGCGATCAACAACATCGTCGATGGCCGCGGCCAGGCACAGGACAGCACCTGGGTGCCGCTCGCCGTGTACAGCGCGGTGGAGCTCGCACGCCTCGGCATGGACGAGGACGCCGCCGAGGACGAGGGCCTGGAACCCGCCGTCGGTTTCGCCGCCTTCGAGACCTCGCCGCGAGCCCTCGGCCAGGACGACACCGACGGCTTCGTGCGTCTCATCGGCGACATGGACAGCGGCGCCCTGCTCGGTGGGGAGATCGTCGGCGCCGAGGCCGGCGAGCTGATCCATCTGCTATCGCTCGCACCCGACCGCGACACCGCGCTGCGCTGGCTCGCCTCGGGCCGCTACAACCACCCGGCGCGCGCCGAGGAACTGGCCAACGCCACCGAGACTCTGGCCAGCAAATGGGGACTCGCGGATGCCATCCTGCGCTGATCCGCAGGCACACGCGTTTGCCGAGCGCGTGCGCGCCGCCTGCCTGCAGGCTGCACTCGATGCCTACGAGGAGGCAGCCCTGCGCGGCCTGTGCGCCGAGGGTGCACTGGAATATGCCCTCGACGCCATTCGTCGTCTCGACCTAGTGCCGCTTTGTCCAGCCAGTTTCAAGTCCGGCAACGCGGGTTGCGAGCCCCCAGACGATCCCGTAGGGTAAAAAAGGAACCCACACCCATACGGAATGATGACCTCCACAAAAAAACGCATCGTCTCTCTTCTCACCCTCCTTCCCATCCTCCTGATTGGCCTACCCGGCGCGCATGCCGAAGGTCTCCTCAAGCAAGTCGAAAGCACCGGCACCATCAAGGTCGGCATCGCCAATGAAATTCCGTATGGCTACAAGGGCGCGGACGGCAAGGTCCAGGGTATTGCCCCCAACGTCGCCAAACACGTGCTCCACGAAATGGGCGTCAAACACATCGAATGGGTGGTCCTGCCCTTCGGCGCCTTGATCCCGGCGGTCAAGGCCGGCCGCATCGACATGGCCTCTGCCAGTCAGAACGTGCTGCCCGAACGCTGCAAGCAGGTCACCTTCTCCAAGGTCAACTCCAGCTACGGCGAGGGCCTGCTGGTGCTCAAGGGCAATCCGCACGGCATCCACAGCTACAAGGCGTTCAAGGACAACCCCAAGCTCAAGCTTGGCGTGGTGACCGGCGCTGACGAGCTCAATTTCGCCCAGGCCATGGGTATCCCGCAGAGCCAGGTCGTGATGATCAACGCCAACTCTGACGCCATCCCGGCGCTGATGGCGCATCGCATCGACGCCTACGCGGCCACCGGCCTGACCGTGCACAACCTGGCCAAGCGCAGCCCGGCCGTGGTCGGCGTCGAGCCGTTCACGCAGCCGATCTACCATGGCAAGCCCACGCGCAGCTATGGAGCCTTCTCGTTCCGCAAGTCGGATAAAGCCTTCATCAAGCGCTTCGACGAGAAACTGGCGGCCTACCAGAAGACCTCGGCCTGGGCCAGGGACGAGATGCACTACGGTCTCTCGCACGAGGACGTGGAAGCGGCGCGCAAAGCTTCGACCGAGATGCTCTGCTCGGGCCACTAAGCGCCACAACCGGCGAGGCGCGATGATCAAGGAACGATCGTGACCTTTACGCAAATCGCCCTGAACGTCGCTCAGGGCCTCCAGATGACCGTGGAGCTGACGCTGCTCTCCTCGGCTCTGGGGGTCCTGATCGCCTTCGTCTTCGGCACGCTCAAGACCGTGAAGTGGCGACCCGTACGCTATTTCGCCACGGCCTACGTCGAGATATTTCGCGGTACCTCGCTGATCGTGCAGCTGTTCTGGCTGTACTACGCCCTGCCGCTGCTCGGCGTGTCGCTCTCGCCCTTCGTGGCCGGCATCGCAGCGCTCTCGCTGAACATCGGCGCCTATGGGGCCGAAGTCGTGCGCGGCGCCCTCCAGGCCGTACCCCGCGGACAGCGCGAGGCCGCCATCGCCCTGGGTTTCACACCGGCGCAACGCATCTACCGCATTTTCTTCCCGCAGGCGCTGCCCGAGATGATGCCGACCTTCGGCAATCTCGCGGTGCAGAACCTCAAGGATTCCTCGGTGGTGTCGCTGATCAGCCTCGCCGACCTCACCTATTACGCCAACAACCTGCAGAACCTGACCTTCGAGACCACGCGCATCTACACCGTGACCCTGTTCGCTTACTTCGGCCTTGCGCTGTTGCTGAGCTGGGGGATCCGCGGGCTCGAAAACCGTCTGCGCCGCTGGAAGACGAGGAGGTAAGCGATGCTCTTCGGCCTGCACTGGGACACCAGCGGCGACATGCTCGCCTTCGCCTGGTCCATCCTGCCGATCCTGCTGATCGGCCTCAAGGTCACCCTGGAGGCCACGGTGCTGGGTTTTCTGCTCGCCCTCGTGCTCGGTCTCGTGTTCGCCCTGCTGCAGGGCGTGCGCCTGCGCCTGATCTCCTGGCCGGTACGCTTCGTGGTCGAATTTCTGCGTGACACGCCACTGCTGGTGCAGCTCTTTTTCCTGTTCTATGTGCTGCCCGGTTTCGGGCTGTCGCTGCCTGCCTTCGCCATCGGCACCATCGCACTGGGCGCGCAGTACAGCGCGTATTGCGCCGAGATCTACCGCGCCGGCATCGAGGCGGTCGGCCGCGGCCAGTGGGAGGCCGCATGCGCGCTCGACCTCGACCGCTGGACCACCTACAAGGACATCGTGCTGCCGCAGGCGGTCCCACGCATCATCCCGGCCCTCGGCACCTATCTCGTGTCCATGATCAAGGATGCACCGCTACTCTCGGCCATCACCGTGCTCGACATGCTGGCCGCAGCCAACATCATTGGCGGTCAGACCTACAACTACCTGATTCCTCTGACCTTGGTGGGCGCGCTGTTCCTGCTCACCACCCTGGTCGTCTCCTACCTCGTGCACCGGCTCGACCGCTGGCTGCCCAAGAGCGGAATCCCCCTGAAATGAGCCAGGAAATGAGCCAGCCCATCGTCCAGTTCCAGTCCGTCGACAAGCGCTTCGGCGACTTCGAGATCCTCAAGGGATTCGACTTCAACATCCAGCGCGGGGAAAAGGTCGTGATCATCGGCGCCTCCGGCTCCGGCAAGTCGACCGTGCTGCGCATCCTGATGACCCTGGAGCGCATCCAGGGAGGCGAGGTCTACATCGACGGCACCCCGCTCTGGCACGAACCCCTGCCCGGCGGCGGCTCGAAGCCGGCCGGCGAACGCTATCTGCACCGCATGCGCACCCAGGTCGGCATGGTGTTCCAGCATTTCAACCTGTTCCCGCACATGACCGCGCTGCGCAACGTGATCGAGGCGCCGCTGCGGGTGCTGAAACTGCCCCGCGCCGAGGCCGAGGCGCGCGGCCGCGCGCTGCTCGAACGCGTCGGCCTGGGCGACAAGCTGACCGCCTTCCCCGCGCAGCTTTCCGGCGGTCAGCAACAGCGCGTGGCCATCGCCCGCGCGCTGGCCATGCAGCCCAAGGTGATGCTGTTCGACGAACCCACCTCCGCGCTCGATCCGGAGATGATCGGCGAGGTGCTCGGCGTGATCCGCGAGCTGGCGGAGGAAAGCGACCTGACCATGCTCATCGCCACCCACGAGATGCGCTTCGCGCGCGAGGCGGCCGACCGCGTCTGCTTCTTCGATCAGGGAAGGATTCTGGAAGACGGGCCGCCGTCGCAGATCTTCGGCGAGCCCCGCGAGGCGCGTACCCGCGAATTTCTCGCCCGCGTCGACGCCTGAGATCGTCCCGGGAGGTTCAGCCGGCAGCCACGGCGCGATCCAGGCGTGCCACGCAGGCGGCCCATTCCGGGCTGCGGTTGGCTCCGTCGGCGTAACGCTCCATCAAGGCGTAGGCCAGCGCGCGCTGCGCGGCGTCGAGCATGCGCAGCCGACTCATCGCCACCGGATTGCCACGGGTTTCGAGCTCCGGCGCCATGCCCTTGACGAGGCCGTAGAACACCAGCGAGGCGGCCGCCGCCGGTGCGGCCTCGACCAGGACGCAGATGCGCTCCAGCGGATCGGCTTCCGCCGCCGCGCCCGGCACGGACATTACTCGCCGGCGACCGTCATGCGGTCGAGCAGGATCGAGCCGGTGCGGATGTTGCCGCGCGCGTCCACGTCGTTGCCCACCGCGGCGATGCCCGCGAACATTTCCTTGAGGTTACCGGCGATGGTGATCTCCTCGACGGGGTAGCACAGCTCGCCGTTCTCGACCCAGAATCCCGCTGCACCGCGCGAGTAGTCGCCGGTCACCATGTTGATGCCGTGACCGATCAGCTCGGTGACCAGCAGGCCGGTATCCATCTCGCGCACCAGTCCCGCCAGATCGTGCGCCCCGGGCTGCACGGTGAGGTTGTGCACCCCACCGGCGTTGCCCGTGGTCTCGAGTCCGAGCCGACGCGCCGAGTAGCTGTCGAGCACGTAACCCTGGAGCACACCATCGCAGACTAGGTCGCGGGGAGCGGTGGCCACGCCCTCGCCGTCGAACGGCGCACTGCCGAGGGCACCGGGCAGATGCGGCTGTTCGTCGATCTGCATGAAGGCCGGAAACACCGGCTGGCCGGCATGGTCAACGAGGAAGCTGGCCTTGCGGTAGAGCGCACCGCCGCGGATCGCACCGACGAAATGCCCGATCAGTCCACGCGCGAGGTCCGATTCGAAGATAACCGGTACCTGACGGGTGCTCAGCTTGCGCGCGCCGAGCCGGCGTACGGTCCGGCGAGCCGTTTCGCGACCCACGTCCTCCGCGCCCTCCAGCAGCGACGGGTTGCGCGACGCGGTATACCAGTAGTCGCGCTGCATGCCGCCGTCCTGCTCGGCCACCACCGAACAGCTCAGGCTGTGGCGCGTGCCGGTGTAGCCGCCGATGAAGCCGTGGCTGTTGCCGTAAACCATGGTGCCGCGAGAGGTGTTCACGCTCGCACCCTCGGAGTTCTTGATCCGGGCATCGGCGCCGCGCGCAGCGTCCTCGCAGCGCTTGGCAAGCTCCACCGCGGCCTCGGGCTCCAGCGCCCAGGGATGGTCGAGGTCGAGGTCGGGGAAGTCGCTGGCCATGCGCGCGGCATCGGCCAGACCCGCATAGGGGTCCTCGGCCGTATAGCGGGCGATCGCCGCTGCCGCGGCGACCGCCTCGCGCACCGCCTCTGGACGGAAGTCGGCGGTACTGGCATTGCCCTTGCGCTGACCGAAATACAGGGTCAGGCCGAGTCCCTTGTCGCGATGGTATTCGAGCGTTTCCACCTCGCCGAGTCGCACCGTCACGGCTAGGCCGCTGTCGACGCTGACCACCGCCTCGGCACCCGTCGCGCCGGCTCGCTTGGCCTCTTCGAGGGCCATGCCCACCACCGACTCGAGCTGAGCCTCGTCCATCGCCAGAGGGCGGATCGCGTTCATCGGTACTCCTTGTCGCTTCTCGATTGGGAAAGGACGCCGCGCCTTCAGGCGCTGGCGCCGTGTTTGTTCACCGCCTGGCGGTTGCCCCAGTGGTCCAGGTCGTCGACGCGCACGCCGACCCACCATAATGGCCCAAGGCTGTCCTCGGCCTGACCGCCGACGACCTGCTGATCCTCGGCGAGACGGATCGAGGCGGCGAATCCAGCCGCCTCGCTGCGGTTGCGAAAGCAATGCCACTGCACGATGCGGTCGTCCCCATGCCCCTGCGGCAGAGGGTTCATCTGGTCGAGCAGTGCGTTGTCGGTACTGTAGGTTTCACGCTTCATGGCTGCCACCTCCCGGGGTCAGTGTCTACCCCGGTTATAGCACTTGCGTTTCGCGAATCACGCCTGGGTGCCGCCCACGGTCAGGCCGTCGACCCGCAGGGTCGGCTGGCCGACGCCCACCGGCACGCTCTGTCCGTCCTTGCCGCAGGTGCCGACGCCGTCGTCGAGCTTGAGGTCGTTGCCGATGCGCGTCACCCGGGTGAGCACGTCGGGACCATTGCCGATCAGGGTCGCGCCCTTGACCGGCCGCGTCACCTTGCCGTTCTCGATCAGATAGGCCTCGGAGGCGGAGAACACGAACTTGCCGGATGTGATGTCCACCTGGCCGCCGCCGAAGTTCACCGCGTACAGCCCCTTGTCGACCGACGCGATGATTTCCGCCGGATCGTCCTGCCCGGCCAGCATGTAGGTGTTGGTCATGCGCGGCATCGGCAGATGGGCGTAAGACTCGCGCCGGCCGTTGCCGGTCGGTGCCATCCCCATCAGGCGGGCGTTGAGGCGATCCTGCATGTAGCCGACCAGCACGCCGTCCTCGATCAGCGTGGTGCAGGACGTGGGCGTGCCCTCGTCGTCCACGTTGAGCGAACCGCGCCGGTCGGGCAACGTGCCGTCGTCGACCACGGTCACGCCCTTGGCCGCCACACGCTGGCCCAGCCGGTCGCTGAAGGCCGAGGTCTTCTTGCGGTTGAAGTCGCCCTCGAGCCCGTGACCGATGGCCTCGTGCAGCAACACGCCGGGCCAGCCCGGGCCAAGCACCACGTTCATGTTACCGGCGGGCGCCGCCACCGCCTCCAGGTTCACCAGCGCCTGGCGCACGGCCTCGCGTGCGTAATCGAGCGCGCGATCGCCCTCCAGGAAGTAGCGGTAATCGACGCGTCCGCCGCCGCCGGCGTGGCCCTGTTCGCGGCGCCCGTTGGATTCGACGATCACGGTCACGTTGAGGCGCACCAGCGGGCGGGCATCGGCGGCCAGGGTGCCGTCGCTGGCCGCCACCAGCACCAGATCGTGCTCGCCGGCCATGCTCACCATCACCTGCGTCACCCGCGGGTCCGTGCGGCGCGCCTCGGCATCCACGCGGTGCAGCAAGGCGATCTTGTCCTCCGCCGTGATGCCCTGGGTCGGGTCCTGCGGCATGTACAGGGCATGTCCGGCCTTCGCCTGCCAGGCCTGGATCTGTCCGGACTGGCCGCCGTGGGCGATCGCGCGTGCGGCCTGCGCCGCGTCCAGCAGCGCCGGCAGCACGATCTCGTCGCTGTAGGCAAAACCGGTCTTCTCGCCGCTGATGGCACGCACGCCGACGCCCTGCTCCACCCCCCAGGAACCCTCGCGCACGATACCGTCCTCCAGCCCCCAGGACTCGTGCCGGCTGAGCTGGAAGTACAGATCGCCGCTGTCGATGCGGCCGTTGAGCAGGCTTCCCAGAGCGTTGCTCAGGTCCTGCTCGCCCAGCCCGGAGGGGGCAAGGATGTGCGCCTGCGCAAGATCGAGTGCATTGTCCGTCATAGCGTCTCCGTTACGGCCGGCATCGCCAGCCGATGATGTTCCAGGGTGGGGAATTGGCCGCGGATCCGCCGTTGTTGCGCGAGATCGATATCCGCGACGACCACGCCCGCGCCGCCGGCACGGCTGGCGAGAACGTTGCCCCAGGTGTCGATGATCTGGCTGTGGCCGTAGGTTTCGCGGCCGCTGACATGAAAGCCGCCCTGAGCCGCCGCGATCATGTAGCTGAGATTCTCGATGGCGCGGGCGCGCAGCAGCACGCTCCAGTGTGCCTGTCCGGTGACCGCGGTGAACGCCGAGGGTAGCACGAACAGTTCTGCACCCTGACACCGCAGCCGGTGAAACAGCTCAGGGAAGCGCAGGTCGTAGCACACCGCCAGGCCGACGCAGCCGAGCTCGGTTTCGACCGTGACGGGCGTGTCGCCGGGCACGGTGGTCGCCGACTCACGGTATTCCTCCCCGCTCGCGCTCAGAGAAACGTCGAACAGGTGGATCTTGTCATAGCGCGCGGCTCGCTGGCCCCGCGGATCGAAGACGAGGCAACTGGCATAGGCGCGCCCGGGCTCGTCGGAACGCAGCGGTATGGTACCGCCGACCAGCCAAAGCCCGTGCTTGCGGGCCTGCGCGGCGAGGAAATCCTGCACCGGACCGACGCCGTCGACCTCGGCGGCCGCAGCACGCTCCGCGTCGGTACGCGCCATCAGGTCGAAGCTCTCCGGCAACACGGCCAGCCGCGCACCCGCCTGGGCGGCCTCGCGCAGCAAGCGTGCAGCCTCGAGCAGGTTCGCCTCGCGGTTCGAACCGGAGGCCATCTGAATCGCGGCGACCTTGGTGTTCTTCATGCACCGCCTCTGGACGGACGCAAACTCAATGCGAGGACATTGCCCCCGCCGGCGCCGGGAAACAGGGTGATTGCCTGCTTCGGCACACCGAAGGCGACCAGCCAGCCGACCATGCGGTTGGCCCAGATCACGCCCTGCTCGCCGCCCGGGTATTCGATGTTCACCCGCATGCCGGGCTGCGCGGCCCAGGCCTGCAGCAATCTGCGCAGGGCCGGATCGCCGAGCAGGGTCTGGCTCCGATCGGGGCTCTCCCATTGTGCGGCCGAGATGTCGCAGGTGGGCGACTCGATCAGCCCGCCAGACATCGAGGTCTGTGCTTGCGCAACTAAGGGGATAACCGCGAAACCGAGCGTCAGCAGGATTCGCTTGAGCATGTTCAACATGGCGTCATGGTAGCGCACTTTTAGATTCAGTCCATCTGCATCCGAGACATTCGCCGATGAGTCAGAAAGGATTGATCTGTGGGGTCTTACGTTCGCTGGGAGGCTTTGCAGGATGGTCATCTCCCTCGGCCTGCACCTTCGGTGCATCCCAAGGTCCCGTTACGTGATAACGGAATTCGGCGGCCTTGTTAATCTGCTTGCCAATCCCCAGCAGGCGGTCGAGCAAGAACAACGCCGCCCCCGTCACCGGCCCACCGAGCACGGCACCGGCAATGGCCACGGTGGACTGCACCTGAGGGACGATACTCACCTGTGCATCGTAATCTCGCGCAACCATGCCCACGCGGCCGGTAATCGACATGTTCGCTGCCGGTCCGGAGATATGTGTGTCCTGGGTATAGATGTTGCCATCGCGGATTTGAAAACGGCTCGTCATGTCGTCGAAGGCGAAGCCCTTGTCGAACACATCGCCGAAATTAAGGCTCAGACGCTGCGGGAGCGCGGCCAGATTGAGCAAGCCGAGCAGGCGTCCGGTCTGCCCCGGATTGACTTGCTCCAGGCGTCCGTTCTTGAGCGTCAAGCGTGCCTGTCCGTCGAGCACGCCCCACGCCAGTTGACCTGGCCCGCCTGGCCAGCTGAGGTTGGCCGATAGATGTCCCTGGCCACCAGCCAGGCCAGCTTGCACGTTGAGCGCATCGAGGGCCTTGCCGGCATCGTCGCTGTCTACCTCAAGCTGAATCTGCATCAGGGTATGCCCGCCAGGCTCACGCAGCCAACTACCGCTGGCGCGGGCGCGCAGATGAGGCTCATCGACCTCGGCCAGATGGATCTGCATACCGTCGCGGGTCGGCGTGGTGCGCAAGCTGACATTGCGCAACCGCCTTCCCGTCACCAGCAGGGCACCGATGTGTCCCGACAGGGCGGGTAGACTGGCTGGATCGGGCTCACTACTGGAGCCCGAGGAAGTCTGCGTCGCACCGTCCAAGTCAAGTTGTGTCAGATCGAAACGCAGCGGGGTACCCCCATGCAATGCGACGGGCACACTCAGTTTGCCACTGATCTCCTTTGCAGCCACCGTCGCAGCCCATTGTTTGCCGGTACGCTTCGCGTCCAGTCTGACTTCATGGAGCCGCCGGCCAAAGATATCGAGTATGCCGAAGTGCATGTGCAATCGGTTGACTGTCTGAGGCATCAGTCCGCGCCCCGCCGGACATTGAGCATCCACACCAGAACCCGGCATCGCATCGAGCACGCGGCGCCAGGTGTCAACATCGAAGTACGCCAGCCTGCCCTCGATATCCACGCCCGAGGCCGGCAATGCCGGAGCCCCTGCGGCAAATCGCAGATCACCGCGTACCACATGCCTGCAACCGGTCTTGCCGGCCAACTGCAGGAGACCCTGGAAATCGGGTCCATAACGCAGAAACACCGGCTCATCTGCGCGCGTGAGCGATAACTGCACGACCAGTCCCTTGCTAGTGCCGGCGGATTTGCCAAGCGGGGCGGGCAAAGATATGGCCACGCCCTTGAGCCCCGAAACCAGCGTCAGGCCTGTCCCGTAACGTCGGTAACTCGCACTCGTCATCGGCAGGGCCAATGCCGCACGCCAGTCGCTGTCGCCATGGGCATATCGAGCAATCACGGACCCGGGGCCGAGTAACTGAGCAACGCTCAGATGTCCATCGAGGGTCAGCGTCGCCAGCCCGTCGCTGCGTGTGCTCGCACCCAAAACCACCGGAGAACCGCGGAACGACGCCTTGATGTCATGCGCACTCAGACTACGTTGCGTAAATGCCAGATCCCCGTCTATCGCGCTCAGAGCGAACCCTTCTCGCGTCAGCGCAAATGTGCCTTGGGTGACGTGGGCTTGTCCCTGCAGTTGCCAGCGGTACATCTCCTTGACTCTCAACGGCAAGCTCAGTTTGAGCTCAAAGCGTGTGTGCCCACCCGAACGCATTTGAGCAAATAGGGCCTTGCGGCCATGCGCAAGCGGTGTGTATGAGAGAAATTTCTCCACGTCGCCAAGCGACCCGTCGCCAGAGCCACTGATGCTCAGCACCGCATTGTCGAGATCAGGGATATCCACATCCACGTCACTGAGATGCGTAGTCAGCATCGTGCCCTGAGTGATGTGTGCCTTTAGACCCAAATCGTGTAGATCGAGGGTACCCTGCATCTCCTTGAGTCGCGGCCAGTCGCTGAAATACGCCAGCATACCGTCGTGGATATCGAGATGTAGCTCGAACACGCCGGCGTGGTTGCGAAACGGGAACTGGGTCGGATCGCCGCGCAACAACAAGCTGCCGCCGGTCACCTCTCCACCTTGCAGGGCATTGACGAACCATTTGACCAGATCCGGATGCAGCAATTTGACTGGCAGGTAGCTGGACGTCGCCATCACCTTGGCTCGTTGCACATGTGCCATCAGATTGATTTCCGGTTTGCCGCCGACGGGCAGCCAGAGTCCTAACTGACCGCGCAACGCCAAATCCGGGTTCTGCAGGGTAAAACCAGGCGCGATCACCTCATCACCCTGCGTCTCGCGGCGCCAGTACACCGCGCCGTGCAGGGCCATCCGCGGCAGGGGGCCGGCAAACACCGCAGGCGCATCGAAACTCAGATGTGGACTGTCCAGTACGAGCGAGCCCGCAGTATTCGTCAGGGCGAGCGTCCCACTCAGACCCGCAACACCCGGTTGCCGGTCGCGCGCGTTCAACGACAAGTCGCGCAAGCCCGCGCTCAGTGCATAGCTCGGCGACGCGGTAGCCGGGAGCGCCGCATGCAAGCGCAGGTCGCTTAACTCGCCGGCAGGGGCTAGCGCGGCCACCCGGTCGGTCCAGGCATCCGGCACCCAAGGCAATTGCAACAATAGGGGCGTCAGGTTCTGCAAGCGCAGGAACCCGGCCCAAGCCGAAAACGTGCGCTGCCCATTGCGGTCACTCAAGGCGACATCGAAGGCATCCGTGGGCCAGGCATCACTGCCTGCTGACGCGTGGATATCCGCCCCCTGGAGACGCCAACCGCCAGAAGTCGCCTGCCAGCGGAGGTCGCCACTGAAATCGGTCAAACCCGATCCGGCATTGTGCGAACTCATCGCCGCACCCAGGGACAGCCCCTGCACGGCGAGATGGCCGCTTACCCTGGTTGGGCGCCCGTTCGCCCAGACCGACCAGATGCGGGCATTGATCTGCCCGTGCAATACGGGCATGCGCGGAAGCCATTGTCTAAGCGGCAGCCCGCTCAGCTGGATGGCCTGCAGATCCAGATAGGCACGGGCCTCCCAATTGCCGGATACAGCACTACCAGCACGGTGCAGTTCGACTGCGAAGTTAATCTGTCGCCCCACGCGCCCGGGTGGCGCGAAACCGCCGAATACGGCAATTCCATCGTCCACCGGTCGCGCCGACAGAGTGACGTTGCGAAAGCGATAGTGACCGCCTGCCGGCAGCCCTTGGACCACCAGACTGGCGTCGCTGACATGATAGGTGATACGCGTCAGCCAGCCCGGCATACCGCCACCGTTGCCGCCTCCCCCCGCTGCGGGTACGGGGAGTGCCAAACCGCGCAACGACCAGCGTCCGGCCTGGCTGCGATCTAACACCACACGCACGCCGCGCAGGTCGATTTCTCCCGGCACGAGTTGCCGGCTGATCAAGGAGTTCCAGATGCCCAGTCGTAATCCGACCTGCCCCAGATTCAAGGCGACCTGATCGGAGGGGCCCATCACGCGCACATTGTCCAGGGTCACCGTGGGCGTGAACCAGTGCCAGCCGACGGCAATCCCGCCGATACGCACGGGATGGTGCAGCCAATGGCTGGCCACGGCCTCGATCTGCATGCGGTATCCAGGAACCATCGGCAGCATCTGCCGAGCGACCACGGTGAGTACCGCGGCCAGAATCACCGCCAGCGCGGCGGCGAGCCACAGCGCGCCGAACAGGCGTCTCAATATCCTCGGCATGAGCCTCGGCCGTTCAACGCATGCAGGCGATCAGAGCGGCACCACATCGAATTGCTCCTGGGTGTAGATCTGCTCCACCTGCAGGCGAATCGGCACGCCGATAAACTCCTGCAGTTCGGCCAGACTGGCAGACTCTTCGTCCAGCAGCATATCGACCACCTCCTGGGCAGCCAGCACCAGCACCTCGCGCGCATCGAACTGGCGTGATTCGCGCAGAATCTCGCGGAACATCTCATAGCACACGGTCTCAGCACTCTTGAGCGAACCGCTCCCACCGCAGGTCGGGCAGGTTTCGCACAGCACGTGCTCCAGGCTCTCGCGGGTGCGCTTGCGCGTCATCTCGACCAAGCCCAGGCTCGAGACCTCGCACACCTGGCTACGCGCATGATCTCGCTCCAACGCCTTCTCCAGGGCACGCAGCACCTGGGTGCGATGCGTTTCTTCCTTCATGTCGATGAAGTCGATGATGATGATACCGCCAAGGTTGCGCAGCCGGAGCTGACGCGCAATCGCCTGCGCCGCCTCGAGATTGGTCTTGAGAATGGTTTCCTCGAGGTTGCGGTGACCGACGAAGGCGCCGGTGTTGACGTCTACGGTGGTCATCGACTCGGTCTGGTCGATCACGAGATGTCCGCCGGACTTGAGCTGTACCTTGCGGTCTAAGGCCTTCTGGATCTCGTCCTCGACGCCGTGCAGATCGAAGATCGGCCGCTCGCCCGCGTAGTGTTCGATGCGTTCGAGCATCTCGGGTACATACCGCCCCGCAAATTCGCTAACCAGCTGCAGCGTTTCCCGCGAATCGACCAGGATCTGGGCAATCTCCTCATTGGCCAGATCGCGCAGCACGCGCAGGGTCAGCGGCAGATCGGAATAGACCAGTGAACCGGCAGGCGCGCTCCCGGCGCGTTCGCGAATGGTCTTCCACAGGCGCTGCAGGTAATGGATGTCGCGGCGCAAATCCTCTTCGTCGGCACCCTCGGCGGCGGTACGTACGATAAACCCCTGCGGTTCCTCGCACAGCGTGCTTAGCGACTGCACCAGATCGCGCAGCCGCTGGCGTTCGGCGTCGTCCTCGATACGTGTGGAGATGCCCACGCTGCTACCTGCGGGTACGAGCACGAGATAGCGCGAGGGTACACTCAGGTGCGTCGTCAGGCGGGCCCCCTTCGAGCCCAGGGGGTCCTTGGTCACCTGCACCAGCAGATGTTGCCCCTCCTGCAGCACCGAGGTAATTGCCGACGGCGCGAGCGCTTCGCTGCTCGGCGGCAGATCCTCCTGATGGATGTCACGCAGGTCGGAAGCATGCAGGAAGGCGGCACGATCGAGGCCGATGTCCACGAAGGCGGCCTCCATGCCGGGCAACACCCGGCTCACCCGCCCCTGATAGATGTTGCCCACCAATCCACGGCGACGGCTGCGCTCGATGTACACCTCCTGCAACACACCGTTTTCCACCAGCGCGACCCGCGTCTCCTGCGGGGTCACGTTCATCAACAATTCAGAGCTCATGCAGCGCCGTCCCTCACTTGTCCCCTCGTGAGGGGCGTTCCAATACCGAATTCATGCAGCAATGCCACCGTCTCGTACAGCGGCAACCCCATCACCCCGGAATAACTGCCGGAAAGATGCGCCACGAAGACTGCGCCCAGACCCTGGATCGCGTAGGCTCCGGCCTTGTCCATGGGTTCGCCGGTAGCGACGTAACGGGCGATTTCCTCCTCGCCCATGACTCGCAGGCTCACCCTACTCTCGGACAGGACGACCCTCTCCCGCGTTCCCTGTACCAGCGCGACCGCCGAGCAGACCTGGTGTGTGCGCCCGGAAAGACTCCCCAGCATCGCCGCTGCGGCGGCAGACGACACGGGTTTGCCGAGAATCTCGTCGTCCAGCAAGACCGTGGTATCCGCACCCAACGCCGCCAGTTCTCCGTTGTTGCGTGCCCAACCTGCACGCGCCTTGTCCATGGCGACCCGCCTCACGTAATCCGCTGGCCGTTCGCCTGGACGAGGCGTTTCGTCGACATCCACGGGTTCGACACGGTAGGACACGCCGATCTGATCGAGCAATTCGCGCCGTCGTGGCGAGGCGGACGCCAGCAGAAGGCGGGCATCGAACACCATCACGACCCGACACCCGCGACGACAGCGGAGGCGGACCCGGCTCTCCAGGTCGACATGTTTCGATCAGTGAGCATCCCGACCTCTGGTTCGCAGTGGACGGCCGGCAATGCCGGCAGCCGCCCGTTTTTAGTCTCTATGATACGGGTGGTGGTTGATGATACTCGACGCACGGTAGAGCTGCTCGGCCACGATGACCCGCACCAGAGGATGCGGAAAGGTCAGCGCTGACAACGACCAGAGCAGTTCAGCCTCGGCGCGTGCCGCGTCGGTCAGTCCCTCCGGACCGCCAACCCACAGGGCAACGTCGCGCCCGTCCTGCAACCAGCCCGACAGGCGCACCGCCAATTTCGGGGTATCGAACTGTCGGCCACGGGCATCCAGCGCAACGATGCGGGCGCCGCGCGGCGTGGCGGCGCGCAGGCGTTCCGCCTCGCGCTCGGCGATCCGCACGAGATCGGCCTTGCGCCCACGCTTCTCCGCAGCCACCTCGACGAGCTGCAGCGTCGACTCCGGCGGCATGCGGCCCGCGTACTCGCGGTAGGCTGCCTCGACCCAGCCGGGCATCCGCTGCCCGACGGCGATCAGATGGATACGCACCGCAAGTGCCGCCGCTCAGCTCCGGCCCTGGCTCGATTCGGCCGGCTCCTCGACATCCGCGACCCAAAGTTTCTCCAGGTTGTAAAAGTCGCGGACGCGGGGCAGCATGACATGAACGACCATGTCGTCCAGGTCGATCAGCGCCCACTCACCCTCACGCTCGCCCTCACTGCCGCGCACACTGAAACCGGCCTCCTTGGCGCAGCGCGCCACGTTGCCGGCCAGCGCCCTCACATGCCGGTCCGAGGTGCCGGTGGCGATGATCATCAGATCCATCAGCGGCGACTTGCCGCGCAGATCGACGGTGCGGATGTCCTGGGCCTTGAGGTCTTCGAGCGCCGTGATGGCGACGCGGTGCAGTTTTTCGACGGCTTCGTCCTGTAGCGGTTTCATGTCACTCCCGGGTCGGTGAGCGCGCGTTGCGGCTCCCGACCGTATAGTCCTTGTTTGCGGATGGCATCGAGGACGGCATCCGGCATGAGAAAACGCGGGCTTCTGCCCTGCCGCAGGCGCTCGCGGATGGCGGTCGCCGAGATCGCAAGCTGAGTCACCTCGACCCAGATCACGCGCCCTGCCGGTGCGGCACTCAGGTCCGCCGGATTTTCGGTCAGGCGATCCCCCAGCAGCGCCGCCAGCGGCGGTGCGATCACGGGCGTTTCCCCCGGACGGCGCGCCACGGCGATATGCGTAAGCCCCAGCAGATCGCCGGCACGGTGCCAGCTCGGCAGGCCGGCAAAGGCGTCGGCGCCCACGATCAGGCAGAACGGCCTCTGCTCGCCGTACTCCTCGCGCAGCGAACGCAGCGTGTCGTAGGTATACGATGGCCCGTCACGTGTCAGCTCGCGCCGGTCGAGCACGAAACCCGGCTCGCCTGCGAGGGCAATGGCGGTCAGCGCCGCACGCGTCTTCGCATCGGCTCCAGGCCGGCCTCGATGCGGCGGCTCGCCGCAGGGAAGGAAGCGCACCTCGTCGAGACCGAGCGCTTCGCGCATTTCCAGTGCGACGCGCAGGTGCCCGTAATGAATCGGGTCGAAGGTTCCGCCCAGCAGCCCGATCACGTGCGACTCCGCAGGTACACTAGCGACGCACCTGTCCATCTCCCAGCACGATGTATTTCTGGCTGGTCAGGCCTTCGAGCCCGACCGGGCCGCGGGCGTGGAGCTTGTCGGTCGAGATGCCGATCTCGGCTCCCAGTCCGTACTCGAAGCCATCGGCCAGACGGGTCGAGGCGTTCACCATCACCGAACTCGAATCGACTTCGCGCAGAAAACGCCGCGCCCGAGCGTAGTCCTGGGTCAGGATGCTGTCGGTATGGTGCGAACCGTAGGTGTTGATATGGTCGATCGCCTCGTCCAGCCCGTCCACCACACGGATGGACAACACCGGCGCCAGGTATTCGGTATGCCAGTCCGCCTCGCTGGCAGGCTCGATGCGGGGCAGCACCTCGCGCGTGCGCGCGCAGCCCTTGAGGCGCACGCCGACCTCGGCATAGCGCGCGGCGAGCGGCGGCAGGATGTCGGCCGCACGCGAGGCACAGACCAGCAGGGTTTCCATGGTGTTGCAGGTGCCGTAGCGCTGGGTCTTGGCGTTGACGGCGACCGTCAGCGTCATCTCGGTCTCGGCGCTGTCGTCGACGTAGACGTGGCACACGCCGTCGAGGTGCTTGATCACCGGGATCAGCGATTCGCGGCTGACCCGTTCGATCAGGCTTTTGCCGCCGCGCGGCACGATCACGTCGACGCTGTCCTTCATGCGCAGCAGTTCGCCCACCGCTGCGCGGTCGGCCGTCTCGACCACCTGCACCGCATCCTCCGGCAGGCCGGCGGCGGCAAGACCCGTGCGGATGCAGACGGCAATGGCCTGATTCGAGTGCAGGGCCTCGGAACCGCCGCGCAGGATCGAGGCGTTGCCCGACTTGAGGCACAGGGCCGCGGCGTCCACGGTCACGTTGGGCCGCGATTCGTAGATGATACCGATCACGCCCAGCGGCACGCGCATGCGTCCGACCTGAATGCCGCTCGGCAGATACTTGAGATCCTCGATCGCGCCCACCGGATCGGCCAGACCCACGATCTGGCGCAGGCCCTCGGCCATGCTCGCGATGCGCACGTCGGTCAGCTCGAGGCGATCCAGCATCGCCGGTTCGAGACCGCGTGCACGCCCGGCCTCGAGATCGCGGGCATTCTCGGTCTTGAGCTGCGGAACAGCCGCCTCGATGGCCTCCGCGATCACGCTCAGGGCGCGGTTCTTGGCATCGGTCTCGGCACGCGCCAGGGCGCGTGCGGCGATGCGCGCGCGCTGGCCGACCTCGGCCATGTAGACCGACACCGCGGATTCCGCTGCGCTTTTGCTTGCACTCATGACGACCACCTCAACAGGCTAGAGCAGAACCCGCCCGGTTTCCGCGGCGAGCCCCCAGGCCGGCGGGAACAGGGACTGCCCGCCCAGCACGAAGGCCAATTGTAACAATTCGTCCCATGGATCGCCCGTGGACTGTCCCTTGACCACGCGGTCCGCCCGCGCGGCCAGCACGACCAGCAGGCCTGCACGCCCGCCGCGCCAGCGTTCGGCGGCACGCTCCACCGGTTTGCGTCGCTGCGGCGGGATACCTCGCCACAAGGCATCCGCCGGCGCACCCGAAGCCAGGCGCGCCAGCAGACGGGCTTCGCGGGCCAGCGCCCAGGCCACCAGCGTGGGCTCGACACCCTCCGCGCGCAACCCATCGAGTATCTGCGCCACGCGCCCTCCGGCCCCTGCGCGTACGGCCTCGGCCAGATCGTTGACGTCATAGCGGGCGCTGCCGGTCACCGCCTCCAGGACCTCGTTCTCGCCCAGCCGCCCGTCGGGAAAGAGCAGGGCCAGCTTGGCGATTTCCTGGGCCGCGGCGAGCAGGTTGCCCTCCGTGCGTTCCAGCAACAGTGCGACGGCCGCATCGTCCGCCGTCACGCCCTGCGCCTGCAGGCGCCGCTGCAGCCAGCCGCGCATCTCCGCCGGAGTCAGCGGCCAGACCGCGATCCAGCAGCCCACTCGCTCCAACGCCTTGACCCACGCCGACGCGCCGGCCGCCTTGTCCAGGCGAGCCGACTGGATCAGCAGCACCGTATCCGGCGGCGGATCCTTGAGATAGTCGGTCAGCACCGCACCGCCGGCCTTGCCCGGTTTGGCCGTGCCCAGACGCAGTTCGAGCAGACGGCGCTCGGCGAACAGGGAGGTCGAAGCGGCCTCGGCCGCCAGCGCAGGCCAGTCGAAGCCGGTCTCGACGGTCAGCACCACGCGTTCCGCATAGCCCTGCTCGCGTGCGACGGCACGGATGTGGTCGGCCGCCTCCATGATCTGCAGGGGTTCGTCCCCGCTGATCAGATAGGCGGGTTTCAGCCCGCCTTTGAGTTCGGCATCGAGCTGCGCAGGCTTGAGCGCCATGCTTAAGGCCGTCCTGCCTGCGCCTGCAGGCGCAGCAGGGCCAGATTGGCCAGCTCGCGCGCGGAACTGCGTGTCAACAGATCGACTTCCGCGCCCTGGCTTTGCAGCTGCGTGGTACTCAGGCTGTACTGCCTTTCGACGGAAAGCGTCTGCGGCGGCAGTTTCCAGCTGCCGTCGATAGCTGCCGCCGAGAACCGCAGCGTGGTCGTCAGGGCATAGCTGGTGGCCTGGTTGAGCACGCTCACGGTGAGTGCTCGCTGTGAGGTACCGACCGATAGCACGGTCAGCACTGCAGTGGCCTGATTACGGTTATCGACCAGGGTCACCCCGTTGGCGCTCAGGGCCTGTTTGAGAGCACGCGCCACTGGCCCCGCCCCGGCCTGATTGATGAAAAAAGTGCGCCCGAGTGCCGGCGGCAACTCGGCCTGCCCGCGCAGATGGAAACCGCAGCCGGCGAGCGCCAACGCCAGCGCGACGACGCACAACGTCCTCGCGAGGAGTCCGCGCCCGACATTCATCCGACGACCACGTTCACCAGCCGGCCGGGTACGACAATAATCTTGCGCACCGTCATGCCATCGATGAAGCGGACGGCGTTCGGTTCGGCCAGCGCAACCGCCTCGATCGCCGCCTTGTCGGCGTCGGCGGGCACCGCGATCTGGCCGCGCAGCTTGCCGTTGACCTGCACCGCCAGCTCGACGGTGTCGCGCGCGAGCGCCGCCTCGTCCACCACAGGCCAGGGCGCGTCGACGATATCCTCGCCGTAGCCGAGTTCGCGCCACAGGTGGTGAGCGATGTGCGGCGCCACCGGCGACAGCAGGCGCAGCAGGATCGACAGCCCTTCGCGGCGCAGCGCGGCTGCGCCGGCGGCGTCCCCCAGCCGGCCCAGCGTGTTGAGGATCTTCATGCAGGCCGAGACGACCGTGTTGAACTGGTACTTGCCGAAGTCGATCAGCGCCTGGCGCAGGGTCTCGTGAATCTCGCGGCGCGCCGCCTGGACCTCCGGCGCCAGATCCCCCGCCGGCGCGGCTTCGCCCGCCTCGCCCGCCTCGCCCTGCTCGGCGGCGTAGGCCCACAGGCGCTTGAGGAAGCGGTGGGCGCCCTCGACGCCCGCGTCGTTCCACTCCAGCGACTGCTCCGGCGGCGCCGCGAACATCATGAACACGCGCGCGGTGTCGGCGCCGTAGCGGTCGATCAGCGCCTGCGGATCGACGCCGTTGTTCTTGGACTTCGACATCTTCTCGATGCCGCCCATCGTGACCGGCTGGCCGTCCGCCTTGAGCGTGGCCGCGACCGGCCGACCCTTGTCGTCGGTGGAAACCTGCACGTCGGCGGGGTTGATCCACTGCTTGCGCCCGTCCGCGCCTTCGCGCAGGAAGGTGGGCGCGACCACCATGCCCTGGGTCAGCAGGTTGTGGAACGGCTCGTTCGCTTGGGTCAGGCCGAGGTCGCGCATCACCTTGGTCCAGAAGCGCGAATAGAGCAGATGCAGGATGGCGTGCTCGATGCCGCCGACGTACTGGTCCACCGGCATCCAGTAATCGGCGCGGCCGTCGACCATCGTCGCGGCGTCCGGGCAAGTGTAACGGAAGAAGTACCAGGACGAGTCGACGAAGGTGTCCATCGTGTCGGTCTCGCGCCGCGCCGCGCCGCCGCAACGGGGGCAGGTGCAGGCGAGGAAAGCCTCGTTCCGGTTGAGCGGGTTGCCCGAACCGTCCGGCACGCAATCCTCCGGCAGCACCACCGGCAGCTGCTCCTCGGGCACCGGCACGTCGCCGCAGGCCGCGCAGCGGATCATCGGGATCGGCGTGCCCCAGTAGCGCTGACGTGAGATGCCCCAGTCGCGCAGGCGCCAGGTGACCTTTTTCTCGCCCAAGTCCTTGGCGGCGAGATCGGCGGCGACGGCATCCACCGCCGCCTCGAATTCGAGCCCGTCGTACTGGCCGGAATTGATGCAGACGCCATGTTCGGCGTAGGCCGCCTGCCACGGGGCCGGGGTTTCGCCGCCGGCCGAGGTCAGCACGACCGGCTTGATCGGCAGACCGTATTGGTGGGCGAACTCGAAGTCGCGCTCGTCGTGCGCCGGCACGGCCATCACCGCGCCCTCGCCGTAGCCCATCAGCACGTAGTTGGCGACCCACAGCGGCAGCGGCTCGCCGGTGAGCGGATGCTCGACGGTGAAGCCGGTCGCCATGCCCTTCTTCTCCTGGGTGGCGATCTCGGCCTCGGAGGTGCCGCCGTGGCGGCATTCGTCGATGAAGGCGGCCAGCTCGGGATTGTCCCTGGCGGCGTGCAGCGCCAGCGGATGCTCGGCGGCCACCGCCACGTAGGTCGCGCCCATCAGGGTGTCGGCGCGGGTGGTGAACACCCACAGCACGCCGCCGCCGTCGATGGCGTGCGGAAAGCCGACGCGCACGCCGTGACTCTTGCCGATCCAGTTCTTCTGCATGGTGCGGACCTGCTCCGGCCAGCCGGGCAGGTCGTCGAGATCGGCCAGCAGCTCCTCGGCGAACTGCGTGATCGCCATGTAGTACATGGGGATCTCGCGCTTTTCCACCACCGCGCCGGTGCGCCAGCCGCGCCCGTCGATCACCTGTTCGTTGGCCAGCACGGTCTGGTCCACCGGGTCCCAGTTCACCGTGCCGGTCTTCTGGTAGACGATGCCCTTCTCCAGCAGGCGCAGGAACAGCCACTGGTTCCAGCGGTAGTAGTCCGGCTTGCAGGTGGCGAGCTCGCGCGACCAGTCGATGGCAAAACCCAGCGACTTGAGCTGGCCGCGCATGTAGTCGATGTTGTCGTAGGTCCAGCGTGCAGGCGGTACGCCGTTGTTCATCGCCGCGTTTTCCGCCGGCAGGCCGAAGGCGTCCCAGCCCATCGGCTGCAACACGTTCTTGCCGGTCATGCGCTGGTAGCGGGCAATCACGTCGCTGATCGTGTAGTTGCGCACGTGTCCCATATGCAGGCGCCCGGACGGATAGGGGAACATGGACAGGCAGTAGAATTTCTCCCGCGTCGCGTCCTCGCGCGCCTTGAAGGTCTCGTGCTCGTCCCAATAGGCCTGTGCGGCCTGCTCCACCCCGGCGGCGTCGTACTGCTCCTGCATGGCTTGTTCCACCCGAAAATAAGTGCGGAAGCTTACCAGCGGCGGACTCGACGCGGCAATCGACCGCCGCCGCCCTGCGCGCGCATGGGTTAGAATCAGCATATTATCGACCCGCGCCGGAGAACCCCCGCATGAGCAACGAAGACCCCAAACCACACCTGACCGAGGCCTATGCGCGCATGCTCGAACGCGCCAAGGAGGCCATGGAGTCGGCGGGCAAACGGCTCGAACAGGCGGTCGACGACGCCCGTGACATGGCACAAGAACTGGGTGAACTGACGCGCGAGGAAGCCGATCTGCTCGCGGCCTACGTGAAGCGCGATCTGCGCGATCTCGGGCAGTACCTCAGCGGCGACGGGGAAGACCTCGGCGGCTGGTTCGTGATCGACCGTACGCTGGTTGAGGCACGCATCTTCGACCTGCTCGCCTCGGTCGCGGACAAGACCAGCCTCGCCCTGGCGGAGTTCGCTGCGGGCTCGCGGGAAGTGCCGAGCGAATGGCGAACCGGGGAGATTACCGGGCCGGGCGTGCTCGCCTGCCTCGAGTGCGGCCATACGCTGCAGATGCGCAAGGCCGGGCGCATCCCGCCCTGCCCGCATTGCCATGCCACGCGCTTTCGCCGTGAGCACGGCACTAACGAGGCATAAAGCCTCGCTGCACATGGGCGGGCTCAGCCCCGCCCGTAGCTGTCCTCGAAGCGCACGATGTCGTCCTCGCCGAGATAGCTGCCGGACTGCACCTCTATCATCTCGAGTTCGATCCGCCCCGGATTTTCCAGCCGATGGGTCACGCCCAGAGGGATATAGGTCGATTCGTTTTCCGCCAGCGTGAAGACCTCGTCCCCGCGGGTCACGCGCGCGGTACCACGCACCACGATCCAATGCTCGGCGCGGTGGTGGTGCATCTGCAGCGACAGCCGCTCGCCGGGCTTGACGGTAATGCGCTTGACCTGGAACCGATCTCCCTGGCTGATGCCTTCGTAAGCCCCCCAGGGACGCATCACGCGACGGTGGTTGACGCCTTCCTCGCGTCCGGCGTGTTTGAGATGACCCACCACCGCCTTCACCTCCTGCACGCGATCGCGCGGGGCCACCAACACTGCATCCGCGGTTTCTGCGACGACGACGCCATCCAGCCCCAGCACCGCGACCAGGCGGTGGTCGGCATGCACGTAACTGTCGCGGCAGTCCAGGGCGATGACATCGCCCTCCAGAAGATTGCCCGCCGCGTCCTTGGCACCGACCTCCCACAGAGCCTGCCAGGAACCGACGTCGTTCCAGCCCGCGTCAAGCGGCACCACCACGGCATCCTGAGTGCGCTCCATCACCGCGTAGTCGATCGAGTCGCTGGGACTGGCGGCAAACGCTTTGGCATCCAGGCGCAGGAAATCGAGATCCTCGCGCGCCAGTGCATGAGCTCTTCGCACGGCCTCCAGAATCGCCGGTGCATGGGTTTCCATGGCCTGCAGATAATGCTCTGCGGTGAACAGAAACATGCCGCTGTTCCACCAATGATGACCTCCCGCGACATAGGCCTCGGCGGTCGCCAGATCGGGTTTCTCCACGAAACGGGCGACGCGGCGCGCAGGACCGGTGCCAATCGCATCGCCGGCCTCTATATAGCCGTAACCCGTTTCGGGACGCGTCGGCACCACGCCGAAGGTAACCAGTGCGCCTTCCTGTGCGGCCGGCAAAGCGGCCTTCACGGCAGCATGAAACGCCACCGTATCGCTGATCAGGTGATCGGCCGGCAACACCAGCATCACGGTCTTCGGATCCTCTGCAGTCAGGTCCAGTGCCGCAGCGGCGATTGCAGGCGCCGTATTGCGCCCCACCGGTTCCAGCAGGATGCGCCCCTGGACGCCGAGCATGCGCAACTGTTCGGCCACCATGAAACGCTGTTCGTCGTTGCCGACCACGCACGGCTTACCCAGGTCCGGCAGCCCCTCCAGGCGGCGCAGGGTCATCTGGAACAGGCTCAGTTCGCCGATCAGAGGGATGAACTGTTTGGGATAGGCATGCCGCGACAGCGGCCACAGGCGCGTACCGGAGCCACCGGAAAGCACGATGGGAACGATCTGAGTCATGATTCTTGGCCTCGATGATTGCCACTGCGATTGATCAAACGCCCAGCAAACCAGCCAAGCAGTACGACGCCGAACACCAGGGCGATAACCGGCGTGTTGCCCAGACGCACATAGGGCGTCGCACCGCCCATCGGTCGTACCTCTGCGGTCAGCACCTCGGTACGGTCCTGGTCCGCCAGGGCGAGGACCTCGCCCTTGGGGCCGACGATACCGGAAATCCCCGTATTCGCCGCGCGCAGCAGATAACGTCCGGTCTCCAGTGCACGCATGCGCCCGATCTGCATATGCTGGGCCGGTTCGAGCGAATCGCCGAACCAGGCGTCATCGCTCACGTTGACCAGCAGGCTGGCCTGCGGCAGCCCCCGGATCACGATATCGCCGTAGGCGTCTTCGTAGCAGATCGACACATCCACCGTCTGCCCTGCCGCCTGCACTGTGTACCCACCGTGCCCCGGGCTCAGGCCGGACATGGGCACGTCCATGCGGCGGTAGAGCCAGCCAAGCAGGTGCTTGAAGGGCATGTATTCGCCGAAGGGCACCAGATGGTGCTTGAAATAGAATTCCGGCGCGGCAGCTCCAAGGCTCGCTACCGCATTGTAGATTTTCTTCCCACGCTTCACGAAGAGGCCGACCATCAACGCCGACCCATGGCTTGCGGCCTCGGCCGCGAGCGGGTCGAGGTAGTCACCCGCCACCTGGCGGTACAGCGCAGGGATGGCGCTTTCCGGCCACACGATCAAGCGACTGTCCCAATGCGCGCGGGTCAGATCGCGATAGCGGGTCAGGGTACGCATGAAGGTTTCGGGGCGCCACTTGGTCTGCTGCGGCACGTTCCCCTGCACCACGCTGACCCGCATCGGCGCCCCCGTCGGATGCGTCCAGTCGACGGCACGCAGGGCACCGACCCCAAACCACAACACGAGCACCATGGCCGCTGCGCCGATGCGCAGGATTGCGCGCCGACAGGCCACGATACAGACAAGCAGGCCGGCAAGCGTCGCCACCAGCCAGCTCACGCCATAATCTCCAAGTACCGGGGCGAACCCACCCGGCGCGCTCGCCACCTGGCTGTCGCCGAGCAATAGCCATGGAAAACCGGTGAACAGGGTGCCTCGCAACCATTCGAAGGCGGTCCACAAGGCCGGCCAGATCAGGATCAGACGCAGCGCTGCCGACAACCCGGCGAAACGCGACGCCACCCATCCCATGATGCCCGGATACAGCGCGAGCACGAGTACGAATACGCTGGCCAGCGGCAGGGCCAATGCCTGCATGTGTGCGCCGAACAGCGACAGTCCCGAGGTGATCCAGGACACACCGAAACCGAACAGCCCAAGCCCGAACAGATAGCCCCGCCAGGCCATCCGGCGCGGCGTGGCTTCGAGCCAGGAGAGGAACAGCAGCGCAGGACCGATCACGGCCAACGGGGCTATCGAATAAGGCGCGAAGGCGACCACCGTCAGCAGGCCGCTCCCCAGTGCGAGCAGGTCGCCGAGCCAGGCACGCTCGTGCAATAGACCGAGACGCATACGTATCAGGAGACGTCGGCGGGCGCGGGCGCCGGCTGCACGCGCAGCTCAAGCAGATACACCCTGCGATTGTCAGCGCGCAGCACGCGGAAACGGAAGCGGTCGAGGTCGATCACCTCGCCCCGCTTGGGCACACGCCCCACCCGATTGATGATCAGTCCGCCGATGGTATCGAACTCCTCGTCGCTGTAAGTCGTGTCGAAATGTTCGTTGAAATCCTCGATCGGGGTCAGGGCCTTGACGGTGTAGTGCCCGTCTTCGTGCAACAGGATGAGGCCCTCTCCCTCCACTTCGTCGTGTTCGTCGCCGATGTCGCCGACGATCTGTTCCAGCACGTCCTCGATGGTGATCAGTCCGGCCACCCCGCCATATTCGTTGACGACGATGGCCATATGATTACGCGCGTTGCGAAAATCCTTGAGTAGCACGTTGAGCCGCTTGCTCTCCGGAACGAAGACCGGGGAACGCAGCAGGTCCTGAAGGTCGAAACGGGCCTCGGGCTGACGGCAGTAATGCAGCAGATCCTTGGCGAGCAGTATCCCGAGCACCTCGTCGCGGCTATCGCCGATCACCGGATAGCGCGAGTGTCCCGATTCCAGGATGTTCGCCAGAATGCTTTCTAGGCTGTCTCCGCGGTCGACCACTTCCATCTGCGCGCGCGGCACCATGATGTCGCGCGCCTGCATATCCGAAACCTCGAACACCCCCTCGATCATCGCCAGGGCGTCGACATCCAACAACTCCCGTTCGTGTGCCCCGCGCAGCAGGTCGACCAGCTGTTCGCGGTCCTGGGGTTCGCCCAACAGGGCACGGCTCAAGCGCTCCAGCCAACCAACGTGACTGGAGCGCCTACTGGGTCGATCTTCCATGGATGGGTAAGTCTCGCTCGATGAGCGGCATCTGCCGCGGCGTCGGGGTGCGGTTCGGTATTTCCATTGACGCGCCCGCCCCTCCCTTATTCGTATGGGTCGGCATAGCCTAACCGTCGGAGAATTTCGATTTCAAGCGTCTCCATCTGGTGAGCTTCCGCCTCAGTTTCGTGGTCGTATCCCTGCAGATGGAGCAAACCATGCACCACCATGTGCGCATGATGGGCCTCAAGCGGCTTGCCCTGATCCCTGGCCTCCGCCTCCACCACCGGCACACAGATCACCAGGTCGCCGAGATGCGGGTCCTCCACTCCGGGCGGCAGCTCGAACGGAAACGACAGGACGTTGGTCGCATAGTCGCGTCCGCGATAGTCCCGGTTCAGTACCCGGGATTCCTCGGCATCGACATAGCGCACCACCACCGAATGCCCCGGGTCGAGCATCGCGGCGTCAGTCCAGGCATGCAGCAGCGCATCGTCGGGTGTTGGCGCATCGAGCGCGCGCTGCACCTCGATACCCGCAGAGTCCTGTTGTTCAGTGCTGCTCGAAACTGGCATAGGCACGCACGATCCGCTGCACCAGGGGGTGACGCACGACGTCGCTGGCATTGAAGAAAGTGAAACTCACGCTCTCGACCGCCTTGAGCACCTCGATCGCCTGACGCAGGCCCGATGGCGTGTTGCGCGGCAGGTCGACCTGGGTCACGTCACCGGTCACCACCGCCGTGGTGCCGAAGCCGATGCGTGTGAGGAACATCTTCATCTGCTCGATGGTGGTGTTCTGCGCCTCGTCGAGAATCACGAAGGCATCGTTGAGGGTACGTCCGCGCATGAACGCGAGCGGTGCGATTTCGATCACGTTGCGCTCGAGCAGCTTGACCACCCGCTCCGGACCCAGCATTTCATACAGTGCGTCGTAGATCGGACGCAGATACGGATCGACCTTCTGCGTCAGGTCGCCGGGCAGGAAACCCAGTCGCTCACCCGCCTCCACCGCCGGACGCACCAGCACCAGCCGACGCACGGCGTCGCGTTCGAGCGCGTCGACCGCGCTGGCCACGGCGAGATAGGTCTTGCCGGTACCGGCGGGGCCGATGCCGAAGGCGAGATCGTTGGTCTGGATCTGATGCAGGTAGCGCGCCTGCCGCGGCCCGCGCGCCTTGATCATCCCCCGGCGGGTACGCAGCTCGACGGCCTGGATGTCGGCGGTTTCCTCCGGCGGCAGACTCTCGGCACCGCATTCCTGCAGACTCAGATGGACCATGGCCGGCGTGATCTCCTCATCGCCGGCCGATTCGTACAGGGTGCGCAACACGCGAGCGGCCACATCCAGCGCCGCCGGGTCCTGGCCGATCAAGGTGAAATGGCCGCCGCGATTGTTCAGTTCCACCCCCAGACGCCGCTCCATCAGTCGCAGATGCTCATCGAACTGTCCGCACAGGTTGGCCAGCCGTACGGTACTGGCGGGTTCCAACGTCAGGTTCAGCGAAGCCGGATGGGCCAGTGCCGTCATCGAAGCGGGTCCGCCCCACGGAGTGCTCGCAACAAGGACACGTTCAGACGCCGACCGCGCGGGCGGAAACCGGAGCGCTGGCCAGGGCACCGCGCAGCGAGTGGGACAGCGCCTCGGTCACCGCCACTGCGACAAAGTGGCCGATCAGCGAGGCATCGCCCAGGAAATTGATCACCCGGTTGTTTTCGGTACGCGCCGCCAGCCAGTTCGGGTCCTTGCGCGAGGGCCCCGTCACCAGTACCCGCTGCACCGTCCCGACCATGTTGCGGCTGATTGCCGAGGCCATTTCGTCGATGCGTGCCTGGAGACGCGCAAGCCGCGCCTTCTTCACCGTCATCGGCACGTCGTCCGGGTAGGACGCGGCAGGCGTGCCCGGACGGGCGCTGTAGATGAAGCTGAACGAGTGGTCGAAACCGACGTCCTCGATGAGCTGCATCGTCGACTCGAAATCCTCGTCCGTCTCGCCGGGAAAGCCGACGATGAAATCCGAGGACAGGCTCAGATCGGGACGCAGCTTGCGCAGGCGGCGGATCTTGGCCTTGTATTCGAGCGCGGTATGCCCGCGCTTCATGGCCGCCAGGATACGATCCGAACCGTGCTGCACCGGCAGGTGCAGATGGCTCACCAGCTCCGGCACCTCGGCGTAGACCTGGATCAGGCTGTCGCTGAATTCGACCGGGTGCGAAGTTGTGTAGCGAATCCGCTCGATGCCGTCGACGGCAGCCACATAGCGAATCAGCAGGGCAAGATCGGCCGTGCCGCCATCGTCCATCGCGCCGCGATAGGCATTGACGTTCTGTCCCAGCAGGTTGACCTCGCGCACGCCCTGCTCCGCGAGCATGGCGACTTCCGCGATCACGTCGTCGAAGGGACGGCTAACCTCCTCGCCGCGTGTATATGGCACCACGCAGTAGGTGCAGTACTTGCTGCACCCTTCCATGATAGACACGAACGCGGTCGGACCATCGGCGCGCGGTTCGGGGAGATAATCGAATTTTTCGATCTCGGGAAAGCTGACGTCGACCACCGGTGCCCGTGCCCGGCGCACCTCGGCCACCATCTCGGGCAGGCGATGCAGGGTCTGAGGGCCGAACACGATGTCGACGAACGGTGCCCGCTGGCGCAGGGCCTCACCCTCCTGGGAAGCGACACAGCCGCCGACGCCGATGATCAGATTGGGATTGCGCGCCTTGAGTTCCCGCCACTTGCCCAGCAGCGAGAACACCTTCTCCTGGGCCTTCTCGCGAATCGAGCATGTGTTGACCAACAGGATGTCCGCCTCTTCGGGGGTCTGCGCGGCGGCGCTGCCCTCGGCGGCATGGAGTACGTCCAGCATCTTGCTGGAATCGTACTCGTTCATCTGGCAACCCTGGGTTTGGATATAGACCTTCGCGTTCATTGAGCGATTATATACCAACTCCCTGGCGCGACCGAGCGCGGATTGCCTCGCCGCAGCAAGCCGCGACGAGGCAATCCGCGGCTAGTAGCGGTAGCCGGAATACGGGCGACCGTCGTCGTACTCGTAGTCATCGCCATGCCGCCAGTCGCGATCCCAACGGTGATGTTCACGCCATTCGCGACGGCGCCAATCGCGACGCTCATCGCGGCGCTGCCAGTAGCGGGGCTGGTATCCCCAGGCTGGCCGGTAGTACCTGACCGGGGGGCGTGCTACCGGTGGAGGCGGCGCAATCCAGGGATGCAGCGGGCCGACGTTGAGCCGCATCCAGAGTCCGCCGTCGTCATCCGCCCTGGCGGCTACGGTACTCGTCATCAGCAAGGTGCCGACGCCAAGCAACAGTGCAAATTTGCGCAGTTTCCGTTCCATTTGCGATTCCTCCCAAATTCCATCAATCAACCCAGATGTGTCCAGGGGCACAATGGCCACCGTCGGACGCAGCCTGCCGCCGACAGCATGAACACCGGCTGAATCCGCTGGACAGGCACCCTAGCTCGAAGTCGGGCGCGGAAGGTATCTGTCTGCAAATGACGACAGTGTGCCGAATCGGGGAACTTTGCGCACAATATCCGCTCTAATTGTCCGGTCTGGTCTGGACAACCAAAACCAGCCAGGCGAGACAGGGGGCAGTTCGATACGAGAATCATTGATTGGCGGGCATCTGCATCTTGACCACGACCCGCCAGCGCGTCAGGCTTCAACATATCGCAACCCTTCTGAATCGTATCCGGCATCACCAACCGGCATTCATCACAACTCAAGGAGAAGATAAGGATGAAAGTCAATGCCATACGCGGTTCAGCGGCGTCAGTGGCGCTACTCTCCCTGGCCCTGCTAGGGGGTTGCGCGACCACCTCGCAAAACACCGCACCCGCCGCCGAACCTGCTGCACCGCCTCCGGCGCCTGTCGCCAAGCCGACTCCGCCGCCTCCGCCGCCCAAGCCCACCAAGGACACGGCTTATACCGTGATGAAGGGCGATACGCTGTGGGGCATCGCGTCGATGCCGCTGGTGTACGGCAACCCCTACGAGTGGCCGCTGATCTACAAGGCGAACTCCGGCAAGATCCATGATCCCGATCTGATCTTCCCCGGCGAGAACCTGATGATCAACCAGGGAGCATCCACGATGCAGATCGATGCAGCGATCTATCATGCCAAGCATCGCGGTGCCTGGAAGCTCGGCCAGCCGACCTCCAGCGACCTCAAGTACCTCAAGGAAAGCGCGGCCGAATTTCTGAAAATGAAATAAGCTCGCCTTACCGGCATCCCGGACCGCCGACGCTCAACGTCGGCGGTCCGCCTCTCCGACGAACACCCTGCTTCGTCAAATTCTGTCAAATAATTCCAGCCCAACCCTCCGCCTACACGATATACCTCGGTGGTAAAATACCGCTGTAAGTACCCGTGTGGGAGGCATCCATGCACAAGATCCTTGTCGGAAAGATTGCCCTGGCCAGTATCGTACTCGTCACCGGCCTCGCCGCACCGGCCGCGCATGCCGACCGCGACGACTGGGGTTGGCGCGGCGGATGGCGCGGCGATTGGCACGCCGACCCGGACTGGCGATTTCATGGATACTGGCGCTGGTACCACGGCGACCATGATGGCCGGTTCGGCTGGTGGTGGATCGCCGGCCCAGGACTCTGGTATTTCTACACCCAGCCGGTGTATCCCTACCCTTATGGCCCCTACTACTATGACTATCCCAACCCACCGGTCGTGGTAGTCCCATCGCAGCCTGCGGAACCAGCCCCGCCGCCTGCGCAGCAATACTGGTACTACTGCGACAGCGCCAAGGCTTATTACCCGTATGTCAGCACCTGCCCGGGCGGCTGGCGCAAGGTACCTGCCACGCCACCCGACGCCGGCCAACACTGAATGACGGATCGCACCATGAAACGCGCCTCGATGATGCTTGTCCTCGCTGCCGGCGGCATGTTGCTGGGCGGCTGCGCAACCCTGCCGCAAGGCCCGACCGTCGCCGTAATGCCTGGGCCCGGCAAACCGTTCGACCGCTTCCGCTATGACGACACGGTCTGCCGCCAGTACGCCCGCGCTCAGGTCGGCGGCAACCCCAACGAGATCGCCCAGCAACAGGTCATTAGTGGAGCTGTGGTCGGCGGTGCCCTGGGCGCGCTTGGCGGGATACTGTTCGGCGGCGGAGAGGACGGCGGAGACATGGCACGGTCCATGGCTGGCGCCGGCGTTCTGATGGGATCGGCGGTAGGCGCCAGTGCGGCGCAACAAAGCCTGAGAACTCTGCAGGGACGCTATAACGTCGCCTACATGCAGTGCATGTACGCCAAGGGCAACGCCGTGCCCGGCTACCCTCCGCCGCATTACACGCCACCGCCGCCGCCCAGCTACCCACCTCCTCCGCCGCCTCCCGGAGCACAGTAAGGCTCAGGCTAGTCGAGTCTTCTCAAGAAGACGGTGCACGCGTGAACACCTCGCTCATGCCGCTGCCGGCCAGCTCGCGGGAAACCCGCCGGCCGTCCTTGCTGACCACATAGGTCTCGGCGCGGATGACGGTCGGCGTGGTGCGTAACCAGACGACGACCTTGTCGCCCTTGATATCGTAATGATCCACCGGCGTGCTGGTTTTCTGCCCGCCTTGGGAGACGATCATCGCATCGGAGGTGAACTGCAGCGTGGTGCCTTTGCTGAAGGTTGCCGCAAAACCGCCCAGCACCGACCCCAGATCCCCGCCGCCTGTATAGCGCTCAAACGTCCAGCTGCCGAGCAGCGGATTGTGGGCCGCACACCCTGCGAGCAGAAGCACAGCGGTCACTCCCAATACCCTTAGCCCGTGACACCAAGCGCGCATGTCTCTCTCCTTCAGTTAAAACCACCCCGGTTAGCGGGGTGAATTCTACACACGCCGCCCGTTACGAATAGCCCTTGCGGGCAAACCTAGAGCGCACCCTCCCCTTCGGGTATGCGCCTCCATAACGGATACATACCCCACAGACCGAGCACCGGCCCCGGCGCCAGCAACCAGACGACATCGTTGCCCAGGACATGCCAAAGCGAAGTGGTCAGCTCGATCGCGCCTACGGTCAACGCAAAACCGACCCCGTTCATGATGGCCAGCGCACTACCCATGACTTCTCCAGGCACGGCACCCGCGGCCAGCGCCGAGAACTGCGGCGAATCGGCAGCCACGGCCACGCCCCAGACCCCGAGTGCCAGCCACGCAAACCAGCTCCCGCCCGCCAGGACCGGATACAGCAGACAAGCCGCGCCCGAGGTCGCAAGCGCCGCGGCAGCCACCCGCCCGCTGCCGAAACGCCGGCTCAGATACCCCCCGGCCACGCACCCCACCCCGCCCAGCGCGATGAAGACAAAGGACAGACCGGCGGTTGCCGAATCCGTGTGGTTCGAGCCCAGCGAACCCGCAATCATCAATGGCGCCAACGTCCAAACGGCATACAGCTCCCACATATGCCCGAAATAACCCAATGCCGCAGAGCGGAAAGCGGCATCCCCGAAGCTGCCGAATACGCCACCCCAGTTCATGCCGGCCGGCGCAGGGTGATGCGGACCGTCACCCAGCCACAGCACCACAACGCCCGCCAGCGCAGCCAGAATCGAGGAAATCCACACCACCCACTGCCAATCCAGCGTGGCGCCAAGGGCACTGACGACGTGCGGGAAACCGGTTCCCAGGGCCAGCATCCCCACCAGCCAGCCCAGCATCATCCCCTTGGCTTCCGGGGCCCAGCTCACCACCAGTTTCATGCCCAAGGGATAGATGCCTGCCAGCGCCAGCCCCGTCAGCAGGCGAAATGACGCCCCCTCCCACACGGTATGCGCCACGCCGGCGAAACCCGCATTGGCCAGAGCCCCGACCACCGCCGACACGAAAAATATCCGACTCGCACGGAAGCGGTCGGCCAGACCCGTGAGCGCGAAGATCAGGGTGCCTAGGATGAAACCGACCTGCACCGCGCTGGTGAGATAACCGATATCGGCCGTCGTGATAGCCCAGGCCCGTTCCAGCTGGCCAGCCACCCCGTTGGCGGAAAACCAGAGCGACGTACCGCAAAACTGTGCGATCACGATGACCACCAGAGAAAAGCGTTTCATCAAGATATTCATCCAGCCGTTCGGGGAGCAAACCGCGGCAATGCGGATTTGCTTGTTCAGTCAGCCGGCTGCTTTCCCCGCGCAGACAGGAGGCAGGTCCACGACAGCAGAAAACCGGACATGAACATGAACATCTGCCACATATGGTCCCGCATGATGCTGTCGACCAGGCTGCGCGTGAAGTAATCGAACACGACCATGCCCAGGGCCGCAGCCGGGGCCAGCCGCTCGTAGGCCAGGCCGGTCCACGCCTTGCGGAACAGCGTACCGATGAAGATCAGCCAGAGGACTAATCCCGGCAGACCCACACCATCGGTGAAATCGATGATGCCACTGTGGCTATGATTACCGCGGGCCAGATCCGTGTGATAGATCGCATCGACGCCGTAACCGAAGGCCTGCCCCTGGAAACCCACCCCCAATGGGTAGTGCCAGATGACATGCAATCCCTCCTTGGCCCAGGCTATGCGCTGATAATTGGAAACATTGACCGTCTGGCCGTCGGGGAATTTGGGCAGCCCCCCCGTCAACCACTCGCGATTATGCGAGGTATCCAGGGCGATGGGCACCGTAGCCAGCAAGGTACGCCATCGCTGCTGGTGCACAAGGGTATAACTCACAAAGCCAATACCCAGTATCCCCACAATGGTAGCCACCATGATTTCACGCCGCCGCCTCGCCGGCGGTGACTGGCTGATCAGCACTCCGATGCTCAATAGGGTCATCAGACCCAGCAACACGGTGCCGTTTCGCATGTCCTCGGCATAGGCCGAGAACAGCCCGCCGGCGAATAACACTCCGATGAAGGGATAACCAAAGCCCAGCACTCCAGCGCGGCCCAAACGTTTCATGATGACTTCGGCGAACAGCAACGCCAGATACATATCCGTCAGATAATTGGCCTTGTCCGGGGAACCGCTGATACTCAAGAAATCCGTACCCTCAAGCCCCCCGAAACGCCGCATCAGCCAGCCATGCTGCACCCAGTGGACAATGTCCACCCCGACGATAAACCATACGTTCACGGCCAACATGGCGAACAACAGCCGGATCAAGGTTTGCCGGTGATCAGGGAGCAGGCGGGCGGCCGAAACACCGATGAAGAACACGATCAGGTTCAACAGCCAGCGTGCCCGGATTTCCGTCAGAACCTTATCTGGCGCCAGGGCCCATCCGAATGCCTGGAGATACATCCACACCGTCAGCACCGCAAACACACCCCATACCACCCACGGGACTTCCCGAGGCCAGCGGTCAACCTGCGGCAAACGCACAAGACCTACGATCACCCACACCAATGCAAAGAACAACAAGGCGTTTCGCAAGGCAATCGTTTGTTGAATCGGCCAGATAAACATCACCGCGGTCAACAAACCCAAACCTACCCATACAAATGGGCGGGTAACAACTCTCTCATAACCCAAGACGGAAAGCCCCATCATCTAAATGCCTTGATCTAAAGAAAAACCATCTCTTGATAAAGTCGATATGAACTTCCTAAATCCGCGAGGCAAAGCGCGCATCATATGGACAAACAGAATAGATGCTAGCCCGGATCTTCGGATGAGGAGTCTTCTGCACTGCATGACCTAACCATGCGTACAGGCATACAGGCATACACCCCTCATCATTATGGGGAACCAAACACAGAATTCCTGACCACACTGCAATCAGAATGCATTTCTATGAACAAAGCCTTTGAACAAAGTCAGGAAAATGATCTTGAGGTCCAAGCCTAGCGACCAGTGCTCAATGTAGTACAGATCATGGCCTACGCGATGCTGCATTTTTTCGATGGTATCCGTCTCTCCCCGCCAACCGTTGATCTGCGCCCACCCAGTAATCCCGGGTTTCACCATATGTCGCAGCATGTAACGGTCAATCATGTCGCAAAACTGCGCATTATGTTCAACCGCATGCGGGCGAGGGCCAACAATGGACATACGCCCTTGCAGCACATTGATGAATTGCGGCAACTCGTCAAGACTGGTTTTCCTCAACCACCTTCCGAAAGGCGTCACCCGCGGATCGTCCCGCTTCGCCTGGACAGGCCCTTCCGCCTCGGCCTCGACATACATCGTGCGGAACTTATAAATAACGATCTCTTGTCCATCCCAGCCATGTCTGCGTTGACGGAACAGGACTGGCCCGGGAGATGAAAGCTTGACCCCGCATGCGATGAATGCTATGACCGGAGACATGAGCACCAAGATCAAACTTGCCAGCAACCGATCCTCCAATGCCTTCATCAATCGATTGATGCCCTGCATCGGACTGGCGGACAGGTCGATCATTGGCACACCGACAATCTCGGTCAGGCCATGATTCAACAGCGACAGACCAAACAGGTCGGGAGCATACCGAACATTGATCGACATGTTCCGCAACAGGGCGATGATCTGCCGCAGGTCGCCGCTACGCTCCAGCGGCATTGCAACCCACACCTCTGTCACTTGATGACAGGTGACGAATTCAGGCAAGTTCTCGATGGAATAGCGCGGGATATCCCCGTTGTATGCATGCAAATACTCAGGTGTATCGAACAGACCGAGCACTTCTAGGCCAGACCAGTCAGCCTCATGAACACGCTCCGCCAGGTTTTCCCCTTGAAGACCAGCCCCGACCACAACCACAGGGCGTCGGTTATATCCCCGGCTTCGCAACTCGCGTAACACCCAGTAGACAACAAACCTCAGGCCCACCAGGAACAAAGCAGAGAGAACGAACCAAAACCCCAACCACAAACGCGAATAGATATCCGCCTCGTGGACAACCACCAAGGCAATTATCACCATGGCAAAAACTATGCACCAACCCAGCAACGCACGTCCCGCGGGGGCATACACACTTTTCGCACGCCATGACTTGTAAATAGACAAGGGGGGGAACACCACGCTAACCACCAACGAACCAATAATGGTCAACGCCAGATACGCCTGCATCATGGGAGGTCTGTTTATCCCATGGAAGCGCAATTTGAATGCCAGCCATCCGGCAAAGCAAACCAAGATGACATCAAGCACCCTAGTCAACATCGCAAGTGCGGACGAATAATCCCGCAGCAATCCACGTCTTAACATAAAATCGACATTCTCAACTGATTAGCTCGGATAAAAAGTATTGCCTTGGCGATACTAATCGACAGGACTAACGACCCGAATCCGACTCATCAAGAGCGAACGACTCACAAGACAAGAAAGGTATATAGATGATCCAATCATAAAGTGCTTTGCCATCCAATAAACTGTACAAATAGGCCGTCCATATAGGTGGGCCTACAAATCTTGAACGCGCGAGACCGATCTTAGGTTCCATTAATAATTGTTATAATATGATTCACATTTCACCTAATCTCAGCCGCGTCTCAATGCCAAATCAACCCTTCCGACCATACAAATCACTTACCAAGGCCGTTATCTGCGCGGAGAAACGCGGCACAGAAAAGCGGTCAGCGTTCCTTCGACAAGTCACATAGTCAATTTGATCCGCACATGCTTCAAAGGTTTCAATTGCGTTGCGCAAGGAAATCTCTGCTTGTTCGCGAAAAAAAACCCCAGTGGGTGATGACGTATCGATCCCATTAACGGACTCCAGCACGCCACCTCGGCCATACGCGATTACCGGCGTTCCGCATGCTTGTGCCTCAACAGGCGCAATTCCGAAGTCCTCCTCTGCGGCAAATACGAAGGCCTTGGCGCGTCCCATCAGCACCGCCAGTTCTGCCGCTGACTTGTATCCCAGTAAACTGATGTTGGAACAACCTGCTGCGATTCGTTGGATCTTCGCAGAATCTGGGCCGTCGCCCACCACCCTCAGTTGACGCGACGGCATCTCCGCAAAAGCGCGCACGATCATATCGATACGTTTATAGGGCACCAGCCGCGAAGCTGTAAGGTAGAAATCCTCCTTGTCCGTACAAAGGGGAAAGGCTTCGGTGTCCACCGGCGGGTAGATCACCTCGGCCTCCCGTCGATACGTTTTCCAGATTCGGCGGGCAATGAATTCCGAGTTGGCAACAAACGCATCCACACCGTTGGCCGTGCGCAGATCCCAGATACGCATGCGGTGAAGGAAATAGCGGGCCAGCCAACCCTTCAACCCCCGATTCAGGCCGGATTCGCGCAGATACTGATGTTGCAGGTCCCAGGCGTAGCGCATGGGCGTGTGCACATAACTGATGTGCAACTGATCCGGTCCAGTAAGCACCCCCTTCGCCACCGCATGTGAGCTGGAAATCACCACATCGTAGCCCGACAGATCCAACTGCTCGATGGCCAAGGGCATCAGGGGCAGATAGCTCCGGTACCGCGTACGGGCACCGGGCAGGTTCTGAATGAATGTCGCCGTGGGTTTACGGCCGACCAGAAACCCGCGTTCGGTCTCGGGCACGAAATCACAAACCGAAAACAGGTCGGCATCGGGGAAAAGCCGCAACAACTGCTCGAGAACCCGCTCGGCACCCGCGTATACAGTCAGCCAATCGTGAACCACGGCAATGCGCTTCATTTTCCAGCCTCAGCCAGAACTTGGCGATAGATCTCAAATGTTGCTTGGGCCATTGTTTTGGCAGAATAGCGCTCACGCTGCACCCGGCGGCTTCGCTCACCCAATCCGCAGCGAAGTGTCTGATCTTCGGCTAAGCGAGCAACTCGGCGTATCGCCTCAGCAAACTCGCCCAAGGGGTACAAGAATCCACCACCCTCGCTTACGAGAGAGTGATGCCCAGTCACATTGCTTGCCACCACCGGCAAGCCAAGTGACATCGCCTCAAGTATCGCTAATGGCAAGCCTTCCCAACGCGAAGTAGATAGATATACATCAGCGATGGCCAGCCAAGGCAAAGGCTCATTGCGCTGTCCGAGAAGTCTGATATTCGCCAAACCGTCTGCACGCGCCCGCCTGTCCAGTGCTGCCGAGTCTTCGCCATCCCCGATCCAAACAAAAAGGCATGCTGGTAGAGCCTTGGCCACCTCGAAGGCTTCCGCCATATTCTTCTGAAAGTCGAATCGGCTAAGCGTCGCCACGACAATCTGACCCTCGTCGATCCCAAGGCGATTTCTGTATTCCCGCCGCCAGCGCAACCGATCTGCCTCTGCTACTGACTCAACGCCGTTGACAATCACACCCGACTGATTTCTCCGCCAAAGTCCTTCTGCACGAGCCATATCGCGCTCTTCCTGTGAGACATAAACAATGTGATCGATCCAAAACGATGAAAGATTTTCATAGAGCTTATAGAGTGATTTTCTGAAGGGGTTGTACTGTGCAACATGCACCCCATGTGGCGTGTGAACGCAGGGCTTGCGCAGTGTAACTGCGAGGAATCTCGCATACACACCAGCACCCTTGCCGTGCGAATGAATCACATCGACACCCTGCTTTCTGGCCCAGACGATCAGTTGCAACGCACTGCTCAGATCAAATCGCCGATGCGGAATGGTAAATATCCGCCCATCAGTCAACTCAGCGAAACGTGAGGCATAAGGTGGCTCGTCTGGGCAAGCCACTAAAGCTCGTCCGTCAGAGGGTAAATTTTTTAGCAACAATTCGATGTGACGTGGACCGCCACCGTGGTCTGCGCGTACTGAAAGGATCAGAATGGAAATCGGTTTTACCGCATGATTCATAAGGCCCAGTACCAAGCCAGCGTCCTCAACACACCTTCTTTGCGCAGGCCAAGCTGTATCGCCGATAACCGTTTTTGGAATCCACCTTGTCGTGAAAGATTTAGAATTGACTCTAGGATATTGCGCTTTTCAGTGGGGATTTGATCGGCTAAACGCCGATTCAACACCTCCATCTGAAGCAGTGCCTCATTCCAACCAGCACGAATCCGTCGCCGCAATGCAAAAGGCCCATGGCCAAATTTTTTCACCACGCCACGAATATTCCAGGCATCTGCACCCAAGGTGTTCATTGTATGCTGTCGGTAATCCACCAATTGCTTTGGTATGCAGAGGACTTCCCCTAGCGCACTCGCTACCAGCAAAAGCCACCAATCGTGCATCACCGCTTCATTCGGGATAGGAAGGGCTGCTTTTAACAGCGCGCGGTTAGCCAGCATGGTGCATCCAGGCACTGTGTTTTGCACTAATACACGTTTGAAGTCCCTACCACTCTGCAGATCAAACCCCTGCCAACGGGAAGCTGAAGGCGCCAACAAACAACCATCGGAATCAATGAGTCGAGCATCGCTATAAACCAGGAGAGGCAATGTGCTACCTCTCCGTTCTTCCATGCTCTTGGCACAGGCAACCAGTTCTTCGATTTTGTTGTCATGCCAGAGATCATCCTGATCCGCAAGCAGCGTATAGTCGCCAGCGCTGTGGGACAAGATACGTCCGAAGTTCGCAGCCGCTCCAAGTGAGCCAGCATCATCCTTCAGGAATTCGATCGGCATACCCTCGTTACGCTCGCGCTCAAGGATCGAATACGTCTCGTCCATCGAACCGTCGTCACGAACCAGGATGCTGTCTGGCACCAGAGTCTGCCCGGCAATCGAGGCCAGCAACGCAGGCAGGAACCGGGCGCCGTTGAAACTGGCTAAAGCGATATCAATGCGACGCATGGTTTAAGCATACGGACTGATGGCAAACACATCATTCGAGAAATCACATTCAGGCCGACATCAATATCCGCATGCGCCCTACCCATCCTGGATGCCCGGGCACCTGGTGCTCCCAGCACTCATTCAGCCGGAAACCACAAAGCGACAGGACATGATTTGCCTGGCTCCATTCGACTCTGTAGTGCAGACGTTCACAGGCATCGATCGACAGGCCTGGCCCGGGAAACAACACGCGCACGAAACCATTCGCTTCCATCGCCTCACCAATTAGCACCTGTCCGCTCGCTGTTTTGCCGCTTCCATCGGACACCTCGACCCGAAGTAAGCCACGGGATTTACTGACACCCGCACCCACCCCCAAAAGCAAGCCGCGTAGCATTCCCGTCAACTCGCGTGGCCAGACCAACGAGCCACTGATTGCGGACTCCGGCTCGATGTTCAGCAATTCAAGAGGCATCACCTCAATCCCATGAGGTGTGTCGATGGCGCGGAGATCATCCGCCCACGGCCGCAAACGCCTCGGGGGAGAGGCAAACAAACAGGACTCATCGGCGAGTGACAAATTTGGGTTGTAGGCAGGGTCATCCATCAAGGTATGTCCCCAGCGCCATTGCATATAAGCACGCTCCAGTGCGAAGCGTTCCAGCTTTGCAGGATCAAAGTCGGAGCCGCGGGATTTGGATTCGTGATGATAAAGCCGCGCGGCGGGCATCCACACATTTCTCAATCCCATCTCGCGCAATTTCAGGCAAAAATCGACATCATTCAAAGCGACAGACAAAGTCTCGGTCATTCCGTCTACGCTTGACCAATGTACTTTACGAACCAACAAACAGGCACCGGTAACAACGCTGAAATCCTGGACTAGTGCTGCCCTGCCCGCATAGCCGCATGAATCCGCAGGAAAGCGGATATGCAAGTGACCAGCCACGCCACCAATCCCAGTCACTACACCTGCATGCTGGACTGAGCCATCTGGATAGAGCAGTTTCGCCCCCACGGCTCCCACGCCGTCCCTCTGAGCCAATGCGAGCAGGTCGGTCAGCCAGTCAGGCGTGATGACCTCCACGTCGTTGTTGAGCAGGCAAACGAATTCACCTTGGGCCTGGGGCACTACCCAGTTATGCAGGGCCGCATAATTGAAGGGGCGGTCATAGCGCAGCACTCGTGCACGCCCTTCATGCTTCAGGGCATTCAGATACGCCAACGTCTCCGTCTCGCAACTTTGATTGTCTACGACGATGATTTCGTAATGCGGGTATCGGGTCTTTTGGAGACTCTCGATGCAGGCCCGCAGCACATCCACATGATCACGCGTCGGGATGATCAGGCTGACCATTGGCGCACCCTGAACCGTAAAATGCGGCAATAAATAGGCACCGCCGCATACAGGCTCCAACGAAGAACGCTCGCCGAGCCGCTGTAGATGATCACCCACTGCTTTCTCGGCTGTGCGGACCGCATAGGGTTTTGCGGTAATGGATGCGGCGGTCGATTCTGCATGGACGCGCCAATGATAAAGCACCGCGGGAATATGCAGAATCTGATCCGCTGCCAACCCCTCCGAAAAACGTAATGCGAGATCCCAGTCCTGAGAGCCCTCCATGCCCTCGCGTAAACCACCGATATCGAGCATGCGCTCCCGCCTGAAGACAGCCAGATGGCATATATAGTTCTGCCCCAAGAGCAACTCCGGATTCCAAGCCGGCTTGAAATAGGGATCTTTTCGTTCGCCGTCCGCGTTGAGTTTGTCCTCATCGCTGTAGATAAGTTGCGCATGTGGATTCAGGATAATTTCGTGCGCTACCCAATACAGAGCGCTTTCCGCCAATACATCATCCTGATCCAGCAGAGCCACGAACTCACCTGCTGCCAGCGCCAACGCGGAATTGCTCGCAGCTGATATATGCCCGTTCTTTTCCCTGAAAGTCAGTTTGATACGGTCATCCAGGGCGGCGTAGCGCCGGAGTAGGTCGCCAACCTCAGGGTCGACCGAGGCATCGTCGGCTATGCACAATTCCCAATTTGGGTAGAGTTGCTGGCGTACGGATTCGATCGCTTTCCGGAGATATTCAACCGGTGGATTATAAACCGGCATGATGACGGATATCAGTGGAGTGGACTCCCAGCCCGCGATGTGGTTTCTGATTGCAGTCTTGTCAGATTCATCCAGTTTGTCGTAATACCGTATCCACAGTTGGTAATCTTTCTCAGCCAGATCAATCGCCCCGATACGTTTTTTAACCATATACCGTAAGCGCGTCTTCAAAGTCATCGGCAACGGAACTGTCCGATAGACTTTGCGCATGACACGGTAGACAGAAGACCGATTTTCCGGATCGGGCGTCTTTACCCTGTTTTTAACATTGCGAAAAAACCCTACTGAAGCACGCAGAGGCGCGGTAATACGCCAAGATCTGGATCCAAGCATTCCCGCCAATTGGACACGCATCTGCTCGACTTCCCCTCTAGCCTGCTCGACTTCCGCGTTGCCCTGCTGGGCGTCTGCCTCAGTATGCTCAGCTTGTCCACTGATCAATCTGCTTGCTTGATAGACACCGTGTCGTAACGCCACCCTGGCACGGGTTTTCAACTGAAAAAACTCTGCGACGACTTCACTCTGGGGCTTTCCCCCGATCCGCAGAACGCCCAAGCCATGACTGTGAAAAAACTGAAATGCAGGATATTGCTTTTCGACCTCAGCCCAGAATTTCCAGACTCCAAAATCATCATGCCGCACCACAGTATCGTGAAAAAGGACAACTGACTTATCACTCAGCTTCGGCAGCCAGGACTCGAAGTCATGTTTGACTGCTTCATAGGTGTGCAGTCCGCCGATATGCAGGAGATCAACACTACCATCCTCGATATTGCTCAATGCGTCATCGAAGCTCTTCCGTAGCAGCGTTGAAAATTGCGCATAACGTGGGTCATGATAATTTTTCAATTCAGCATAGATTTGCTCGTCATAGAATCCCGCTTGGTGATCTCCCGCCCAGGTATCGACGCCATAACATTTCGTATTTAGACCAAGGCATCGAACCGCCTGGCAAAAGGCCGAATAGGAATCCCCTTTGTGCACCCCTAATTCAACGAACACAGTCGGCTGGACAGCATGCATGATGGCCGGCACAAACGATAAATGCCCGCGCCAGGATGTGACATCAGTTTTTCTGTCTGGTATGAAGCCAATACTCGGCGCCAAAAAATGACGCACCCAGTCTAAAGATACTTTGGGTTCAAAAACTCGTTGAGCGAGTAAACCCTGCACTTCTTCGGCAGCGACAGGCCATTGCCTTTTGAGCGCATCCCTTAGCATGTGTGAGTCAACTTCAGAAATAACCGACTGATTTTCCCATATAGCACCAGAGCCGAACGGGCACGAAAGTCCGATCAAAGCAGAGAAATCACCGATAACATCGTGAGAGTAAGCACGTACTAGAACGCTCTCGACACCACCGGTCGCCTGTTCGTAATTTTCAAGCAATCTACAGTAGTCAAAATCCGAAAAGCAGGGTAGCGGATCTGTCACGGAGAAGCTTCTTGAATCAGCGATCTCCGAAACAAAGACGCTCAAATCAATTTTACGCCTCAATCCATCAATAGAAGTATCCGAGCCAGTATCCGCATGAAGCGCCAAATATTTCTGGTATATCGTCCACAGCGATACGGCATAATCAAAAGGATCGCGAAGATACACGATCAGCTTTACTTGATAATCGTTTTTTCTGAATTCATTCAAAAATGACTTAAGCACCTCCGGTTTATTCGAAACGCAACCGAAGTCTTCGGAGGAAAGGATTACAGACTCATGGCAAACCGATGAAAGCTCTCCAAAAAGTTCGTACAGGGTGCCAAATTCTTGCGAGAACCGCGGATCTCCACTGAGCTCCCAAGCTAGGTTATGGTGCGCACCCATATCCTGAAATGGGCGTCCAGCCAGAGGGATCAACATGCCCAAATCAAGCAGCATGTCACTTTGCTCATGCAGCCATTTCTGCAGGGACGTAGTTCCGGTTTTGTGCGTGCCCACATGCAGATACACAGTTTTCATGCGGTCTCCTTATGTAACCTGCCTATACAGGTCACTCACGTTACCCGATGCCACGACATGCCCCTTTTCCATGCGCATATAGCGATTACAGAACTGTGCAACTTGATTCTGTTGATGAGACACGAACAATAAGGTCATTCCACCTTTCCTCAGTTCCTCAATGCGCGCGAGACATTTCTGCTGAAAATCGGCATCTCCAACGGAGAGGATTTCGTCTGCTAGTAATATCTCAGGATCTAGGTGCACAGCGACGGAGAAGCCTAGGCGGGCATACATACCGGACGAGTAGTTCTTCACTGGTTCATAGATAAAATCCCCCAGTTCGGAAAATTCCAGTATCTTCGGCAGCAAAGAACGTGTTTCCCGATTCTTGAGCCCAAACAGACTGGCATTGAGGTAGATATTCTCTTCACCGGTCAAATCTGGGCTAAAACCGACTCCAAGGGCGATCATGGGCACCAATCTGCCATGGGTTATGATTCGGCCCGATGTGGGTGGGATAATCCCGGCGATCAGGGTCAGCAGGGTGCTTTTGCCAGATCCGTTGTGGCCCATGAGCCCCAAGGCCTCCCCTCGTTTGACGGTAAGAGACACGTCATGCAAGGCCTGGAATATGTGCGGCTTTGGACGCCACCGCTTATGCACCAGGCCGACCACGCGTTTCTTCAACGAATCCTGAGCATTATGGTGAAGCACGAATTCCTTACTCACGTGCTCCACAACGATTACGTTATCGCTCATAGCCGTTCTATCAGCATGGCGCCGCGCCGGTAGAACAATGTCAGACCGACCGCCAGCGAGAGCAATGCCCAACCGGCAAATGCCAGTGTGAGGTTCCAAGGTGGTACTGCGCCTTTCCAAAACAACGACTGGAATATCAAGGTAAATTCGGCTAGAGGACTTGCCTTCATGATCATCACCATCGCCGGATGGTGTATTCGAGTAATCGGATAAATGATCGGCGTCGCCCAGAACAGCAACTGGATGAACACTTCAACCAGATGCTTGATGTCCCGAAAATCCACGTAAAGCACGCAAAGCGTGAGCATGATGCCGAATGTAAAACCGAGAAACAGCAGCAAATAGAATGGGTAGAGCAGCATACCCCAATGCCATGTACCGCCTAGCGGGGTGAACATCAGCAACATGATACCCAGCGCCATCAGCCATAGCGTGGCGTTCACAAGCAGACTGGAAAATGGCACAAGCAGTCGGGGAAAGTATATTTTCTTGAGCAGGTCGGAATTGCCGACCAATATTTCCGAACTTTGCATCACCAGCATGGAGAAAAGATTCCAGTGAATGATGCCAACCACCATGAACAGTGGATAGTGTGGGAGGTTCGATCGAAATACGTATGTGAAGACCACCAGATACATCAGGGTGATCATTAATGGATTCATCAACGACCAGGCAAATCCGAGTGCAGCTCCTTGATATCGAATCTTGATTTCCTTGGAAACCAGATTGCGGACCAAATCCCGATAGGCCCACCATCGTGCTACCGGCGCGAATAAGTTCAAGGCGCTAGCACTCATGGAGCGACCCATCTCCGGCAATATATTTTGAATTCATACAGGCAGTAGTCATGAATATCGGGCGGTACCGAGGGGTATTCGTGTATTTTCCGTCGCGCCGACGCATATTGGCTTCCACTCTGTTACGAATAGTCCATCCGCCAGACCGTCACGGCAAATCCATCACCGGGGATAGACACCGCAAATTGGAATTCACTGCCTTTGAGGACATCCAAAACCACGACAAATCCAATATCCCACCTCGGGAGCAATGGCACCCGCGCATGAGGGCCATCACGAAGCCGACAAGGCCATGATAGCCGCGCAATCAAGTGATCCGGTATCGGCGGGATTACAGCGAACACATGGCTCAAGCAGCGGAAAGACTCAGATGCCAGACGCCGCCTGCGATGCCGTCAGAACGGAATGTCATCGTCGAAATCGATCGGAGGTTCCTGATGCGCGGGCGGCTGCTGCGAAGCAGGAGCGCGGTTGGAGGCCTGTGCTTGAGGCTGGCGTTCCTGCGCCGGCGCTGCGTCAAAACCGGCTGAGCCCCCCCGGCCACCGAGCATCTGCATCTCCGAGGCGACGATCTCGGTGGTGTAACGATCCTGTCCGTCCTGGCCCTGCCACTTGCGGGTACGCAGGCTGCCCTCGATATAAACCTGTGAACCCTTGCGCAGGTATTCGCCGGCAATTTCGGCCAGACGGTTGAAGAACACCACCCGGTGCCACTCGGTGCGCTCCTGACGGTCGCCGGTACCCTTGTCCTTCCAGCTATCGGTGGTGGCGAGCGTGATGTTGGTCACCGCGCCGCCGCTGGGCATGTAGCGTACCTCGGGGTCACCCCCGAGGTTGCCGATCAGAATGACTTTGTTGACGCCTCTGGCCATGTATCCCCGTCTCCCGGATGCGCGCCCCGCTCAGGTGGCGGGGCTTAGGAACATCCGGGCATTCTACGTGCTCGCCGGAGAAAACTCACGCAGGCGGGACTCGTCCAGGGCCTTGCGGTCGACCTTGAGGTAGGCCACACCCTCTTCCGCCACCACAACCACCTCCGCAACCCCAGGGATGCTCGCCAGAGCGGCTGCCGTGCTCGCTTCTTCCCTTGCGATCTTGTCTTCAAGGTGCAGCACGTAGCTCGAAAGATAGCGGGGGCTCTTCATGCTGCTTGCCAGCACCAGCCACAGGCCGATACCCAGCATGGCCATCAGGAAGACTGCGTCAGAATCACCCCAATGCCCGTAGACGGCACCGCCCGCGGCACCGCCCGCGAAGATGCCCAGGAACTGCGAACTGGAATAGACCCCCATCGCCGTGCCCTTGCGCGTGGAGGGCGCCATCTTGGCAACCAGCGAAGGCAGGGTCGCTTCGAGCAGATTGAAGGCGATGAAGAAGATCAACAGGGTGGCCATCATCTCGATTACCGAGTGGTCGCTGAACAGGTAAAGGATCTCTGACAACCCGAGTACGGCGATCGCGCCCAGGAACATGCTTTTCATCTTGCGGCGCCGCTCCGCGATGATGATCAACGGCACCATAAGAATGAACGCAACCAGCATCACCGGCAGGTACAGCTCCCAGCTGTCGCCTGCCGCAATCCCCGTCAAGTGGGTCAGCACTACGGGCAGGACCACGAAGTTTGCCGTCAGCACGAACTGCATCATGAAGATGCCCACGTCCAGCCTCAGCAACTGGGTATCCCGCAGAACGTCGCCGAAGGCATCGGCGACCACTTCGGTATCGCGGTGGAGCTTGTGATCGCGCGGGGTCGGCACCGCCCAGAGTGCTATGCCGATGGCGACGAGGCCCAGCACCGCGGTGACCCAGAAGATGCCATCGACGCCGATCAGGCGGTTGAGTATAGGACCGGCCACCAGGGCAACACTGAAGGCAATGCCGATGCTCAGGCCGATGGACCCCATGATCTTGGTGCGGTGTTCGTCGCGCGTCAGGTCGGCGGCCAGGGCCATGACGGTGGATGAGATCGCACCCGCACCCTGAAGGGCCCGGCCGACGATGACCCCATAGATCGAATGCGACATCGCGGCGATCACGCTGCCGATGATGAATATGACCAGGCCAGCGAAGATCACCGGTTTTCGACCGATGCGGTCGGACAGCATGCCGAAGGGAATCTGCAATATCGCCTGGGTCAGACCGTAGATACCGATGGCCAGACCGATCAGAAAGGGCGTATGCCCGCTCAACTCCGCCCCGTACAGGGTGAATACCGGCAACACCATGAACAGCCCGAGCATGCGGACGGAATAGATGCCGGCCAGGGACATCGCCGTGCGTTTTTCCTGCGGCGACATGTCCTCGTCGAATCCGGATGCCTTGCGCTGTCGCATCAATAAACTCCTGTCTAACTAGGTTTTCGCAATATTGGGAAGGTATAGCCCCTGTGGGCCCAGGGGTTTCGACCATTGAGTTGGGAAAAATATCCCTCGCACTGGCACCCTGGTGGGACGGGGCTTAAGATAACCGGCTGAATCGCGTCTTGGTAGCCTCAATGGACTTCATCCGCATCCGCGGTGCCCGCACCCACAACCTCAAGAACATCGATCTCGACCTACCGCGCGAGCGGCTGGTGGTGATTACCGGCCTGTCCGGCTCGGGCAAATCCTCGCTTGCCTTCGACACGCTGTTCGCGGAAGGCCAGCGTCGCTACGTTGAGTCGCTTTCCGCGTACGCGCGCCAGTTCCTGTCGGTGATGGAAAAACCGGATGTGGACTATATCGAGGGTCTGTCGCCGGCAATCTCCATCGAGCAGAAGACCACCTCGCACAACCCGCGTTCCACTGTGGGCACCATCACCGAGATCTATGACTATCTGCGCCTGCTCTACGCCCGCGCGGGCACGCCACACTGCCCCGATCACGACCTGCCGCTGGAGGCGCAGACCGTGAGCCAGATGGTGGATCAGGTTCTCGCGCTGCCTGAGGACACGCGCATCATGCTGATGGCGCCGCGGATATCCGGGCGCAAGGGCGAGCATGCCCAGGTGTTCGACGAGTTGCGCAGTCAAGGTTTCATCCGCGCACGCGTGGACGGACATGTCTGCGAACTGGATGCGGTGCCCTTGCTCGACCCCAAACGCAAGCACAGCATCGAGGTCGTCATCGACCGCCTGCGCGTGCGGCCAGACGTTGCACTGCGCCTTGCGGAATCCTTCGAGACCGCCTTGCGTCTGGGCGACGGCATCGCGCGCGTCGCCTTCATGGATCGCCCGGATGACGAGGAACTGGTCTTTTCCTCGCGCTACGCCTGCCCGCAGTGCGGTTACTCGTTGGCCGAACTGGAACCCCGTCTGTTCTCGTTCAACAATCCGGTCGGTGCCTGCCCGACTTGCGACGGTCTCGGCATGCAGTCCTTCTTCGACCCCGAGCGCGTGGTCATCAACGCCGAACTCAGCCTCGCGGGCGGCGCGATCCGCGGCTGGGATCGACGCAACGAGCACTACTACCGCCTGGTCGTTGCGCTCGGTAAGCACTACGGCTTCGACCCGGAAACCCCGTGGAACGAATTGCCGGCCAAGACGCAGCGGGTGATCCTCGAAGGCAGTGGACGTGAATCGATCGAAATGACCGAACGCGACTCGCGCGGCAAGACGGTCACGCGCAGCCACCCCTTCGAAGGCATCCTGCCAAACATGGCGCGCCGTTACCGCGAGACCGAATCCACGGCCGTACGCGAGGAACTGGGGCGTTATCTGTCGACCCGCCCCTGCGCCGATTGCGGCGGCAGCCGGCTGAATCGCGCGGCACGCCATGTCTTCGTCGGCGGCAGTGCCCTGCCCGAATTGACCCGTATCCCGGTGGAACGCGCCCTCGACTTTTTCTCGCGGCTCGATCTGCCGGGGCGACGCGGACAGATCGCCGCCAAGATCGTCAAGGAAATCGTGGCAAGGCTGAGTTTCCTGGTCAATGTCGGCCTCGACTATCTCACCCTTGAGCGCAGCGCGGACACGCTCTCCGGCGGCGAGGCCCAGCGCATCCGTCTGGCCAGCCAGATCGGCGCAGGGCTCGTCGGCGTGATGTATGTGCTCGATGAGCCTTCGATCGGGCTGCATCAGCGTGACAACCAACGCCTGCTGGACACCCTCGCCCGCCTGCGCGACCTGGGCAACTCGGTCATCGTGGTCGAGCACGACGAGGACGCCATTCGTGCGGCCGATCATGTCGTCGACATCGGCCCTGGAGCCGGCCTGCACGGCGGGCGCGTAATCGCGGAAGGCGCGCCGGAGGCGATTGCGGCCAATCCCTCGTCGCTGACCGGGCAGTATCTGTCCGGCCAGCGAAGCGTTGCCGTGCCCGCGCGCCGCCCCATCCCGCAAGACACCTGGCTCACGATCCGGGGCGCGCACGGCAACAACCTCAAGGGCGTCGACCTGTCGATACCCCTGGGCCTGTTCACCTGCGTCACCGGCGTTTCAGGCTCAGGCAAATCCACCCTGGTCAACGACACGCTGTACCGCCTGCTTGCCAAGCATTTCTATGGTTCCAGCGAAGAGCCGGCCGCCTTCGACGCCGTCGAGGGACTCGAACACCTGGACAAGGTCGTCGCCATAGACCAAAGTCCGATCGGCCGCACGCCGCGCTCGAACCCGGCCACCTACACCGGTGTGTTCACACCCATCCGCGAGCTTTTCGCCGGCACCGCCGAGGCCCGCTCGCGTGGCTACACGCCCGGGCGATTCAGCTTCAACGTGCGCGGCGGACGCTGCGAAGCCTGTCAGGGCGAAGGCTATACCAAGGTGGAGATGGTCTTTCTCGCCGACATTTACGTCCCCTGCGACGTGTGTAAGGGACAGCGCTACAACCGCGAGACACTAAGCGTTCCCTATAAGGGCAAGAACATCCACGAAGTACTCGAGATGACGGTGGAGGACGCCCTGGCATTCTTCGCCCCGGTACCCGTCGTGCACCGCAAGCTGCAGACGCTCATGGACGTCGGCCTGTCGTACATCACCCTGGGCCAGAGCGCGACCACGCTATCGGGTGGGGAGGCGCAGCGCATCAAGCTGGCCAAGGAGCTCTCCAAGCGCGCCACCGGCAGGACACTCTACATCCTGGACGAACCGACCACGGGTCTGCATTTTCACGACGTCGATCAATTGCTCGGCGTCCTGCATCAGTTACGCGACCAGGGCAACACGCTGGTCGTCATCGAGCACAATCTCGACGTCATCAAGACGGCCGACTGGGTCGTCGATCTGGGGCCGGAAGGCGGTGAGGGCGGCGGCGACATCATCGCAGTCGGCACGCCGGAAGAAATCGCCGCCACATCCGGATCCTACACGGGACACTTCCTCAAGCCGCTGCTCAAAGGCAAGACCGGCGGGAAACGTCGCCGGGCGTGAGCGGCGTCGTCAACCGCGCTGATCAGGTCGACAGGCCAATCGGCGCGCCGATGCCCAGCCCGAGTACGTCGCAGGCTCGAGCACGGTTGGCAGCGAACTCAACCAGCCCATTGGCATTGACGTACCAGAAGACTGCGCCTTCAAGTACTGCCGAAAAGGTGTCGGCCAGAGCGAGCATACGCCCGCCCACGCGAAACAGGCTCTCGTGCGGGAAATGCGCGCCGCTCAGGCCTGTCACGAGATTGCCGTAGACATCGACATACACGACTTCATACAAATCTTCCGGCAGCTCATGGCCGCCCGAGGGCGGCAGGGGAACGCCAGAACCATCGGGGCGCCAGCGCCCCTGAACCAGCTTTGCTGCCATGGGCGCGAACCAGTCCCGCCCATGAAAAGTGCGGCTGACTGGCCCGTCTGGCGACGGCAGGGTCCACCAGCTTGCGGCCTGTCCCTGCCGCGCGGCAATCTCGAACAGCCCATTGTCAGGACCTACGTACCAGACACCGTCTACATTCAGGACAATCCCTGCTCGTGGACTGCCGACACCCGGGTCCACGACCCCAAGCACGACATCCCCGGGCGGTAAGTCTCGCGTAAATGCCGCGAGAAGATAGGCCGACCTCACAGGATCGAATGCGGGTGCATCGGCCAACAGATTCACCATGGGAACGCCTGGCGCATCGCGCAGCAGCCTCGCCTGCATTTGTCCCAGATAAGGTCCGGTCACGCCGAAATCCGTAAACAGGTGGATCATGCCGCCTCCAGACGCAAAAAGGCCGGGTTCGAACCCGGCCTTTCTTTGATACCTTGCACAGGGCTTTAGCCTGGCCGGATACCCGCTTATTCCGGGCGGTCTACCAGCTCGACGAGGGCCATCGGTGCATTGTCGCCGGCACGGAAACCGCACTTGAGAATGCGCAGGTAACCGCCGGGGCGGGCCTTGTACCTCGGACCCAGTTCGGAGAACAGCTTGCCGACCACTTCCTTGTCGCGCAGGCGGCCGAACGCAAGACGGCGGCGGTGAACGCTGTCTTCCTTGGCCAGAGTGATCAGGGGCTCCGCGGTACGACGCAGTTCCTTGGCCTTGGGCAGGGTGGTCTTGATCACCTCATGCCGCATGAGGGAGACCGCCAGGCTTTGCAGCGTGGCCTTGCGGTGTGCCGAATTACGGCTCAATTGTCTGCCAATGTTGCGATGACGCATGACTAGAGTTCCTAAACTTAGGCCGAGGCCTTTTGATCCTTGAGACCGGCCGGCGGCCAGTTATCCAGCTTCATACCCAGCGAAAGTCCGTGCTGCGCCAGGATATCCTTGATCTCGGTCAGCGACTTCTTGCCCAGATTGGGGGTCTTCAACAGCTCGACTTCCGTCTTCTGGATCAGATCGCCGATGAAGAAAATATTCTCCGCCTTCAGGCAGTTCGCGGAGCGCACAGTCAGTTCGAGTTCGTCCACGGAGCGTCGCAGAATCGGATCGATTTCCGCCTTCGTAGTGGGCGCCTCGCTGCGCTCCTCGCCCTTGAGATCGACAAAGACCTCGAGCTGGCTGCGCAGGATACCCGCAGCCATGCGAATCACTTCCTCAGCATCGACCGTACCGTTGGTTTCTAGCTCGATGACGAGCCGGTCGAGGTCGGTACGCTGCTCCACGCGTGCGCTCTCGACGGCATAGGCAACGCGACGGATCGGGCTGAAACTCGCATCGAGGAGCAGCCGACCGATGGCGTGACCCTCGGCATCGCTGTTGCGGCGGGTAGCCGCAGGCTGATAACCGCGACCGCGAGCCACCTTCAGAGTCATGTTGATCTCGCCTTCCTTGGTCAGGTGCGCAATCACATGCTCTGGATTAAGGATCTCGACATCGTGGCCCAGGGTGATATCCGCGGCGGTGACGACACCCGGCCCTTTCTTGCGCAGGGTCAGTACGGTCTCGTCCTGCCCATGCATACGCACGGCCAAACCCTTGAGGTTCAGAAGAATTTCTACGACGTCTTCCTGAACGCCTTCAATCGCGGTGTACTCGTGCAGCACGCCATCGATCTCGGCTTCGACCACGGCGCAGCCGGGAATTGAAGACAGAAGAATGCGGCGAAGCGCATTCCCCAGCGTGTGCCCGAAACCGCGTTCGAGCGGCTCGAGGGCCACTTTCGCGTGATTGGACGAGAAGGCCTGTACGTCGATATGACGCGGCTTGAGCAAATCGGTTGCCTGCATCTGTTAACCTCTTTCGAACGACGGGCTGAACGCGGCGATTACTTGGAGTAGAGCTCGACGACAAGCGACTCGTTGATCTCGGCCGGCAGGTCGCTGCGTTCAGGCGCACTCTTGAAGATGCCCTCCATCTTCTTGGCGTCGATATCAACCCAACCGGGGATGCCGAACTGCTCGGCGATCGTCAGGGCATCCTGAATCCGCGACTGCTTCTTGGCACGCTCACGGATAGCAACGACATCGTTGCTCGACACCTGATACGACGGGATGTTCACCACCGTGCCGTTGACCAGGATCGCTCGATGGCTGACCAACTGGCGCGCTTCGGCGCGGGTCGCTGCAAATCCCATGCGGTAGACCACGTTGTCGAGACGCGACTCAAGCATTTTCAGCAGGTTCTCACCCGTGGAACCCTTCTGCTGAGCAGCCTTCTTGAAATAGTTGCGGAACTGACGCTCCAGCACTCCGTAGATGCGGCGGAGCTTCTGTTTCTCACGCAGCTGGGTGCCGTAATCCGAGACCCGGGCACGGCGGTCGCCGTGCTGTCCGGGTATCTTCTCAAGCTTGCACTTGGACTCAAGCCCGCGCGCGCGGCTCTTCAGAAAGAGATCCGTGCCTTCGCGGCGGCTGAGTTTGCACTTAGGACCAATATAACGTGCCATCGATGTACCCCAAATCTCTAGACGCGGCGACGCTTCGGCGGGCGGCAGCCATTATGCGGAATCGGCGTGACGTCGCTGATGCTGGTGATCTTGAAACCGGCGTTGTTCAGCGCCCGGACGGCGGATTCACGACCGGGTCCCGGCCCTTTCACGCGCACTTCCAGGTTCTTCATGCCGTATTCCAGCGCCACGTTGCCGGCACGCTCCGCCGCTACCTGAGCAGCGAAGGGCGTGCTCTTACGCGAACCGCGAAAGCCGGAACCACCTGCCGTCGCCCAGCACAGGGCATTGCCCTGACGGTCTGTAATGGTCACGATGGTGTTGTTGAATGAAGCGTTAATATGCGCCACACCATCCGTAACGACTCGCTTCGTCTTTTTGCGCGTACGCGCGACCGCAGGCTTAGCCATATTTGCTTACTTACGTCCGTAGTTTCGATTATTTGCGAATAGCTTTGCGCGGACCCTTGCGTGTGCGCGCATTAGTACGCGTACGCTGGCCACACACCGGCAGACCGCGACGATGGCGCAGTCCGCGGTAAGAGCCCATATCCATCAGGCGCTTGATCTGCATGCTGACTTCGCGGCGAAGATCACCTTCGACCACGTACTGCCCGACCGCCTGACGAATCGATTCCAGTTCCGCCTCGGTCAGATCCTTTACCTTCGCATCCGGACGGATGCCGGTAGCCTCGCAGATCGCCTGAGCACGATGCCCCCCGATGCCGTAGATGGCAGTCAAGGCAATCACCGTGTGCTTCTGATCAGGTATGTTGACACCTGCTACACGTGCCATTCAGAAACTCTCCCTAACCCTGGCGGAAAAGCCGAGCATCATACCCGCTATCCAGTCCAGATACAATGTTTTCAACCCTGCCGCTGCTTGTGACGCGGTTCGGTGCAGATCACGCGCACAACACCGTTGCGACGAATGATCTTGCAGTTTCGGCAGATTTTCTTGATCGATGCTCGTACTTTCATCTTTCTATCCTCAACGGTGGACTCAGCGATTCGCGCCGCTGCGTCCGTAAGCCTTCATGTTGGCCTTTTTCATCAGTCCATCGTATTGATGCGACATCATGTGCGCCTGTACCTGCGCCATGAAGTCCATGAGCACGACCACGATGATCAGCAACGACGTACCGCCGAAATAAAACGGCACGTTCCAATACAGAATCAAAAACTCGGGCAGCAAACAGACGAGGGTAATGTAGATCGCGCCGACACCAGTCAGCCGCGTCATCACACCATCGATATACCTTGCCGTCTGTTCGCCGGGGCGTATCCCGGGGACCAGTGCGCCCGCCTTCTTGAGGTTGTCGGCAGTTTCCCGCGAGTTGAACACCAATGCGGTGTAGAAAAACGCGAAGAACACGATAGCCGCGGCGTACAGCAGGACGTATAGGGGCTGCCCGGGTGCAAGCGTGGTAGACAGGTTCTGCAACCACTGCATGCCATCCGTACGACCGAACCACTGTCCCAGGGTTGCCGGAAACAGGATGATGCTTGAAGCAAAGATCGGTGGTATCACACCCGCCATATTCAACTTGAGCGGCAAGTGGCTCGATTGCGCCGCATACACCTTCCGTCCGACCTGCCGCTTGGCGTAATTGACCGTGATCCGGCGCTGCCCACGCTCTACGAAAACCACGAATGCAGTCACCACGACGGCCAGCACAGCCAACAGGATGATCGTGGCCGACGACAGCTCACCGGTACTGGCTAGTTCCAGGGTGCCGCCAACAGCCTGCGGCAAGCCCGCCACGATACCGGCAAAGATAATCATCGAAATGCCGTTACCCAGACCGCGCTCGGTAATTTGTTCGCCCAGCCACATCAGAAACATGGTTCCGGTAACCAGCGTGATCGTGGCGGTCAAAATGAACCCTAGACCGGGATGGATCGCCACAGACATGCCGTGAACCTGCTGGCCCTCCAGCGCTACCGAAACGCCGATCGCTTGAAACGTGGCCAGTCCTACCGTGGCATAGCGTGTGTACTGCGTGATCTTGCGCTGACCCGCCTGCCCTTCCTTCTTGAGCTGTTCAAGCGTGGGGATGACGGATGTAAGCAACTGGATGATGATCGATGCCGAGATATACGGCATGACACCCAGCGCCAACACACTCAGTCGCTGCAACGCACCGCCCGAGAACATGTTGAACATGCCTAGGATCGAGCCGCTGTGCTCGGTGAAGAACCGCGCCATCGCCACGGGGTTGATCCCCGGGACGGGAATAAAGGTACCGACACGGTATACAACCAACGCTAGGACCAGGAAGACCAAGCGCTTACGCAGCTCGGTGAAACGTCCGAGCCCAGCCAGTCCAGCCGCAGAGGCAGTGCTCGGGAGTGCCATCAGTCTTCTACCTTTCCGCCCGCCTGTTCGATGGCCGCACGCGCGCCGGCAGTCACCGCGATACCGCGGACTGTCACGGCCATTTCAAGCTTACCCGAGGCGATGACTTTCACCTTCAGCGTATTTGGTGCAATCAGATTGGCGGCAATCAAGGCCGACATATCGATCACTTCAGCCGAAACCTTGGCCAGTTCATGCAAACGGACCTGTTCAACCCTGCGCGCCTTGCGCGAATTGAAGCCGATCTTGGGCAGACGTCGCTGCAAGGGCATCTGACCGCCCTCGAAACCGACCTTGCGGTAACCGCCGGAACGCGAATGCTGACCCTTGTGACCACGGCCAGCGGTCTTGCCCAGGCCAGAGCCGATGCCACGACCGACACGGACACGCGACGGACGACTGCCAGCGGCGGGCTTAAGCGTATTGAGTTTCATGATCAGGCTTCCTCTACACGCAGCAGGTAGTGAATCTTGTTCACCATGCCGCGATTCTCAGGCGTGTCGATGACCTCGACTGTGTGGTGCATGCGGCGCAGGCCAAGCCCACGGGCACAGGCCTGATGAGCCTTGATCCGCCCACTGAGGCTACGGACCAGAGTCACCTTGATACGTTTGCTGTCGGCACTCATGACAATCAACCCCTGATTTCTTCGACGCTCTTGCCACGCTTGGCAGCGATCTGCTCGGGCGAATGCATACCAAGCAGCCCGTTCAGGGTCGCCCGCACGACATTCACCGGGTTGCGCGTGCCAATGCACTTGGCGAGGATATTACGTACCCCTGCAACCTCGAAAACGGCACGCATCGCGCCACCGGCAATTACGCCGGTACCTTCGGATGCGGGCTGCATGAAGACCTGCGCCGCACCATGCCGTCCGGTTGAGGCGTAATGCACCGTACCTTCGTTCAAAGGCACTGTCACCATGTTCTTACGCGCCTTTTCCAGCGCTTTCTGGATCGCAGCTGGAACCTCACGTGCCTTGCCGTAGCCCATGCCGACACGACCGTTGCCATCGCCTACCACGGTCAGAGCGGTGAAGCCGAACTGACGACCGCCCTTGACGACTTTTGCCACACGGTTGACGGTTACCAGCTTTTCCTGCAAGCCGTCATTGCTCGTCGAGCTTTCAATATTGGTTGCCATAAGCCGCCTTCCTAGAATTCAAGTCCATGCTCGCGGGCCGCATCGGCGAGCGCCTTGACGCGCCCGTGATAACGGAAACCTGAGCGATCGAAGGCGACCGTCTTGATGCCTTTTTCGACCGCACGTTCGGCGACCAGCCGGCCGACCGTTTTCGCCGCATCGATATTGCCGGTGTGCTTTTCGCCGGCACGAACGCCTGCCTCTACCGTCGAGGCCGTGGCAATCACTTCCGAACCATTCGGTGCAATGATCTGCGCGTAAATGTGGCGCGGCGTGCGATGGATGCATAGGCGCGTAACGCCCAGCTCCTTGATCTTCGCACGAGTACGTTTGGCGCGACGCAGACGAGTCTCTTTCTTTTCCATAGCTCAGAACCTATTTCTTCTTGGCTTCCTTGCGGATAATCTGCTCGTTCGCATATTTCACACCCTTGCCCTTGTAGGGCTCCGGCGGACGGAACGCGCGGATCTCCGCAGCCACCTGACCGACCTTTTGACGGTCGGCACCCTTGACGACGATCTCGGTCTGAGTCGGCGTTTCAATCGCGATACCTTCCGGAACCGGATATTCGATGGGGTGCGAAAAGCCCAGTGACAGATTCAGGTTGTTGCCCTGAGCCTGCGCACGGTAGCCGACTCCGACGAGTTCAAGCTTCTTCTCGTAACCCTGACTGACCCCGGTAATCAGATTCTGGGTCAGCGCACGCATGGTCCCGACCATGGCGAGTTCATCGGTTGTGCCGTCCACACGCGACAGATGCAACGAGCCCGCATCTTCACGAACCGCCACATCCGGGTGCAAGCTCTGCACGCCCTCGCCTTTCGGGCCCTTGGCCTTGATCGTCTGCCCGTCGATGCTCACCTGGACGCCGCCAGGGATCGCAACGGGCTTGTTCGCAACTCTCGACATGATTTGGTCCCGCTTATGCCACTACACAAATGACTTCGCCGCCCTGGCCGGCCAGACGCGCGGCTCGATCGCTCATCACGCCCTTGGACGTGGAAACGATCGTAACGCCCAGACCATTCTGCACCCGCGGCAGTTCGTCCTTTTCGCGGTAAATGCGCAGACCGGGGCGACTGACTCGGTCGATACGCTCGATAACGCCCTTGCCCTGGTAATAACGGAGCGTAACTGTCAGCTGCGGCTTGCCAGCTTCAGGCTCGCTCGCCTCGAACGCATCAATGTATCCTTCGTCCTTCAACACCTTGGCAATCGCCAACTTGATCTTGGACGAGGGCATGCTCACCTGCTTCTTGCGCGCCTGCTGGCCATTACGGATGCGTGTAAACATGTCCGCGATGGGATCGGTCATACTCATGTTCGTGATCCTCTTGTTACCAGCTCGACATCTTGAGACCGGGGACATCACCGCGCATGGCAGCCTCTCGCAGCTTGTTTCGGCCCAGACCGAACTTGCGATAAACGCCATGCGGGCGGCCTGAAACGCGGCAACGATTACGCTGTCGCACGGGGCTGGAATCGCGCGGCAGCTTCTGCAGTGCGATCACGGCGGCACGCTTTTCTTCCACACTGGCTTCAAGGCTGACAATCAAGGCCTTGAGGGTTTCGCGCTTTTTCGCATAGCGCTTGGCCAGGTTATCGCGCTTGCGCTCGCGCTCGATCATAGATGTCTTTGCCATTCGATTTTGCCTCAGGTCCTGAACGGGAAGTTGAAGGCTTCGAGCAATGCGCGCGCTTCATCGTCCGTTTTTGCACTGGTGGTGATTACGATGTCCATGCCACGCAGTGCATCGATCTTGTCGTAATCGATCTCCGGAAAAATGATCTGTTCCTTGATACCCATGCTGTAATTGCCGCGCCCATCGAAGGAACGGGGGTTCATGCCACGAAAGTCACGCACACGCGGCAGTGCAATCGAGATCAGTCGATCGAAAAACTCGTACATCCGTTCGCGACGAAGGGTCAGCTTGGCGCCGATCGGCCAGCCATCACGAATCTTGAAACCCGCGACCGACTTGCGCGCCAGGGTAGGCACACCCTTCTGACCCGCGATCAAAGACAGGTCGCTCAGTGCGTTTTCGATGATCTTCTTGTCGGAAACGGCCTCACCCAAACCCATGTTCAGGGTGATTTTCTCGATCCGCGGCACCTGCATGACGCTTGTGTAGCCGAACCGACTCATCAAGGCCGGGACGACCTTTTCCTGGTAATGATCTTTCAACCTGGGCATTGCCATGTACCTTACGCGTCCACAACTTCATTGTTGGACTTGAAGTAGCGGACCTTACGTCCGTCATCAAGCACCCTGTAGCCGACCCGATCACCTTTGCCAGTGGCCGGGTTGTATAGCATCACGTTCGAGGCCTCGATGGCGGCCTCACGTTCTACGATGCCACCTTGCGCACCCGTCTGCGGATTCCCACGCTGATGCTTCTTGATCAAATTCACGTTCTGGACGAGGAGTTTGCCGTTCGGCAGCACGCGCAACACGGTACCGCGCCGGCCTTTGTCCTTGCCCGCGATGATCGTGACATCGTCACCCTTGCGAATTCTCTGCATGACACCAAACCTCTGATCAAAGCACTTCGGGTGCGAGCGAAATAATCTTCATGAAACGCTCCGAGCGCAATTCACGCGTGACCGGCCCGAAAATACGGGTCCCGATCGGCTGGTGCTGGTTGTTGAGCAGCACCGCAGCGTTCTTGTCGAAACGGATCTTCGAACCGTCGGGACGACGTACACCATGCGCAGTGCGCACCACCACGGCGTTGTACACGTCACCCTTCTTGACCTTGCCGCGTGGAATAGCATCTTTCACGCTGACCTTGATCACGTCGCCGATTCCCGCGTAGCGTCGATGGGAGCCGCCAAGCACCTTGATGCATTGCACCTTGCGCGCACCACTGTTGTCCGCGACTTCCAATACTGTTTGCATCTGAATCATGAGCTAAATTCCCAGTCCGTAGCCTTATTCGGGCGAACGCTCCACGACCTCGACCAGCGTCCAGCTCTTGGTGCGGGAGATCGGACGGCATTCCTGTATGCGCACCGTGTCTCCGGAACGAGCGCTGTTCTGCTCGTCGTGCACGTGCAGCTTGGTCGAGCGGCGGATGTACTTCCCATACACGGGATGCTTCACCATACGCTCGATCTGCACGGTCAACGTCTTGTCCATCTTGTCGCTGACCACACGTCCGACAACGGAACGCTGAACCTTGGCTGCTTCGCTCATGCCGTCTTACCCGCTTTGTTCATTTCATTCAGCACGGTCTTGATCCGTGCAATGTCCTTGCGTACCGCGTCAAACTGATGCGGCTTGGCCAACTGGCCGGTACCGCGCTGCATGCGCAGATTGAACTGCGCGCGGCGCAGCTCGACCAGCTCAGCGTTCAGTTCTTCGATGCTCTTTTCACGCAGTTGGGTCGCTTTCATCACATCACCGTCCTGCTGACAACCGTCGTCTTGATCGGCAGTTTGGCTGCAGCGAGGCGAAATGCTTCGCGTGCCACTTCTTCCGACACACCTTCCATCTCGTAAAGCACGCGACCGGGGAGGATCTTCGCCACCCAGTATTCAACGTTGCCTTTACCGCTACCCATACGTACTTCAAGCGGCTTCTTGGTCACCGGCACATCGGGGAATACCCGTATCCAGATCTTTCCACCGCGCTTGATGTGGCGCGTCATGGCGCGACGCGCAGCCTCGATCTGACGCGCCGTGATACGGCCGCGATCGAGTGCCTTCAGGCCGTATTCTCCGAAACTGACCTTATCGCCGACCGTAGCAAGACCGTTGTTACGGCCTTTGAACTGCTTACGGTACTTGGTTCTTTTGGGCTGCAGCATGCCTCACTCCTCAACTCGCCGCCTGGCGCGATTCGGCGCGCTCGGCACCCGGCCCGAATACGTCGCCCTTATAAATCCACACCTTGATACCGATGACACCGTAGGTCGTGTGCGCTTCGGCGAAGCCGTAGTCAATATCAGCTCGCAGCGTATGCAGTGGCACACGCCCTTCGCGATACATTTCCGAACGCGCGATTTCAGCGCCGTTCAGTCGACCGCCGACGTTAACCTTGACACCCATCGCACCGAGCCGCATCGCATTGCTGACCGCGCGGCGCATGGCCCGACGGAACATGATTCGGCGCTCCAGCTGTTGTGCGATGCCTTCTGCCACGAGTTGCGCATCCACTTCGGGCTTACGTACCTCTTCGATGTTGACCTTGACGCTGTTCACGTCCAGCCCCATCTTGGCAGCCACTTCGCGGCGCAAGTTCTCGATGTCCTCGCCCTTCTTGCCGATCACGATACCGGGCCGCGCGGTATGGATCGTCACCACGGCTGCACGCGCCGGGCGTTCGATCTGAATACGGCTGACCGAGGCATGCGCGAGCTTTTTCTTGATGAAGTCGCGTACCACGATATCGTTGTTCAGCAGGTCGGCGTACTGGTAGCCCTGTGCGTACCACTTGGACGTCCAGTCGCTGGATATACCCAGACGGAAGCCAACCGGATGAATTTTCTGTCCCATTAATTGTTCCTCGCGCGGTCGCCCACCATCACCGTAATGTGACTGGTGCGCTTCAAGATGCGGTTGCCACGACCTTTAGCGCGTGCATGCATGCGCTTGAGCGTTGGGCCCTCGTCTACAAAGACGCGGCTGACCTTAAGTTCATCGACGTCGGCGCCTTCATTGTGCTCGGCATTAGCCACTGCGGACTCCAGCACCTTACGGATCATCCCGGCAGCCTTCTTCTCACTGAAGGTGAGCAGCTGGAGCGCCTTCTCAACCGGCATACCACGCACCTGGTCCGCAACCAGACGTGCCTTCTGCGGCGAAATCCGCGCGAACTTCAATTTGGCAGCGACTTCCATCTGAAACCTCTTTACTTGGCCTTCTTATTGGCCACATGTCCCTTGAAGGTGCGCGTGGCAGCGAATTCACCGAGCTTGTGGCCCACCATGTTTTCGCTGACGAGCACTGGTACGTGCTGGCGCCCGTTGTGCACAGCGATGGTCAATCCGACCATCTGCGGCAGAATCATCGAGCGGCGCGACCAGGTCTTGATCGGACGACGCGAGTTCGAGGCAACCGCCTCGTCCACCTTCTTGATCAGGTGATGGTCCACGAAAGGACCTTTTTTGATTGAACGCGGCACTGTGCTACCCCTTACTTCCGGTTCCGACGGCGGACGATAAGCTTATCGGTCCGCTTGTTGTTACGCGTCTTGTATCCCTTGGTAGGCACACCCCAGGGCGTTACCGGGTGCTTACCGAAGTTACGCCCCTCACCACCGCCATGCGGGTGATCGACCGGGTTCATCGCGGTACCGCGCACGGTCGGGCGAATACCCAGCCAGCGCTTCGCGCCCGCCTTACCAAACTTGCGCAGGTTATGCTCTGAGTTGCCAACCTCACCCACAGTCGCACGGCATTCCGCTTGCACCTTGCGCATTTCGCCAGAGCGCAGGCGTAGCGTCGCGTAGGCGCCTTCACGGGCAACGATCTGTGCACTGGCACCCGCTGAGCGGGCCAATTGGGCACCTTTGCCCGGGCGCATTTCGATGCAGTGCACGGTGGTGCCGACCGGGATCGAGCGCAGCTCAAGAGTATTGCCAGGCTTGATCGGCGCGCCGGGGCCGGACATGACTTCATCACCCACCGTCAACCCCTTGGGTGCGATGATGTAACGGCGCTCACCATCGCGATAAAGCACCAGCGCGATGTTCGCACTACGATTCGGATCATACTCGAGTCGCTCGACACGGGCCGGGATACCATCCTTCTGGCGACGGAAATCCACCAGACGGTAATGGCGTTTGTGGCCACCGCCGACGTGACGCTGAGTGACGCGGCCAAGATTATTCCGGCCGCCGGATTTCGACTTGCTTTCCACAAGCCCGGCATAAGGTGCGCCCTTGTGCAGGGCCTCACGCGTGATGCGAACGTGGAAGCGTCGGCCCGCGGAAGTAGGTTTGGACTTGACGATAGCCATGACTGATCCCTTTACTCGGCGCCGCCGATTTCGATGTCGCTGCCTTCACGCAGCGTTACATAGGCCTTGCGCAGATCGTTACGTTTGCCCGGACGCCGACCGAACATCTTTCGCTTGCCTTTGATGTTGACGACGCGCACGTTTTCCACACCAACCCCGAACAATGCCTCGACGGCCTTGCGAATCTCGAGCTTGGTGGCGTCAGGCAGCACCTTGAAGACGTGTTGACGGGCGTCCTCAGCCAGCAAGGTCGCCTTTTCCGACACATGCGGCGCCACAAGAATCTGTAACAAACGGTCCTGGTTCATGCCAGCCACTCCTCAATCTGCTTGAGCGCCGCGGCTTCGATCACGATCTTTTCGTGGCCGACCAGTCTCACCGGATCCAGCCCAGGCACATCGGTAACATCGACGTGCGGCACGTTACGCGACGCCAGCCACAGGCTTTCGTTGGCCTCAGCGACGATAATCAGCGCGTTACGCGGGGCAATACCGTCGAGTGTCGCCAGGAAAAGCTTGGTCTTGGGCTCATCGACAGAAAAGCGCTCGACAACGATCAGGCGATCTTGACGCAGCAACTCGGAGAAGATGGAACGCATTGCGGCGCGGTACATCTTCTTGTTGAGCTTTTGCGCATAGCTGCGCGGCTTTGCGGCGAACGCACGTGCACCGCCACGCCACAACGGGCTACGAATACTACCGGCCCGGGCGCGACCACTACCCTTCTGACGCCATGGCTTGATACCGCCACCGCTCACTTCTGAGCGGGACTTCTGCGCCTTGGTTCCAGCGCGCCCGCCCGCCATGTAAGCCACGACCGCCTGATGTACCAGCGACTCATTGAAGTCGCGACCGAACAGGTTGTCGGAAACCGCTACGGCCGTACCGCTTCCGTGTATCTGCAAATCCATAGTCATCAACCCTTTTGCTTGACCGCGGGCTTGACGATGACATCGCCACCGACGGCGCCCGGTACGGAACCCTTGATCAGGATCAGATTGCGCTCGGTATCGACGCGCACGACCTGCAGGTTCTGCGTCGTCACGCGCACGTTACCCATATGGCCGGCCATCTTTTTGCCTTTGAAAACACGTCCAGGAGTCTGGTTCTGACCGATTGAACCCGGCGCACGATGCGACAGCGAGTTACCGTGGGTACGGTCCTGGCCGCTGAAATTATGACGCTTAATAACGCCAGCGAAACCCTTGCCCTTACTCACTGCGGTGACGTCAACGGATTGTCCCTCGGCGAAACGCTCCACAGTGATCTCGCTGCCAGGCGCAAACCCGCCCAGCTCGTCCGCAGCCACGCGTGACTCCCAAAGCCCGCGGCCAGCCACGACATTTGCCTTGGCAAAGTGCCCCGCCATCGGCTTGTTTACGCGCGAGGATTTGCGTTCACCGACCGTAACCTGGATCGCATCGTAGCCATCGATTTCCGAAGACTTCACCTGCGTCACACGGTTCGGCTCCGCCTCGATGACGGTCACCGGCACGGATTCACCGCCCTCGGTGAACACGCGCGTCATACCCAGTTTGCGCCCAACCAATCCGATAGACATCACCACACCTCTGTACCCATCTGCCGACAGCCGCAAGGCCATTGGCGCAAGCGCCTGACAACGCGGCCCGACACTCAATCATGTCGGGCCGCGGAAAGCCGTGCATTATGACAGAAAAATGTTTTTTAGTTAAGCCTGATTTGAACGTCCACGCCTGCCGCGAGATCTAGCTTCATCAACGCGTCGACCGTCTTGTCTGTCGGGTCGAGAATGTCCATCAGGCGCTTGTGCGTGCGGATCTCATACTGATCGCGCGCATCCTTGTTCACATGCGGCGAGATCAGAATCGTGAAGTTCTCCTTGCGCGTCGGCAGAGGGATCGGTCCCTTTACGCGCGCACCGGTCCGCTTCGCGGTTTCAACGATCTCGCTGGCCGAACGATCGATCAGGCGGTGATCGAAGGCCTTCAGGCGGATTCGAATTCTCTGACTGCTTGCCATTGCTTGCTTACTCCCTGGCGGCGCGGACTTGATGTTCCGCGCCAATTGTCGCTGCGCGCGAAGTACGACTTACTCGATGACCTTGGAGACGACGCCGGCACCCACGGTGCGGCCGCCTTCGCGGATCGCAAAACGCAGACCCTCTTCCATCGCTATCGGCGCAATCAGCGACACCTTGATCGACACGTTGTCGCCCGGCATCACCATCTCCGTGCCTTCCGGCAGGTCCACCGAGCCCGTCACGTCCGTCGTGCGGAAGTAGAACTGCGGACGGTAGCCGTTGAAGAACGGGGTGTGACGACCGCCCTCTTCCTTCGACAGCACGTATACCTCGGCCTCGAATTTGGTGTGCGGCTTGATCGAACCCGGCTTGCACAGCACCTGGCCGCGCTCCACTTCTTCGCGCTTGGTGCCGCGCAGCAGCACGCCGACGTTGTCGCCCGCCTGACCCTGGTCCAGCAGCTTGCGGAACATCTCGACGCCGGTCACCGTCGTCTTGGTCGTGTCCTTGATGCCCACGATCTCGACTTCGTCACCCACCTTCACGATGCCGCGCTCGATACGCCCAGTCACCACGGTGCCGCGACCGGAGATCGAGAACACGTCTTCGATCGGCATCAGGAACGCACCGTCCACCGCACGCTCGGGCTCGGGGATGTAGCTGTCCATCTCGGCCACCAGCTTCTCGATCGCCGGCACGCCAATCTCGGAGGTGTCGCCTTCCAACGCCTTGAGCGCGGAACCCGTCACGATCGGGGTGTCGTCTCCCGGGAAGTCGTACGAGGACAGCAGGTCGCGAACTTCCATCTCCACCAGTTCGAGCAGCTCCGGATCGTCGACCATGTCGGCCTTGTTCAGGAATACCACGATGTACGGCACGCCCACCTGGCGGGCCAGCAGGATGTGCTCTCGCGTCTGCGGCATCGGGCCGTCCGCCGCCGAGCACACCAGGATCGCACCGTCCATCTGCGCCGCTCCCGTGATCATGTTCTTCACGTAGTCGGCGTGGCCGGGGCAGTCGACGTGCGCGTAGTGGCGCGCATCGGACTCATATTCCACGTGTGCGGTCGCAATCGTGATACCGCGGGCACGTTCTTCCGGCGCCTTGTCGATCTGGTCGTACGCCTGGAACGAGCCGCCGTGCTTCTCCGCCATCACCTTCGTCAACGCCGCCGTCAACGTCGTCTTACCATGATCCACATGTCCGATCGTACCCACATTCACATGCGGCTTCTTACGCTCAAACTTTTCCTTGGCCACGACTCTTACCTCTTCAAATCAATGTCTAAAATCAGTCCGATGCCGAATCGGCGGGTTACGATGCCTTCTTGATCACGGCCTCGGCGACATTGTTCGGCGCCTCGGCGTATTTCGAAAACTCCATCGAATAGGTCGCACGCCCCTGCGTCGCCGAACGCAGGTCGGTCGCGTAGCCGAACATTTCGGCCAGCGGCACCTCCGCGCGCACAATCTTGCCGGCTGGTGCGTCATCCATGCCTTGGACGAGACCGCGCCGACGATTCAGGTCGCCCATCACGTCACCCATGTAGTCTTCCGGGGTGACGACCTCGACCTTCATAATCGGTTCCAGCAGTGCCGGGTTGGCCTTCAGCGCGCCTTCCTTGAACGCCATGGAACCGGCGATCTTGAACGCCATTTCCGACGAGTCGACGTCATGGTATGAACCATCGAACAGCGTCGCCTTGACGTCGACCATGGGGAATCCGGCCAGCACGCCATTCTGCAGCTGCTCCTGGATACCCTTGTCCACTGCCGGGATGTACTCCTTCGGGATCACGCCGCCGACAATCGCATTCTCAAATTCGTAACCGGTACCGCGCTCCAGGGGTTCGAGGCGAATCCAGACGTGACCGTACTGACCGCGGCCACCGGACTGGCGCACGAACTTGCCTTCCTGCTCGACCGACTTGCGAATCGCCTCGCGGTAGGCCACTTGCGGCGCACCGACGTTGGCCTCGACCTTGAATTCACGTTTCATGCGGTCGACGATGATTTCGAGGTGCAGCTCACCCATGCCGGAAATGATCGTCTGACCGGATTCCTCATCGGTGCGCACTCGGAAGGACGGATCTTCCTGCGCCAGCTTGGATAGAGCCAGACCCATTTTCTCCTGGTCGCCCTTGGTCTTGGGCTCGACCGCAACGGAGATCACGGGCTCGGGGAATTCCATACGCTCCAGCGTGATCACGTTGTCGGTATCGCACAGCGTGTCACCGGTGGTCACATCCTTCAGACCCACCGCAGCCGCGATATCGCCAGCACGTACTTCCTTGATCTCCTCACGGGAGTTGGCGTGCATCTGCAACAGACGTCCGATGCGCTCGCGCTTGCCCTTGACCGGGTTGTACACGGTATCGCCCGAATTCAGCACACCCGAATACACGCGGAAGAAGGTCAACGTACCGACATAGGGATCGGTCGCGATCTTGAACGCCAGCGCCGAGAACGGCTCGTCGTCGGTTGAATGGCGCTCGGACTCCGTTTCCGCCGCGTCGTCCAGATGACCTTTGATCGAGGGCACGTCGGTCGGAGCCGGCATGAAATAGATGATCGAGTCGAGCATCGCCTGCACGCCCTTGTTCTTGAAGGCGGAACCACACATCGCAGGCACGATCTCGTTGGCCAGCGTGCGTTGACGCAGTCCGGCACGAATCTCCTCTTCGCTCAGATCGCCTTCCTCGAGGTACTTCTCCATCAGTTCCTCGGTCGCCTCGGCGACAGACTCCAGCATGTGCTCGCGCCACTCCTGACACAGATCCTGCATATCCTCGGGGATATCGCGCGCCTCATAGGTCACGCCCATGTCTGCCTCGTTCCAGAAGATCGCCTTCATCCGGATCAGGTCGACCACGCCCTTGAAGTTTTCTTCAGCACCGATCGGCAGCTGGATCGGCACCGGGGTGGCGCCCAGACGGGTCTTGATCTGCTCGACCACGCGCAGGAAATTGGCGCCGGCGCGGTCCATCTTGTTCACGAACGCCATCCGCGGCACGTGATACTTGTTGGCCTGACGCCACACCGTCTCGGACTGCGGCTCGACGCCGCCAACCGCGCAGAATACTGCGCAGGCGCCGTCCAGCACACGAAGCGAACGCTCCACCTCGATGGTGAAGTCCACGTGTCCGGGTGTATCGATGATATTGATGCGATGTTCCGGGAACTGCTTGTCCATCCCGTACCAGAAGCAGGTGGTCGCCGCCGACGTGATGGTGATGCCACGTTCCTGCTCCTGCTCCATCCAGTCCATGGTGGCAGCGCCGTCATGCACCTCGCCAATCTTGTGCGAAACGCCGGTGTAGAACAGGATGCGCTCGGTGGTCGTCGTCTTACCGGCATCGATGTGCGCCATGATGCCGATATTGCGGTACCGCTCGATGGGGGTTTTGCGTGGCACTGTGGTATACCTCTGCGCTTACCAGCGATAGTGAGCGAAGGCCTTGTTGGCCTCGGCCATGCGATGCGTATCTTCGCGTTTCTTGACTGCGCCGCCCTTGTTCTCGGCAGCGTCCATCAGCTCGCCGGCGAGCTTCTGAGACATCGACTTTTCACCGCGCTTACGCGCAGCCTCGACCAGCCAGCGCATGGCCAGCGCGTTCTGACGGACCGCACGCACCTCGACAGGCACCTGATAGGTGGCACCACCGACGCGGCGGGATTTCACCTCGACCAGCGGGCGCACGTTGTCCAGAGCCTTGCCCAGAAATTCCAACGGATCACCGGAGCGGCGGCTCACGATATGGTCCAGCGCACCGTAGACGATGTTTTCGGCCACGGATTTCTTGCCTCGCTCCATCACGAAATTGATGAACTTGGCCAGCTGCTCGCTTCCGAATTTCGGGTCAGGCAGCACGGAGCGCTTCGGAACTTCTCTTCTTCTGGGCATCGTGATTCTCGTCGACTAAACGTTAACAGGGTTGACGCTGCATCAGGCCTTCGGGCGCTTGGCGCCGTACTTGGAGCGCGCCTGGCGGCGTTTCTGCACGCCCTGCGTATCCAGACTGCCGCGAACGGTGTGATAACGGACACCGGGAAGATCCTTGACGCGGCCGCCGCGGATCAGCACCACCGAGTGCTCCTGAAGGTTGTGACCTTCACCGCCGATATAGCTACTGACCTCGAAACCACTGGTCAGGCGCACACGCGCAACCTTGCGCAGAGCCGAGTTCGGCTTTTTCGGCGTGGTCGTGTACACACGCGTGCAGACACCGCGACGCTGAGGACAGGCCTCAAGCGCAGGCACCTTGCTCTTTTCCTTTCTCTGTTTGCGCGGCTTGCGCACCAACTGGTTGATCGTAGCCATCTTAAGCGGTTCTCCAACCCTTAAAACAAACGACAGGCCACGCAGCCGCGACCTGTCGGAGGACGCGAGATTTTAGTGACCCGCCCGCAGGGTGTCAAGGCAGCAGGCGGGTCATCTCGGGTTATTCGGCTGCCGGTGGCGCTGCCTCGTCGCCCGACGGCATGTCGGTTACTTCCTCAGCCGCGGATTCACGGCCTTCTGCCACCGCTGCGGCAAGTTCCATCGCCAGCATTTCACCCATATGGCGCTTGCGACGACGCTCGTCGTGGAACGCCAGGCCGGTACCCGCCGGGATCAGACGGCCGACAATGACGTTTTCCTTGAGACCGCGCAGCGCATCGCTGGCACCGCGTACAGCGGCTTCGGTCAGCACGCGCGTGGTCTCCTGGAACGAAGCCGCCGAGATGTACGACTCGGTGACCAGCGAGGCCTTGGTGATGCCGAGCAATACGGACTCGTACAACGCCATCTGCTTGTCTTCGGACAAGACCCTGCGGTTTTCCTCGACCAGGCGAGCGCGATCGACCTGCTCGCCCTTGAGGAACCGGGTATCGCCGGCGTCAACGATATCCACCTTGCGCAGCATCTGGCGAATGATCACCTCGATGTGCTTGTCATTGATGGTCACGCCCTGCAGGCGGTAGACGTCCTGGATCTCGCGCACCAGGTAGCTCGCCAGTGCGGGGATGCCACGCAAACGGAGGATGTCGTGGGCATTCAGCTCGCCTTCCGCGATGACCTCGCCCTTTTCGACCTTTTCACCCTCGAACACGCTGACCTGACGCCATTTCGGAATCAGCTCTTCGTAGGTGTCTCCATTCTCATCGGTGATGACCAGGCGCTGCTTGCCCTTGGTGTCCTTGCCGAAGCTGACCGTACCGGTACGCTCGGCCAGAATCGCCGGCTCCTTGGGCTTGCGCGCCTCGAACAAGTCGGCGACGCGTGGCAGACCACCCGTGATGTCGCGGGTCTTCGACGATTCCTGCGGGATACGCGCCAAGACGTCGCCTACCGCAACCTCGTCACCATCCTCGAGGTTGACGATCGACCCCGCGGGCAGCGCGTAAACGGCTGGAATCTGGGTACCCGCCAGCATCAGGTCGCTGCCTTCGGCATCCACCAGGCGGATGGACGGGCGCAGATCCTTGCCGGCGTTGCCGCGCGATTTCGGATCCGTGACGATGGTGGCACTCAGACCGGTAACCTCGTCGGTCTGCTTGACCACCGAGACGCCGTCGACAAAGTCTTGGAAGCGCGCACGCCCGTCCACTTCGGTCACGATCGGGTGGGTATGCGGATCCCAGGTGGCGACGATCTCGCCAGCCTCGACCTCGACGCCCTCCTTGGTGGAAATGGTCGCACCGTAGGGGACCTTGTAGCGCTCGCGCTCACGGCCCATTTCGTCGACGATGCCGAGTTCACCGGAACGCGATACCGCAACCAGGTTGCCGTTGTGGTGTTCGACCAGTTTGATGTTGTGCAGGCGCACCACACCCTTGGCCTTGACCTGGATGTTGCTGGCAGCAACAGAGCGGCTGGCCGCACCACCGATATGGAAGGTACGCATGGTCAACTGCGTGCCCGGCTCGCCGATCGACTGGGCGGCGATGACGCCCACCGATTCGCCGATGTTCACGGCATGACCGCGGGCCAGATCGCGCCCGTAGCATTGCGCGCAAACGCCGTGGAGCGTTTCGCAGGTGATCGCGGAACGCACCAGCACCTCGTCGACGCCAGCCTCTTCGAGCACGTCGCACCAGCGCTCGTCGAGCAACGTACCCGCTGCCGCCAGCACTTCGTCCGTACCGGGACGCAGCGCGTCACGCGCCACCACACGGCCAAGCACGCGTTCGCGCAGTGCCTCGACCACGTCGCCACCCTCGATGATCGGGGTCATGACGATGCCGTTCTCGGTGCCGCAATCGGTTTCGGTCACCACCACGTCCTGCGCGACGTCCACCAGACGACGAGTCAGATAGCCCGAATTGGCGGTCTTGAGCGCGGTATCGGCCAAACCCTTGCGCGCGCCGTGGGTGGAGATGAAGTATTGCAGAACGTTCAGACCCTCGCGGAAGTTCGCGGTGATGGGCGTCTCGATGATCGAGCCGTCCGGCTTGGCCATCAGGCCGCGCATGCCGGCGAGCTGGCGGATCTGGGCGGCGGAACCACGCGCTCCGGAATCGGCCATCATGTAAATGGAGTTGAACGACTTCTGCTTGACCGTCTTGCCGTCGGCGCCGACCACATCATCGGTACCCAGCTTTTCCATCATCGCCTTGGCGATCTGGTCGTTGGCACGCGACCAGATATCGATGACCTTGTTGTAGCGCTCGCCCTTGGTCACAAGGCCCGTAGCGTACTGATCCTCGATATCCTTGACCTCCGCTTCGGCGGACGCCAGCAGATCGACCTTCTGCTCGGGGACGACCATGTCGCCGGCACCGAAGGACACACCGGAACGCGCCGCATAGTTGAAGCCGGTATACATCAGACGGTCGGCGAAAATCACCGTGGCCTTCAGGCCCAGCTGACGGTAGCAGACATTGATCAGGCTGGAGATCGCCTTCTTGGTCATGTCGCGGTCGAACATCTCGAACGTCATGCCTTCGGGAGCGATATCGTAGAGCAGCGCGCGCCCGGCAGTCGTGTCCTTGACCGAAGTCACGGTCTCGATCTCGCCGCTGTCACGCAGGATATGCTCGCGGATACGCACCTTGACCCGGGCATGCAGGTCCAACACGCCGGTTTCGTAGGCGCGGTGCACCTCCGCGCTGTCGGCGAACACCATGCCCTCGCCGCGCGCGTTCACGCGCTCTCGGGTCATGTAGTACAGGCCGAGCACGATGTCCTGTGAAGGGACGATGATCGGTTCGCCGTTGGCCGGCGACAGAATATTGTTGGAGGACATCATGAGGCTGCGCGTCTCGAGCTGCGCCTCCAGCGACAGCGGCACGTGCACCGCCATCTGGTCGCCGTCGAAGTCTGCGTTGAAGGCCGAGCAGACCAGCGGATGAAGCTGGATGGCCTTGCCCTCGATCAATACCGGCTCAAACGCCTGGATGCCCAGACGGTGCAGGGTCGGTGCACGGTTGAGCATCACCGGATGTTCGCGGATCACGTCCTCGAGGACGTCCCAGACCTCCGGCTCTTCGCGCTCGACCAGCTTCTTGGCTGCCTTGATGGTGGTCGCAAGACCACGGCGGATCAGCTTGCCGAAGATGAACGGTTTGAACAGTTCCAGCGCCATCTTTTTGGGCAGGCCGCACTGATGCAGCTTGAGCGTGGGGCCGACCACGATGACCGAACGGCCCGAATAGTCGACGCGCTTGCCCAGCAGGTTCTGGCGGAAACGCCCCTGCTTGCCCTTGATCATGTCGGCGAGCGACTTGAGCGGACGCTTGTTGGTCCCGGTGATTGCACGACCGCGACGGCCGTTGTCGAGCAATGCGTCGACCGCTTCCTGCAGCATGCGTTTCTCGTTACGCACGATGATGTCGGGCGCATTCAGCTCGAGCAGGCGCTTGAGGCGGTTGTTGCGGTTGATCACGCGGCGGTACAGATCGTTCAGATCCGAGGTCGCGAAGCGGCCGCCGTCGAGCGGGACCAGCGGACGCAGGTCGGGCGGCAGGACCGGCAGCACCGTCAGGATCATCCATTCCGGCTTGTTGCTCGACTCCAGGAAGGATTCGATCAGTTTGAGGCGCTTGGATACCCGCTTGAGCTTGGTCTCGGAGTTGGTATCGGCCATTTCCTGGCGCAGGCGCACCGCCTCGCCGTTCAGGTCGATGCTCTTGAGCAGCTCCAGTACCGCCTCGGCGCCCATGCGCGCGTCGAACTCGTCGCCGTGCTCCTCGATGGCCTCAAGATAGGCCTCGTCCGACAGCAGCTGACCGCGCTCCAGCGCGGTCATGCCCGGATCGATCACCACGAAGGCCTCGAAATAGAGGATGCGCTCGATGTCACGCAGGGTCATGTCGAGCAGCAGGCCAATGCGCGACGGCAGCGACTTCAGGAACCAGATATGCGCCACCGGGCTGGCCAGCTCGATGTGGGCCATGCGCTCGCGGCGCACCTTGGCCTGGGTCACCTCGACGCCGCACTTCTCGCAGACCACGCCGCGATGCTTGAGGCGCTTGTATTTGCCACACAGGCACTCGAAATCCTTCATCGGCCCGAAGATCTTGGCGCAGAATAGACCGTCGCGCTCGGGCTTGAAGGTGCGGTAATTGATTGTTTCCGGCTTTTTGACCTCGCCATAGGACCACGAACGGATCAGGTCCGGGGACGCCAGCCCGATGCGGATCGCGTCGAAGTCATCAGCAGGGCCCTTGGGCTTCAGAATATTCAGTAGGTCTCTCATCGTCTTTGCTGCCTCGCAAAATCGTACAGTGCTGCCCTTGGCCGGGCGGACTCAGCCGCCCGGCAGCCGTACCGTCAGTCCTGTTCCAGTTCGATGTCGATGCCGAGCGAACGGATTTCCTTCATCAACACATTGAAGGATTCGGGCATGTTGGCCTCCATGCGATGCTCGCCGTCCACGATGTTCTTGTACATCTTGTTGCGGCCAGCCACGTCGTCGGACTTGACCGTGAGCATTTCCTGCAGGGTGTAGGCCGCGCCGTAGGCCTCCAGTGCCCAGACCTCCATCTCGCCGAAGCGCTGACCACCGAACTGTGCCTTGCCGCCCAGCGGCTGTTGGGTGACCAGGCTGTACGGTCCGGTCGAGCGGGCGTGCATCTTGTCGTCGACCAGATGGTTGAGTTTGAGCATGTGCATGTAGCCCACCGTAACCGAGCGCTCGAAGGCGTTGCCGGTGCGACCGTCGTAGAGGACGGTCTGGCCGGATTCCGGCAGGTCGGCCAGCGCCAGCATCTCGTGGATCTCGTCCTCGGTGGCACCGTCGAAGACCGGCGTGGCCATCGGCACGCCGCTGGACAGGTTCCGACCGAGCGTGAGCACTTCCTCGTCGCTCAGCTCTGCCAGTTCGACCTGCTGCGAGGCACCGGTGTTGTAGACCTTGTCGAGGAACTCGCGCAATTCGTCGACCTTGGCCTTGGCCTCGATCATACGCCCGATCTTGCGACCGAGCCCCTTGGCGGCCCAGCCGAGGTGGGTTTCCAGCACCTGACCGACGTTCATGCGCGAAGGCACGCCGAGCGGGTTGAGCACGATGTCCACCGGCTCGCCGTCGGCCGTGTGCGGCATGTCTTCGATCGGGACGATCATCGACACCACACCCTTGTTACCGTGACGGCCGGCCATCTTGTCGCCCGGCTGCATGCGACGCTTCACTGCCAGATACACCTTGACCATCTTGAGCACGCCGGGGGCCAGATCGTCGCCCTGGGTGATCTTGGCGCGCTGCTCGCGCAGCTTCACCTCGAAGGCCTCTCGCTGAGCCTCGATCTGTGCACGCAGCGCCTCGAGCTGGACGTTGACCTCCTCGCTGCGCATGCGGATCTCGAACCACTTTTCGCGTGCCAGCGCATTGAGGTAGGACTTGCTCACCTTGGCGCCGGCCTCGAGCTTGTCCGGACCGCCTTCGGCGATCTTGCCGCTCAGCAGACGTTCGACACGGCTGTAGACATCATCCTCGTAGATGCGCAACTGGTCCTTGAGGTCCTTGCGCACCTGCTCCAGCTCGTCTTCCTCGATGGCCAGGGCGCGCTTGTCCTTCTCCACGCCGTCTCGTGTGAACACGCGCACGTCGATGACCGTGCCTTCCATGCCGGAGGGCACGCGCAGCGAGGTGTCCTTCACGTCGGAGGCCTTCTCACCAAAGATCGCGCGCAGCAGCTTCTCTTCCGGCGTGAGCTGGGTCTCGCCCTTGGGCGTGACCTTGCCGACTAGGATGTCGCTGGGACGCACTTTGGCACCGATGTAGACGATGCCGGAGTCGTCCAGCTTACCGAGCAGGCCTTCACTCACGTTGGGGATGTCGGAGGTGATCTCCTCCGGTCCCAGCTTGGTATCGCGAGCGACGCAGGTCAGTTCCTCGATGTGAATCGAGGTGAAGCGATCCTCCTGAACCACTCGCTCCGAGATCAGGATCGAGTCCTCGAAGTTGTAGCCGTTCCAGGGCATGAACGCGACCAGCATGTTCTGGCCCAGAGCCAGCTCGCCCATATCGGTGGACGAACCGTCGGCCAGCGCATCACCGCGCGCAATCACGTCGCCGGGGTTCACCAGCGGACGCTGATTGATGCAGGTGTTCTGATTGGAACGCGTGTACTTGGTCAGGTTGTAGATATCCACGCCTGGTTCGCCGGCCACGGCTTCATCGTCGTTCACGCGCACCACGATGCGTGCCGCGTCGACCGAGTCGACCACGCCGCCACGCCGCGCCTTGACCGTGGAACCCGAGTCCATCGCCACAATGCGCTCGACGCCCGTGCCGACCAGCGGCTTCTCGGCGCGCAGGCAAGGCACCGCCTGGCGCTGCATGTTCGAGCCCATGAGTGCGCGGTTGGCGTCGTCGTGCTCGAGGAACGGAATCAGCGCCGCAGCAACCGACACGATCTGCTTCGGCGAAATGTCCATGTACTCGATGCGATCGGGCGTCGACAGCGCGAACTCGTTGAGATGACGACACGACACCAGCGAGTCGGCAAAACCGCCGGTCTCGTCGATGCGTGCGTTGGCCTGCGCGATGACGTACTGGCTTTCCTCGATCGCCGACAGATAATCGATATGATCGGTCACCTTGCCGTCGGCCACCCTGCGATAAGGCGTCTCCAGGAAGCCGTACTCGTTGGTCCGGGCGTACAGCGCCAGCGAGTTGATCAGACCGATGTTCGGGCCCTCAGGCGTTTCGATCGGGCAGACGCGACCATAGTGCGTCGGATGCACGTCACGCACCTCGAAACCGGCTCGCTCGCGGGTCAGACCGCCCGGGCCCAGCGCGGAGATACGCCGCTTGTGAGTCACCTCGGACAGCGGATTGTTCTGATCCATGAACTGCGACAGCTGCGAGGACCCGAAGAATTCCTTGATCGCCGCGGCCACCGGCTTGGCGTTAATGATTTCCTGCGGCATCAGGCCTTCGCTCTCGGCCATGGTCAGGCGTTCCTTGACCGCACGCTCCACGCGCACCAGGCCGACGCGGAAGACGTTCTCCGCCATCTCGCCCACACTGCGAATGCGGCGGTTGCCGAGATGATCGATATCGTCCACCGTGCCATTGCCATTGCGGATGTCGATCAAGGTCTTGAGAACATCGATGATGTCCTCGTTGGTCAGCACGCCTGGGCCGGTGATCTCGTCGCGTCCCACCCGACGGTTGAACTTCATACGCCCCACCGCCGACAGATCGTAACGATCGGCACTGAAGAACAGGCTCTCGAACAGGTTCTGTGCGGCTTCCTTGGTCGGCGGCTCACCCGGACGCATCATGCGGTAGATTTCCACCTGCGCCTCGAGCTGGCTCGCCGTCGGATCCAGCGCCAGCGTGCTGGACACGTAGGGGCCGTTGTCCAGTTCATTGGTGTAGATCAGGTTGAACTGATGAATGCCGGTTTCACGAATAGCCGCCAGCAGATCGCCGGTCAGCTCAGCATTCGCCTTTGCCACCAGTTCGCCGGTGTCCTCATCGACGATGTTGTGCGCCAGCACCTTGCCGATCAGGTACTCCTCGGGCACCTCAAGCTGCGAGAGACCAGCGGCCTCCATCTGTCTGACGTGACGCGCGCTGACCCGGCGCCCTGCCTCGACCAGCACTTTGCCGTCGACCACGATGTCGGCCACCGCGGTTTCGCCACGCAGGCGCTCAGGCACCAGCTCGATGTTATAGCTGCCCTTGGCATAACTGACCGCAACCTTCTCGAAGAACATGTCGAGAATCTGTTCGTCGTCATATCCCAGCGCGCGCAACAGAATGGTCGCCGGCAACTTGCGCCGGCGGTCAATGCGCACGAACACGCTGTCCTTGGGGTCGAACTCGAAGTCAAGCCAGGAACCACGGTAAGGAATCACGCGGGCGCTGAACAGCAGTTTGCCCGAGGAGTGGGTCTTGCCCTTATCGTGATCGAAGAACACGCCAGGCGAGCGGTGCAACTGGGAAACAATCACACGCTCGGTGCCATTGATCACGAAGGTGCCGTTCTCGGTCATGAGCGGCAATTCGCCCATGTACACTTCCTGCTCCTTCACATCCTTGATGACACGGGCGCCTGCCGGCGCGTCCTTGTCATAAATGGCCAGGCGCAGCAGCACGCGCAAAGGCGCAGCATAGGTCTGACCACGCAACTGGCACTCTTTGACGTCGAACACGGGATCGCCAAGGCGATAGCGCACGTAATCGAGTTCGACGTTCTCGGAATAACTGCGGATCGGGAACACCGATTTGAAGGCCCCGTGCAAACCCACCTCATGGCGGGCATCGGATGCCGTGTCGAGCTGCAGGAACTGTCGGTACGAATCCAGCTGGGTGGCCAGCAGATATGGCACATCCAGGATCTGGGGTTGTTTGCCGAAGTCCTTGCGAATACGCTTCTTTTCGGTGTAACTGTACGCCATCGCGATTCCTCACTACCAAATCAAGTCTCGGGTGAACGACCAGCCCACCCCGGCCCCGGGTGCCTGGTCACGACGCCTCAGCGCCGCCCCGTGTGACGAAATGACCATCCCTGTCACGCCGCGTTGTGATCGGCCAGTACCACACCGCGGACTTGCTTCGAAATTGCCCACCTATCCGCAAATACCGGCGGATTGATGGGCGACATCAAAGCGGATATCCACGCAAACAGGAAAAGGCCGGCGATGAAATCATCGCCAGCCCTTCCGAATGCAAGCGCTCGTTTCGCGCAATTCGCGAGCCGGGCAATTACTTGAGTTCGACAGCGGCACCAGCCTCTTCGAGCTGCTTCTTGATGCTTTCGGCCTCGTCCTTGGAAGCGCCTTCCTTGACGGTAGAGGGCACGCCCTCGACCATGTCCTTGGCTTCCTTCAGACCCAGGCCGGTGATCGCACGCACTACCTTGATGACGCCGACCTTGTTGCTGCCGAAGCTGCTCATCACCACGTCGAATTCGGTCTTCTCCTCGACCGCAGCCGCATCACCCGCACCGCCAGCGGCGGGGGCAGCCGCCACAGCGGCAGCAGCGGACACACCAAATTTCTCCTCCATGGCGGAAATCAGGTCGACGACCTCCATCACCGTCATGTTGGAAATCGTTTCAAGAATATCTTCTTTGGAAACTGCCATTGCTTTATCTCCAGTCAAACTACCCGAATCAAATGAATACGCAGACGTCAGGCCGAGGCCTGCTTCTGGTCACGAATCGCCGCCACCGTTCTCGTCAGCTTGCCCGGAACCTCGTTAAGGGTTCTGGCGAACTTGTCGAGCGGTGCACGCATGACCGCCATCAGTAGACTGATGGCCTGGTCGTACGTCGGCAGACTTGCGAGTCGATCGATTTCGTTGGGCCCAAGAGCCTGGCCACCCACGGCCAGAACCTTGACCTTGAACTTGTCGTTGGTCTTGGCGAAATCCTTGAGCACGCGCGCTGCGGCACCGGGGTCTTCCTGGGAAAACGCCAGCACCAACGGACCCACCAGCGCATTTTCCATGCACTCGAAATCCGTACCCTTGAGCGCGCGGCGCGCCAAGGTGTTCTTCACCACCCGCAGATACACGCCACCGGCACGCGCCTTGGAGCGCAATTCGGTGAGCTGTTCCACGGACAGACCATGATATTCCGCAGCAATCGCGGAATACGCACTCGCAGCTACCGCGGCAACTTCCGAAACGACACGTTTCTTGTCTTCCAGATTAAGTGCCACGCTACTTCTCCAGCTCGGGGGGGCGAAAATCGCCTCACCGTCTACAACAGACCCCGCCGTTTATATCGACGAGGCACCCACGATGCCCCAAGCTTTCGTTTTGACTCGGGTCACACCGTCTACGCAGGCAAGATGTTGCCATTAAGCCCGAAGGCACCTGCGGTCTGGGACGATGTACGTCCTGTACAAGCCCGGCCACGGCTTCCTGCCGCGACCTGTGCTGGCCTTAGAGCACCAGCGAACTCTGATCGACCGGGATACCGGGCCCCATAGTCGACGATACGGTCACACGCTTGATGTAAACACCCTTCGAAGTCGAAGGCTTGGCCTTGACCAGATCGGCCATCAACGCGTTCAGGTTACCGGCAAGGGCTTCGACCTCGAAACCCGCCTTGCCGATGCTGCAATGGATAATGCCGGCCTTATCGGTGCGATAGCGCACCTGGCCACCCTTGGCGTTTTTCACCGCCGTGGCGACATCGGGTGTCACAGTACCCACCTTGGGGTTCGGCATCAGGCCTCGCGGACCCAGGATCTGGCCCAACTGACCGACGATGCGCATCGCATCCGGCGAGGCGATCACGACATCGAAATCCAGCTTGCCGGCCTTCACTTCCGCGGCCAGATCATCCATCCCGACCTTGTCCGCGCCGGCGGCGAGGGCCGCTTCGGCATTGGCACCCTGAGTAAACACGGCGACGCGCACCGTCTTGCCGGTGCCGTTGGGCAACACGGTCGAGCCGCGCACGACCTGATCGGACTTACGAGGATCCACGCCCAGATTGACGGAGACATCGATCGACTCGGCAAATTTCGCCTGGGCGCACGACTTGATCAGGGCCAGAGCCTCATCGAGCGTATAGCTCTTGCCGGGCTCGATCTTCTCGCGAATCGCCTGCATGCGTTTGCTCAGCTTAGCCATCTCACACCCCCTCCACATTGAGGCCCATCGAACGCGCACTACCGGCGATGGTACGCACCGCGGCATCCAGGTCGGCGGCCGTCAAATCGGGGGTCTTGGCCTTGGCAATCTCTTCGAGCTGCTCACGCGTCACGGTACCCACCTTGACCGTGTTCGGCGTGCTGCTGCCCTTGGGAATGCCCAGTGCCTTCTTGAGCAGTACCGAGGCCGGCGGCGTCTTGGTGATGAAGGTGAAGCTGCGGTCGGAATAGACCGTAATCACCACCGGTAGCGGCAGGCCTGCCTCAACATTCTGGGTCTGCGCGTTGAATGCCTTGCAGAACTCCATGATGTTGACGCCATGCTGGCCCAGTGCGGGACCAACCGGCGGACTCGGGTTGGCCTGACCTGCGGCCACCTGCAGCTTGATGTAACCCGTTACCTTCTTTGCCATTTCATCTCCTTCGGGTGCAAGCGCCTCGCGGCTCCCCGAATCGTGTCAACAGACGCACCCCAGCGCGCGCCTAAACCTTTTCGACTTGATGGAAGTCGAGCTCCACCGGAGTGGAGCGCCCGAAGATCTGCACTGCCACCAACAAGCGACTCTTGTCGTAATTGACTTCTTCCACCACGCCGTTGAAATCGTTGAACGGCCCCTCGATCACGCGCACCACCTCGCCGACCTCGAACAGCACCTTCGGGCGCGGCTTTTCCACGCCTTCCTGGATACGGCTGAGTATGGTGTCGGCCTCCTTGTCGGTGATCGGCGAAGGCTTGTCCGGCGTACCACCGATGAAACCGAGCACCCGAGGCACCGAACGGATCAGATGCCAGGTTTCCTCGCTCATGTCCATCTGCACGAGCACGTAACCCGGGAAGAATTTCCGCTCGCTGCGGCGCTTCTGCCCCTCGCGCATCTCCACGACTTCTTCGGTAGGGACCAGGACCTGCCCGAAGTGATCCTCCATGCCGGCGCGACGTACACGCTCCTCAATGGCGCGCTTAACCTGCTGCTCGAAACCGGAATAGGCGTGTACCACGTACCAACGCAACATGATCAGCCCCCGTATCCCATCAAATGCTTCACAACCCAACCGAGCAGCGTATCCAGTAACCAGAGAAACACGCCCATGACGAGCACCATGGCCACGACGACCAGGGTCACCTGCGTGGTTTCCGCCCGCGAGGGCCAGACCATCTTGCGCACTTCCGTGCGCGAACCTTGCAGGAATCCCCAGGCATTCTTGCCGGGTACCGTGGTCACGAACACACCCACCGCAACACCGCCAATCGCCAACAGCCCGATCACGCGCACTACCAGCATCTCGTGTGAGAAGTAGTAGAACCCGCCGACGCCCAGCGCCAGCAACAATAACGTGATCGCGATCTTCACCGTATCGAGGGCTGACCCTCCAGAAGCGGCCTTTTCAGCCATGCTATGCCCAACGTTCAGATAATGGGCCGGCAGCAACGCCGGGCCCGATGAATATGGCAGGCCAGGAGGGACTTGAACCCCCAACCTGCGGTTTTGGAGACCGCTGCTCTGCCAATTGAGCTACTGGCCTATTCATCCAGACCGCGCGCCAGCAAAGCCCGGCGCGCGTTCGCGCGAAGCGCGACTTACTCGATGACCTTGGAGACGACGCCGGCACCCACGGTGCGGCCGCCTTCGCGGATCGCAAAACGCAGACCCTCTTCCATCGCTATCGGCGCAATCAGCGACACCTTGATCGACACGTTGTCGCCCGGCATCACCATCTCCGTGCCTTCCGGCAGGTCCACCGAGCCCGTCACGTCCGTCGTGCGGAAGTAGAACTGCGGACGGTAGCCGTTGAAGAACGGGGTGTGACGACCGCCCTCTTCCTTCGACAGCACGTATACCTCGGCCTCGAATTTGGTGTGCGGCTTGATCGAACCCGGCTTGCACAGCACCTGGCCGCGCTCCACTTCTTCGCGCTTGGTGCCGCGCAGCAGCACGCCGACGTTGTCGCCCGCCTGACCCTGGTCCAGCAGCTTGCGGAACATCTCGACGCCGGTCACCGTCGTCTTGGTCGTGTCCTTGATGCCCACGATCTCGACTTCGTCACCCACCTTCACGATGCCGCGCTCGATACGCCCAGTCACCACGGTGCCGCGACCGGAGATCGAGAACACGTCTTCGATCGGCATCAGGAACGCACCGTCCACCGCACGCTCGGGCTCGGGGATGTAGCTGTCCATCTCGGCCACCAGCTTCTCGATCGCCGGCACGCCAATCTCGGAGGTGTCGCCTTCCAACGCCTTGAGCGCGGAACCCGTCACGATCGGGGTGTCGTCTCCCGGGAAGTCGTACGAGGACAGCAGGTCGCGAACTTCCATCTCCACCAGTTCGAGCAGCTCCGGATCGTCGACCATGTCGGCCTTGTTCAGGAATACCACGATGTACGGCACGCCCACCTGGCGGGCCAGCAGGATGTGCTCTCGCGTCTGCGGCATCGGGCCGTCCGCCGCCGAGCACACCAGGATCGCACCGTCCATCTGCGCCGCTCCCGTGATCATGTTCTTCACGTAGTCGGCGTGGCCGGGGCAGTCGACGTGCGCGTAGTGGCGCGCATCGGACTCATATTCCACGTGTGCGGTCGCAATCGTGATACCGCGGGCACGTTCTTCCGGCGCCTTGTCGATCTGGTCGTACGCCTGGAACGAGCCGCCGTGCTTCTCCGCCATCACCTTCGTCAACGCCGCCGTCAACGTCGTCTTACCATGATCCACATGTCCGATCGTACCCACATTCACATGCGGCTTCTTACGCTCAAACTTTTCCTTGGCCATTAAAGCACCCCAGTTTCCACGACTGACATCATTTCAGGACATACGCAGCGACGTTGCTCGACTGCACTCAATTAACCTTACAAAGTATGGAGCCCATAACCGGATTTGAACCGGTGACCTCTTCCTTACCAAGGAAGTGCTCTACCGACTGAGCTATATGGGCGCTTTGCATATTTCCAGCCCCAACCGGCCAAACCAACCAATGGAGCGGGTGATGGGAATCGAACCCACGTCATCAGCTTGGAAGGCTGAGGTTCTACCATTGAACTACACCCGCCTGCGGAACGTCTCGCGACCATTCACCGGTCAAGCAGAACTGTGTGGTGGAGGGGGGAGGATTCGAACCTCCGAAGGCTGAGCCAGCAGATTTACAGTCTGCCCCCTTTGGCCGCTCGGGAACCCCTCCAATACAAAGGCGGGAATTCTCTTCTAATTGAAGACCGCTTGTCAACCTCGCAAACACGCTCCCCGAGCCTAAAAAGTCTGCTAACATCCCGGGCGAACCGGCGCCAAAATCATTGGCGCTCCGCTTGCAGGCCGGAGACTATACACGCGCCATGAAGATCACGATATACGGATCGGGTTACGTAGGGCTGGTGACAGGGGCGTGTCTGGCCCAGGTGGGCAATCACGTGCTCTGCGTCGACGTCGATCCCGACAAGATCCGGCGCCTCGAACAGGGCGACATCCCCATCTACGAGCCCGGCCTCGACAAGCTCGTGCGCGACAACGCCGCCGCCGGCCGCCTGCGCTTCACCCTCGACGCCGCCGAGGGCGTCAAGCATGGCCTGTTCCAGTTCATCGCCGTCGGCACCCCGCCCGACGAGGACGGCTCGGCCGATCTGCGCCATGTCCTTGAGGTCGCCCGTACCGTCGGACGCCACATGGACGAGTATCGGGTGGTGATCAACAAGTCGACCGTGCCCGTGGGCACCGCCGACCGTGTCCGCGCGGCCCTCGCCGAGGCCCTCGCCGCGCGCGGGGTGACGGCGGAGTTCGATGTGGTCTCGAATCCGGAGTTCCTCAAGGAGGGCGCGGCCATCGAGGACTTCATGAAGCCCGACCGCATCGTGGTCGGCACGGACAATCCGCGCACCGGCGAGCTGATGCGGGCGCTGTATGCGCCCTTCAACCGCAGCCACGAGCGCGTGGTGCTGATGGATGTGCGTTCGGCCGAGCTGACCAAGTACGCGGCCAATGCCCTGCTGGCCACCAAGATCAGTTTCATGAACGAGCTGGCCAATCTGGCCGAGCGCCTGGGCGCGGACATCGAGGCGGTGCGCGTGGGCATCGGCTCGGACCCGCGTATCGGCTATCACTTCATCTATCCGGGCTGCGGCTACGGCGGCTCGTGCTTCCCCAAGGACGTGAAGGCCCTGGAGCGCACGGCGCGCGGCAGCGGCTATCAGGCCGAGCTGCTGGCCGCAGTGGAGTCGGTCAACGAGCGCCAGAAGCAGCGCCTGTTCGAGAAGCTGCACGCGCACTTCGACGGCAACCTCAAGGGCCGCAGCTTCGCCCTCTGGGGCCTGGCCTTCAAGCCCAACACCGACGACATGCGCGAGGCCCCCAGCCGCACCCTGATGGAGGCGTTGTGGGACGCCGGTGCCCGTGTGCAGGCCTATGACCCGGTCGCCATGCACGAGTGCCGTCGGATCTACGGCGAACGGCCCGATCTTGCCCTGTGCGACAGCCCCGAGGACACCCTGGAGGGCGCCGACGCGCTGCTCATCGTCACCGAGTGGACTCACTTCCGCAGTCCCGACTTCGACCTCATCAAACAAAAACTCGCCCACCCCCTCATCCTCGACGGCCGCAACCTCTACGACCCCAAACTCCTACAGCAGCTCGGCTTCCAATACCTCGCCATCGGTAGGGGTCAGGTACCGCCAACGGAGTGACGGCCTCGATCTGGAACGAATGTGGCCACTGACTGAACATTTGCGTTACAGCCAGGTCGAACCCCGCTGGACGTAAGTGCGCCGCGCCGCGGCCGCAGCAGAGCAGCGAACACCTTCAGTGAAGCGACGGTACCCACTCGCAGATCCGGCAAGTCAGAAACGACTGTTCAATTACCGCACGCTCGCCACAGCGTTTGCGGTCATCGTTCTGTTCGTCGCGGCGATCGCCAGGCTGGCTCAACTGCAGCTATTCGACCATCGCGACTATGCCCAGGCTGCGCGTGAGAACCGTGTCCGAGTACAACCCATCCCACCGCCCCGGGGACTGATATACAGCCGCAATGGGCGCCTGCTTGCCGAAAACATACCCAGCTACAGCCTCGCAGTCATTCCCGACGAGGTGCATGATCTTCATGCCACGCTCGCAGCGCTGGGCCGCATCATCAAATTGACTCCTGACGACCTGCATAGCTTCGACGCCTTGCGCAGGGTCACTCCCGGCTACCGCGCCATTCCGCTCGCCACACACTTGAGCCAGGACGCTCTGGCAAGTTTTGCGGTCAACCGCTATCGCTTTCCGGGCGTCGAGATACAGTCCCGCCTGAGGCGCTACTACCCTTATGCCAATCTCACCGCCGACACGGTGGGCTATGTCGGGCGCATCAGCGAATCGGACCTGCATCAGGTCGACCCCAGCCAATATGCCGGAACCGCATATTTCGGCAAGAACGGACTCGAACTCGCCAATCAAGCGCTTCTGCACGGGACACCCGGTTACAAGGTGCTCGAAGTTGATGCCAACGGCCAGCCCGTTGGCACACTCAAACGCCATCTGCCAAGGCCCGGACAGGATCTGATTCTGACCTTGGATATAGGCCTGCAACGTGTGGCTCAGAAAGCCATGCAAGGCAAGCGCGGTGCAGTCGTGGTGATGAACCCCCGCACTGGCGCCATCCTGGCCGCCGTATCCAATCCGGATTACGACCCCAACTGGTTTGTCGATGGCATCTCCAATCGGCGTTACCACGAACTCGTGAACGACCCCGGTAACCCGCTGTGGAATCGCGCCTTCGCAGCCGGTTATGCGCCTGGCTCGACCATCAAACCATTCATCGCCCTGGCCGGTCTGGATGCGGGTCTGATCAAACCTCAGACCGAAGTATTCTCCGGGCCTTACTACATCATTCCGGGCGACACCACTCACCATAAATTCTGGGACTGGACACCCTACGGACACGGCTGGACCGACCTGACCAAGGCGATCGCCCAGTCCGTAGACACCTACTTCTACCCGCTCGCCTACCAGTTGGGCATCAAGCGCATCGACGGCACGCTGAGCCGCTTTGGCTTCGGCCAGCGCCCCGCCCTGCGCGTTCCCGGGGTCTCCGCCGGAGTGCTGCCGTCGCCAGCCTGGAAAGAACGCACGCAAGGGCATGGCTGGTATCCAGGCGACACGGTGGTAATGGGCATCGGCCAGGGTTATCTGCAAGTCACCCCATTGCAGCTGGCGGCTGCGGTTTCCGAGATCGCCATGCACGGCCGCGGCTTCAGACCACACCTGCTGCGCGCGCTCCGCAATCCAGTCGACGGTAAAATTACACCGATCCCCCCACAACCCTTGGCACCGATCGAGCTCAAGCGATGGGCATATTGGAACGACGTCATCGCCGGCATGCAGGCGGTGGTCAATTCACCCGCAGGCACGGCGTATCAGGAATTCCAGGGATTTCCGCTCCCCGTTGCCGGCAAGACCGGTACGGCGCAGGTCTTCGCCAATCCCAAAAATCCATTCCAGCAGCACAAGCAGCTACCATATCGCCTGCGCGACAACGCCCTGTTCGAGGCCTTCACGCCGATCGACCACCCGGAACTCGCCGTGGTCGTGATCGTCGAGCATGCGGGCGACCGCCTGGGGCCGGCCTCGACCATCACACGCAAAATCATGAATTACTGGTTGGCACATCGTCGGCTCATCGAACATCCAGACACCCCCGTTTCACTGCAACCCTTCACACGGAAGCCGACGCACTGAACTTGTGGCAAGGCGGCGGGTCAAGATGAGGGTCCCGATTACCAGAATCCCCCCATGCCCAGAATTCGCCTGATATACAGCGTCTTGATGACCCTCCTCACGCTCGCTGCAATGCCTTTCGCACACGCGGCCACCCCCCCTAACACGGCTCTGGACTTGCTCATCCCACCAGCCCCACATCTGCACACGGGCGGCTATGCGCTGCTCGATGCGTCCAACAGCCAGGTGCTGGCGGCGCAGCACCCTGACCGGACGGTCAGCCCGGCCGCCAGCACCAAGCTGATGCTGGCCTATCTCGTGTTCGACGAACTGACCACGGGCCAGGTTTCCCCCACTACCCGCCTACCTGTCAGTACGACGGCCTGGCACACCCCCGGCTCGTCGATGTTTCTCAAACCCGGGACACAAGTCAGCATCGCCCATCTGCTCGATGGCCTGATCACCGACGGCGGCAATGATGCCGCCGTATGTCTGGCACAGGGTGTCGCCGGCACGCAGTCGGCTGCGCTGAGCCTGATGAACCAGACGGCGCAGAGGCTCGGGCTCAGGCGGACGCACTACGCCTCGGTTGACGGACTGACCGCAGCGGGAGCCCGGACCACTCCGCTGGATGCCGCTAAACTGGGCCAGGCCGTGGTCTCTCGATTCCCGCAGTACCTAGGCTACTTCCGTCATCGCACGATGCGCTGGAACGGCATCACCCAGATCAGCTTCGACCGCCTGCTCGAACGCGATCCGGCCGCCCTCGGCCTGACCGTCGGGGACGGCGCACAGGGATATGGCATTGTCGCCGCGGCGCGGCAACACGGCACAACCCTGGTGGCTGCCGTCATGGACACACCAGCCGACGGACGCAGCGTGGCTGGCGCCTTTGCGCACGTCGCCAGCCAGGCTTATGCCCTGTTGTCATGGGGATTCGACAATTTCGACGCACATACCCTCTACCAGCGCAACGAACCGTTGAGGCAGATCCACATACATGGCACTGCAGCACGGGTACCGATCGGCGCACAGCACACCTTGCGCGTCCTCGTACCACGTGGCTGCTATGATGACCTGCACATCCGCCTGCTGCTCGACAAACACCTGCATGCACCCATACAAAACGGTGTACAAGTCGGCGAAGTCAGTGTGGCACTGCGCGGAAAGATACTCGCGCAGACACCGGTGATTGCCCTCCACACAGTCGCCCGGGAAAATGGCCTACAACGCCTGGCCGCGGAACTCGGTCACTGGCTGTAGAGGAAACATGGAAAGCCTTTATATCAACCGCGGCACCGGTCACAGCCTGCGTGCACGCATGCGGCGAGCCTCCGCCTGGCTGCGGCTGGACTGGCCACTGGTGACCGGGATCCTGGGCATCTTCGTGGTCGGCGAACTCGTGCTGTACAGCGCCTCGGGCCAGCACCTCGCCACGGTGGTGCACCAGGGCATCAAATTCGCCGTCGCCCTGGTGATCATGGTCGCCATCGCCCAAGTGCCGCCGCAACGCTGGCGGCAGCTCAGCCCGTATGCCTACGTGGTCGCCCTGATCATGCTCGCCGCCGTACTCGGACTCGGTGAAACGGCACTGGGCGCCCGTCGCTGGCTGGACCTCGGCCCCGTGCGCCTGCAGCCCTCGGAATTCATGAAACTCGCCCTGCCGATGATCCTTGCCTATCTGTTCAGCCGCCGGCCGCTGCCGCTCAATCTGCCGCAGCTGCTGCAGGCGCTGCTCCTGATCGCCCTGCCCGTGGCACTGATCGCCAAGGAGCCTGACCTTGGCACTGCCCTGCTGATCGTGATCACCGGACTCGTGGTCATCTTCCTCGCTGGCGTGCGCTACCGCTACCTGCTGATCGGCATCGTCATCGCGGCGGCGCTGATCCCGGTCGCCTGGCATTTCATGCACGCCTATCAGCAGGCCCGCATCCTCACCTTTCTCGATCCGCAGAGCGCGCCGCTGGGGGCGGGCTACCACATCATCCAGTCGACCATCGCCATCGGCTCCAGCGGGATGTACGGACTAGGCTGGCTGCACGCGCCGCAGGCCCAGCTCGGCTTTCTCCCGGAAAGCCGCACCGACTTCATCTTCGCCGTGTTCGGCGAGGAATTCGGGTTCGCCGGGACGGTCGCGCTGCTCAGCGGCTACGCCTTCATCATCCTGCGCGGGCTGTACATCGCCTGGCGGGCCCACGACAACTACTCTCGCCTGCTCGCGGGCACCCTGTCGCTGACCTTCGCCATGTACGTGTTCGTGAACGTGGGCATGACCATGGGGCTATTGCCCGTGGTCGGCGTGCCGCTGCCGTTTATGAGCTACGGCGGTACCTCGCTCGTCACCATGGCCGCGGCCATGGGATTGCTGCAGAGCATCGCCCGCCACCGGCCTCTGATGCGCTGAACGCGCGGTTTCAGATCACCTTCGAATAGCTGCCCGCACCCTGCTGCAGGTAGGCGTCGAACACCATGCAGATGTTGCGGATCAACAGCCGCCCGGCCGGCGTCACCGTGATGCCGCCCGAATTCAGGTCGAGGAGGCCGTCGTCGCGCAGATCGGCAAGGGCCGCAAGCTCGGCGGCGAAATAATCCGCAAACACGATTCCGAATGCCGACTCGATGGCGGCATAGTCGAGCCGGAAGTGGCAGATCAGCGCTGAGATCACCGCGCGCCGCAGACGGTCGTCTTCGCTCAGGGCGACCCCGCGAAAGACCGCCAGCCGATCATCGTCCAAACGCGCGAAATACTCCGCCTCGGTGCGCACGTTCTGCGCATAGACATCACCCAGCGAGCCGATGGCGGTCACGCCCATGGCCACCAGATCACACTCGGCGTGCGTGGAATAGCCCTGGAAGTTGCGATACAGCGTGCCCGCGCGCTGGGCCACCGCGAGTTCGTCGTCCGGCCGCGCGAAGTGGTCCATGCCGATGTAGACGTAGCCGGCCGCGGTCAGCCGGTCGATGGTGTCCTCGAGAATGGCCAGCTTCTCCGCCGGGCTGGGCAGATCCTCGGCGGCGATCCGCCGCTGCGGCTTGAAGCGCTCGGGCAGGTGCGCGTAGTTGAACACCGAAACGCGATCCGGCCCGGCCGCGACGATGCGGTCGACCGTGGCGGCGAAACTCGCCACGCTCTGGAACGGCAGGCCATAGATGAGATCGACGCTCACCGAGCGGAAACCGGAGGCACGCGCCCGCTCGATTACGCCGAGCGTCTCCGCCTCGCCCTGGATGCGATTGACTGCCCGCTGCACGCGCTCGTCGAAGTCCTGCACGCCCAGACTCAGACGGTTGAAACCGAGTTCGCCCAGCAGCTCGATGGTGCCTGGGCCCGCCTCACGCGGATCGACTTCGATGGAATACTCGCCATCCTCGACCAGGGTGAAGTGTTCGCGCGTTGCCCTCATCAGCGCCGTCATCTCCGCGTGCGAGAGGAAGGTCGGGGTGCCGCCGCCCCAGTGCAGCTGCTCGACCTGTCGGTCCGCGTCGAACAGCTCGGCCTGCAGGGCGATCTCGCGATGCAGGCGCGCGAGGTAGGGTGCGGCGCGCGACCGGTCCTTGGTCACGATCTTGTTGCAGGCGCAGTAGTAGCAGACCGTGTTGCAGAACGGCAGATGGAAATACAGCGACAGTGCCCGCCCCTGCGTGTTGCTGCGCGCGGCGGCCGCGCGATACTCGGTCTCCCCGAAGCCCTCATGGAACTGCACTGCGGTCGGATAGGATGTGTAGCGCGGACCGGCGCGGTCGTAGCGGCGGATCAGCTCGGCGTCGAAATGGATAGTCTGGGTGTCGTCCTTCAACTCGGTATCCCCAATATGATCGGGCGTGACAAGCACGCACCTGCGGGCCAACAGACACTCGTCTCAATGTACTGGAAAACCTGGCCCGCACTTTGGCCTCGATCAAGTTGCGCGTTGAAAGTCAGCAGGGAGCACCCAGTGCCAGACATGCTTTCTCAGCCTTCCAGACTCTTGCTGACGATCTCGTACACGTCGGGGGACAGATCGTGCCCCTTGAGGCGCTCCAGCTCGGTTCGCATCAATGCCTGACGCTCCGTGTCGAAGCGCCGCCAGCGGCTGAACACCTTGACCAGGCGCGCGGCGACCTGCGGATTGCGCGCGTCCAGCGCCAGCACCTGATCGGCGGCGAAGCGGTAGCCGCTGCCGTCGGCGGCATGGAAGCCCGTCGGATTGCCCATCATGAACCCGCCGAGCAGCGCGTACACGCGGTTCGGATTGCCCAGGGAAAACGCCGGATGCGCCAGCAGCCGCTCGACCTCCGCCAGGGTATCCGGATGCTGCCGCACCGCCTGCAGGCCGAACCACTTGTTCAGTACCAGCGAGTCGTCCTGCCAGCGTTCGTAGAACGCCGCCAGTGCGAGACCCCGGGCGGGGTCATCGGTCAGCATCAGCGCGCCGAGCGCGCCCATGGTGTCGGTCATGTTGTCCGCCTCGCGGAACTGCGTCTCGGCGAGCCTGGCGCCGGCAGGCGAATCCAGCGCGGCCAGGTAGCTCAGCGCGAGATTGCGTAGCGCGCGCCGGCCCGCCTCCTCCGGCGTATAGCGATAGCCGCCCTCTGGGGTGTGGCCGTGGTAGGCGGCCAGCCATTGCGCTTCCAGTTCCGTGGCCAGCGCCCGGCGCGCATATTCGCGGGCTGCGTGGATCGCATCCGGGTCGACGGTCTCGAACTGCTCGGCGAGCCAGGCCTCGCCCGGCAGAACCAGCATGTCGGCGCGCAGGTTCGGTTCTAGCCGAGTATCACTCAGCACGGCGGCGAAGGCCTCGACAAAGCCGGCCGGCAATGCCAGCTCTCGTCCGGCGCGCACGTCCTCGACCAGATCGAGCAGCACGGTCAGCGCCAGGCGCTCGCCCGCATCCCAGCGGTTGAAGGGATCGCCGTCGTGCGCGGCCAGGAAGGCCAGCAGCGTCGGCGTGTAGTCGAACGTCACCCGGACCGGCGCGGAAAAACCGCGGTTGAGCGAGGGCACCGGCCGCGCCGGCAGACCGGTGAAGCACAGCGTCTGCTCGGGCTCGGTCAGGCGGAACACGCGGTCGGTCGCGCCGCCGTCGCCCTCGCCTTCGAGCCGCATCGGCAGGTCGACGCCGTCCGGACCGACCAGCCCCATGCGCAGCGGGATCAGGAACGGCAGTTTCTCGGGCTGTCCGGGCGTCGGCGGGCAGGACTGACTCAGACGCAGGGTATAGCGCCCGGATTCCGGTTCCCACGTATCCTCAACCGTCACCACCGGCGTGCCCGCCTGGTCGTACCAGCGGCGGAACTGTTCGAGGTCGGCGCCGTTGGCGTCGGCCATCGCGGCCAGGAAGTCGTCGGTGGTCACCGCCTGTCCGTCGTGGCGCTCGAAGTACAGATCCATGCCGCGGCGGAAGCCGTCGCGCCCCAGCAGGGTCTCGTACATGCGCACGACCTCGGCGCCCTTCTCGTACACCGTCACGGTGTAGAAGTTGTTGATTTCCATATACGACGGCGGGCGCACCGGGTGCGCCATGGGGCTGGCGTCCTCGGCGAACTGGTGCGTGCGCAGGCGGCGCACGTCGGCGATGCGCTTCACGGTGCCCGAGGTCATCTCGGCGGTGAAGCTCTGGTCGCGGAACACCGTGAGCCCTTCCTTGAGCGAGAGCTGGAACCAGTCGCGGCAGGTGACGCGGTTGCCGGTCCAGTTGTGGAAGTATTCGTGGGCGATCACGCCCTCGATGTGCTCATAGTTGTCGTCGGTCGCCGTATCCGGGCGCGCCAGCACGTACTGGGAATTGAAAACGTTAAGGCCCTTGTTCTCCATCGCCCCCATGTTGAAGTCATCCACCGCGACGATCATGTAGATGTCGAGGTCGTACTCCAGGCCGAAGCGCGTCTCATCCCAGCGCATCGCTTTCTTGACCGACTCCATCGCGTGCGCGCACTTGTCGGCGTTGTGCGCCTCGACATAGATGCGCAGCTCCACCTCGCGGCCCGATGCGGTGATGAAGCGGTCGCTATGACAGGCCAACCGTCCCGCCACCAGCGCGAACAGATACGAGGGTTTGGGAAACGGATCGTGCCAGGTCGCGTAGTGCCGGCCGTCGTCGAGCCGGCCGGTATCCACAGGATTGCCGTTGGACAGCAGCACGGGATACTCCGTCGCATCCGCCACCACGGTGGTGGTGAACACGCTGAGCACGTCGGGACGGTCGAGATAATAGGTGATCCGCCGGAAGCCCTCGGCCTCGCACTGCGTGCAGAAATTGCCCGAGGACTTGTACAGCCCCTCCAGGCGGGTATTTTCCTGCGGCTTGATGCGATTGTCGATCTCCAGCTCGAATGCATCGGGCACGCCGGCCAGGGTCAGCGAATTGGCATCCTGCAGCCATTCCTGCGCCTGCATCTCGCGGCCGTCGATGCGCACGGCATGCAGTTCCAGGTCCTCGCCGTCCAGCACCAGCGGCGCATCGGCGGAAGCCGTCGCCGGATTGCGGCGCAGCTGCAGGCGGGCGGTCACCCGGGTGGATTCCTCGCCGAGTTCAAAGCGCAATTCCGTGCGCTCGATCAGAAAATCCGACGGCTGGTAATCCTTGAGATAGATGGTGCGCGGAGAGGCTTCCTTCATGCCGATGTGTCCTTTTCTGGTAGGTCGGTGCACGCGCGATAGGGGATATTGACTCGGATTTCGCGGCACTCACGGTTAATTCGCTTTCGATGGGCGTGTTCAGCCCGTTCCGTACAAGTCATGGGGGCTCAACCGGCCGACGACTCGAAGCCCAGCGGCCGGTCGATGAACATCTGACGCGAGGCTTGCCAGACGGCGAGCCCCAGACTCCACCCGACCCCCAGGACCACCAGGCTGCCGGTGATCGTGCCGAGGGCGTGGAGCGCCAGATAGGCACCGTTGTACGCCGCCGCTGCGATCAAGAGCGTAACAATGCGGATAACGATGTTCGCGATTCTATTGGCGGTCTGGACGATGAACAAGCCGAGCACCAGCAGCGCGGTGGGAGGCAGCACGAGCACATCGATCAGCAGGGTATGCCACAACGCCTGCGGATGGATCGCCAGCGTGACCACTGCGGTCAGCAGCGTGGCCAGGACGATGTGCCCCGGCAGGGTGTTCAGAAAGCAGTCCACCAGCAGCTCATTGAAGTCCCTGACCGTGTGCGGCGCAAGATCGAAATAAAGCTCCACCAGGCTGGGTCTGAGCTGGGCCAGCCCAAAGCCTACGTTGACGGGCGTCAGCAGCATGATGGCCACATATGTATTCAGCAAGCGCGCATGGATGTGCTGAACGCTGAAATGTGCGGATGAAAAATTCATGAGCATCAACGGACCCACCGCTAATGCCAGCCACACCAGCGAGACCAGCCAGCCACGTGGCTGATCGTAGGGAAACAGCAAGACGCTCGTCAGCTTGCGTTGCCGGCCCGGCGTGGGCTTGCTCCGATAACGCAGCGCATGGCGGCGCAGACGCCCTTCGTTGCCGGCGGCACCCCATGCCTGCAATGCGCGCAGCCGGCGCGCCAGTGGCGTGCCGGCTGCGCGCGCTTGGCTGCCCTGAAACCTCGCCTGAGGGGCGAACGGGGCTTCGGGCGAGGCCGTGTCGCCCAGAGAGAACAGACGGCGCACGTAGAACAACAGGATGACGGCGGCCAACAGCAGCGGTAGCGAAGGCAGCCAGACACTGTGGGCAATCGCATGTTTCAAGGTGATGCGCACTGGCGCGGGCAGAACATTGGAAATCACGATCAGCAGCAGAGGGAGATATCCGGCCAACGATGGGCCGGATGTGACCAGCAGCATATAGGCAATGGCCAGGCCTCCGCCGCCTATCGCCCACCAACCCGCCAGTCCGCCCAAGCCGAACGCCACCAGAGCCGACGGCAGGAGCCATAAGACCACGCCCCAGAGCACGCCTGCCGTCGCTATCACACGGCGAAAATCGGGTAACAGCAGGGATTCCGGCTGCACGACGAGTCGCAGCGCGTAGCCGACCAATAGCCAGGAGAACAGCGCCGTGATGGCCGATAGGGTCAGCATCAGCTTGCTCCAGTAACCCGGCAGCAACGCATCGAGCAACAGCGGCAACACCAGCAGGGCAAGGATCGCCGAGCCCGCCCACGGCATTGTCACCACCGGCAGCCATGCCACCCGTAGGACGGCCTTCATGCCATCTCCACGAACAGGTCCTCAAGACTCAGCGTGGTGAAGGAAAGCTGCGCCTGTTCGCGTTTGGCCAAGGCCTGCAGGGAGGTCAAGGTTTCGGGATCGCCGGCGTCGACGACGTAACAGGCGGCGCCACTGTCGACCCGCGCCGCCAGCACGCCTGGGACCTGAGGCGGCTCGACGTACGCGGTGCCAGCATCGGCCCGCAGGACAGCCTTCTGGATCTGCTCGCGTACGGCCTGTACCGGCCGGGTAAAGGCGATGGCGCCGTCGCGCAGCAGCGCGATGTCCGCATCGATGCGCTCGAGATCGGTGGTGATATGGGTGGAAAACACCACCGTGCGACCGGTGCCTTGGATCAGCGGCATCAGCGTGGCGAGAAAATCGCGCCGGGCCTTGGGATCGAGACTGGCCACCGGTTCGTCCAGGAGGATCAAATCGGGTCCCGGCGCCAGGGCGCGGATGATGGCGAGCATCTGGCGCTGGCCCTGGGAGAGGGTCGAAATACGCTTGCGCGTGTCGATCGACCATTCCTCAAGCAGGCGTGCGCATAGCGCCGCATCCCAGCTGCGATAGAAGGCGGAGGTGAAATCGAGAAAGGCGGCGACCTTCATCCAGGGGAACAGATCGAAGGTCTGCGGGACGTAGCCGATGCGGTGCAGACGCTCCCCACGCGGTTCGTCCATCGGCTCGCCCAGAATCTCGACCGTGCCGCCGTTGATCGGCATCAGGCCGAGCATGCAGCGCAGTAGCGTGGTCTTGCCGGCGCCGTTGCGTCCCAGCAGGCCGATCGTGCGCCCCCGGGGAATCGACCAGTCGAGCCCCTGCAGCACATCCTGCCCGTCGAAACGCTTGCGCAGGCCGCGTATCTCCACCGCGTGCGGCCCGTCTTCGACGCGCATTTCGCCAGGCGCACGGCCCCCACTCGCAGACATGCCGTCTCCCCGAAATCAGCCCCATGGAACCGCCGTTCCCGGGCGCAACGTACCGGGCCAGACCCCGGTTTTTCAGTAGATCGATAGATACTCATCCGGTTTGACTGAGCGCATGGAAATAGTTCCCCATGCGCAGCCGACCAGTTCCTCGGTCTTGCGCAGGCCATCATCGAAGCGTTGCCCATCGGGGTTTTGTTATAGTCCCCGCCGTTCACGGAGAGGGCCTCGATGGAATTGGTCGACATCTGCTTCAACTTCGCCCACAGCGGTTTCCGCGCGGACGAACATGCCGTACTCAAGCGCGCGCTGGAGGTCGGCGTCGCGCAACTGCTGTGCACCGGCTCGGACCTCGAGGACAGCCTCGCCAGCGTGACCCTGGCCGAGCGCTACCCGGAGCATCTCTACGCCACCGTGGGCGTACACCCGCACCGCGCGGTGACCTGGGACGACGCCACCGCCGGCACGCTGCGCGAACTCGCCCTGGCCCACCCCAAGATACGCGCGATCGGCGAAACCGGGCTCGACTTCAATCGCGACTATGCGCCTCGCGACGTGCAGGAACGCGCCTTCGAGGCGCAGCTCGAACTCGCGGCCGAACTCGGCTTGCCCGCTTTCCTGCACGAGCGCGAAGCGCATGCGCATTTCATCGCCATCCTGCGCCGCCACCGCGAGCGCCTGAGCCGCGCGGTCGTGCACTGCTTCACCGGGACGCGCGAGGAACTCGACGCCTATCTCGACCTCGACCTGCACATCGGCATCACCGGCTGGATCTGCGACGAACGCCGCGGCCACCACCTGCGCGAATTCATCGGCCGCATACCGCCCGACCGCCTGATGATCGAGACCGATGCGCCCTATCTGCTACCGCGCGACATGCATCCCAAGCCACACTCGCGGCGCAACGAACCGGCCTACCTGCCCCACGTGCTGGCGGCGGTCGCCGCCGCCGTCGGGCGACCGCCCGAACAGGTCGCCAGCGAGACCACCGCCACCGCGCGGGCCTTCTACGCACTTTCCTGAATTCGGTTCCCGGGCTTAGGATCGGGCATATTCCTGACGCCCACGCGTCGCGTTATGCTAGCCATATACAACTGAGGAATCCGCCATGTCACGCCAGCAACTGATCGAACGCAAACTGACCGACGTCCTCGAACCGGAATTCATCGAGGTCATCAATGAAAGCAGCAATCACAACGTGCCGCCCGGCTCCGAATCCCACTTCAAGGTGACCGTGGTCAGCGCCGCCTTCGACGGCGAGCGGCTGATTCAGCGCCATCGCAGGGTGAATCAGATTCTGGCCGAGGAATTCGCCGACGGGCTGCATGCCCTCGCACTGCATACCTTGAGCCCGGACGAATGGTTCGAGCGCGCCGGGCACGTGCCTGAGTCGCCTCTCTGCATGGGTGGCAGCAAAGGCTGAATATGGGCGACGTCGTCCCGTTCCGCCGTCCGAGCGCCTCGGAAAAACACCGCGGCAACACGCTGTGCCGCCGCGGCTTCCATAAATGGGTGGTGGAGAAGGACAAGCGGTTCGACGTGAAGCAGGGGCGCCTCGTCACCGTCTACCGCTGCGCCCGCTGCGGCAAGGACCGCATCGAGGCACATTGAGCGCTCGGCCGCCAGGCGTCAGCCCAGCCCGCCGGCGCCGGCGCCGGCGAAGAATTCCGCCATGACCGGGGCAAAGCGCGCCTCGTCGATCAGGAAGGCGTCGTGTCCCTGGGGCGATTCCAGCGCTGCATAACTCACTTGCGCACCGGCCGCTTGCAGGCCCTCCGCAAGCGCACGCTGCTGCGATTCGGGAAACAGCGTGTCGCTGTGCACCCCGATCACCAGCGCCCGCAGCGCTCCGAGCCGGGACAGGGCTCGCTGCAGATCGCCTGCCCCGTGTTCGGCCGCATCGAAATCGTCCATCGCTCGCGACAGCGAGAGGTACGCGTTGGCATCGAAGCTGTGCGCGAACTTTGCCGCATTGTGCTCAAGGTAGGATTCGACCTCGAAGCGCCCCGCCGCATCGGCCCGCGTCGCACGCCGGTGTCCGAAGCGCTGCTCCCATTCCTGCGGCGAGCGATAGCATGAGATGCCCAACTTGCGCGCCAGCAGCATGCCGGAAACCGGTCCCGGCGCCTGATAACGCCCGTCCGCCCACGCCGGGTCGGCGCAGACGATCTCGCGCTGCAGGGATCGCATCGCAATGGCATGCGCCGTGGGGTGGGCAGCGGAACTGACCAGGACCAGGCGGTCGAGCAGCTCCGGGGTCTGCAGTGCCAAGGCCAGCGCCGTCATTCCCCCGAGCGAGGCACCGACCACGGCCGACAGGCGTCTCAGGCCCAACGCCCGCGCCAGCTCCCGGCCGGCGGCGGCGATGTCTTCCACCGACAGCCGCGGAAAGTCGGGCCCGTAGGCCATGCCCGTGATGGGATTCATCGAGGTCGGGCCGCTACTACCGTAGCAGCTCCCCAGCGAATTGACGCAGACGACGTAATAGCGCCCGGTGTCCAACGGCTTGCCCGGGCCGATCATGAACTCCCACCAGCCGGGCTGCGGATCGCAGGCCGACGAGGCGGCATGCGCGTTCGCCGACAGACCGGTGAAAATCAGGATCGCGTTGTCCCGCGCGGCGTTCAGGGTGCCCCAGGTCTCGTAGGCAATATCGAGAGCAGGCAGTTCGCCGCCGCAGCGAAAATGGAACGGTCGCGCCAGCGACATGATCCGCGTTCCGCGCGGCAGTGCCGGACCGGTCGGGGGAAGCGATTGAGCAGCAACGGTGCTTGGCACGATGCGCGTCCTTTTTCCCTAGTGTGATGGTCAACTATTCCGGCATTTTCGCCAATTCGACCTCAGATTGCCAGCCACCCACCTCGTCAGGGGCCATCCAGAAATCGAGCTGGCCGGGCTCGCGCAACAGGCCGTGAGCCACCAGCAGGGCCGCGCCGCTCCACGTCTGCCGGGTATTCGCGCGTCGGCCGATGAGCCTTCCGTTGCGCCCATCGTAGTACTCGGGCCAGTCGTCCGCCAGCAACCTGGGTTCGGCGATATCGAGCGCACGGCGCGCCAGATCGCCGCGCCCTGCCCGCATCGCGGCGCCGACGAAGGCCCACAGCAAGGCGGGCCAGTTGCCTCCGTTGTGGTAGGACCAGGGCGTGTTCTTGGGGTCTGAGCCGGTCAACAGCTGCCATTCAAGGCCGGCCATCGCCGGGTAGATCAGCTTGACCGGCATGCGTCCCACGAGATCGGACCACTGGGCTTCATACAGGTTCATGATCGCCTCGGCCTGGGCCTGCGTGGCCAGCCCGAAGATCACCGCCAGCAGATTCCCGAAGGCGAAGAAACGGAAGTCCATGCGTCCGGGGCCCAGATTCCCGAGCAGGTAGCCGCCTCGGTCAGGTAACCAGTCGACGACCCAGTCCGGAATGCTCTCCGGGTAGATGTTGAGCGGGTTGGCGGCATCCTGGCCGAAGGCCTCGGTCTCGTAGCGGTGAATCTCGTTCAACCGGGTCATGTCCAGCCAGTAGAACTGGCGAACGTACTCGGTCAGCTGGGCACGTCGCTTGGCCGCCTGCTCCAGCATCGGCGCCAGGGTGTCTGTGGGCACGAGCAACGCGCTCAGCGCATTGAGGCTGCCGAAAAACAAGGCCTGGATCTCCAGCGGGTGGCCATACACGCCCATGCGCCGGTCGATCATGAACGAGCCGTCGGGCACCAGCAGCGTGGGAAACACCTCGAAACGGTCGTTGAGCAGCACCCCCAGGATGGACTGCATGCCACGCTGGAAGGCAGGGTCGGCTGCCAGCGCGCGGTCGCCAGTTTTGCTCACGTAGGCTTGCAGCAGGAGCACCCACCACATCATCGAATCCACCGGCGCCACGCGCCCGATGGCACGGTCGCCGAAGTCGGCATGCAGCGTTTCGCGACCATCGGACAAACGCTCCACGCGAAAGCTTGCCGGCATGACCCGCGGCAGACCACGATGCCCCTCCATCTCTTCCTGGAGATCGCGGATGCGCAACGCCACGCGCAGGAAATTACGCACCACGTCTTCGCGTCCGGCCTGCAGGAACACCAAAGCCGACGGCACGAAATCACGGATGAAGCAGTCTGCGTAGTTCTCCGCCGCGGTCCAGGCGCTGAGTGCCGCGCGCGTACCCACCGCCTCCCCATTCAGATGAATCAGGGACTCGGTGAGCAACCGTCGGGCGGAGGCCTCGGCCAGGGTTTCGATGTGTGGTGCCTGTACGTGTTCGCTCACTCGGTCCTCCGTAGGGCTGGCCCGCGGCGCAGATCGCACCGCGGACGGACAAGACCGAGCTTACTGAAGCGGGACGTCAGGCACTAGGGCCGCTGGGACTCGCAGTAGAGATAATCGCGGGTTACCGGCACGGCCCCGTGGGCGCGGCTGAGCTGGATGTGGAACACCACAAGGTCGCGCCACAGGAACGAACCTTCGCTGACGGCGAGATAGAACTCCCACATGCGGCAGAAGCGCTCGCCCATGCGCTCGGCAATCTCGGCCCGGTGATTCTGAAAACGCCGGTACCACTCGGCCAGCGTCCAGGCATAGTGCAGCCGCAGCACCTCGATATCGGTCTGCATCAGGCCCGTGCGCTCCACCACCCGGCTGATCTGCGACAGCGACGGGATGAAACCGCCCGGGAAAATATGCTCGCGGATCCAGGCGTTGGTGGGACCGGCCTCGTTGCTCGCGCCGATGGTATGCAGCAGGGCGATGCCGTCGGGAGCCAACAGCGATTCCACCTGATTGAAGAAGGTCGGGAAATTCGGCTCGCCGACGTGCTCGAACATGCCCACGCTGACGATGCGATCGTATTCGCCGCGATGTTCGCGGTAGTCGCGCAAATGGAACTTCACGCGATCTGAAAGTCCCCGGCGTTCCGCCTCGGCCTCGGCCACCCGCAACTGTTCCTTGGACAGGGTCAGGCCATCCACCGTGACGCCGGCGTGCTCGGCAAGATACATCGCCAGCCCACCCCAGCCCGAACCGATATCGAGCACGCGCTGGCCCGGATGCAATTGGAGCTTGTGCATGATGTGGCGGCACTTGGCCTGCTGCGCCTCCTCCAGGGACATGTCCTCACGCTCGAAGTAGGCGCAGGAATAAAACATGCCCTCGTCCAAAAAGGTGCGAAACAGGGATTCGTCCAGATCATAATGGTGCGAGACGTTGGTGCGTGAGCGCTTGATCCGGTTGCCCTCCTGGATCAGCTTGATCAGCGGCAGCACAACGCGCCCGATTCCGTGCGGAGGCGCCTCGGTGAAGCTGCTCATCAGCACGCGCAGCAAGGTGCGCAATCCGCCCTGACCAGGCTCCCAGCCACCGTCCATGTAGGTTTCGCCGAGTTCGTATTCCGGATCCTGCAGGATCCGGCGCAGCACCGACCGCTCACGAATGATCAGCTCGGCGCGAATGTCGCCCTCGCCGAAATTCAAGGTTTCGCCGCCAGGTAGGCGTACGGTGAGGCGGGCACCGCGGATACGCCCGTCCAGCAGACGGCGCAGCATGCTCGCGGGCGAAATTACGATGTGATGTTTGTGCAGGGTCGCCGCACTGGACGGATGCGACCCCCCTAGCTCTTGAGATTGTCCGGCCATGACTGTCCTCATCGGCTATGTGTTTACATGTAGAACGGTGAGCATGCTCCCTCACTCACCATCAACTAATCTATGTAGACAAGGCGATTGCGAAAATTCTCCTCATCACGTCCAGGATAATTTGATATAGAACACGGTCATGGAAGGTGAATGCAGCCCGACATGCCTACCTGCCCATGTGAGAGCAAACATCATGCCTAAAACCAATCAATCAAATGAGCAGACGCGACTCTTGCTTGTTACCAGCCTGATTCTGCTGTGCTGGGCAGGGTCGAGCTTTGCCGAATCCCCCATTGTGGAGATACCCAGACTCACGCTGAATTCCGCACTGAAGATTGCCAAAACGGCTCTACTCACCTGCCAACATAAAGGCATCTCGGTAGCCGTGACTCTGCTGGACCGGGGTGGCAATGTTCAGGTGATTCTGCGCGACACCCTCGCCTCCGACCTCACTCTGGCGATCAGTCGCGACAAGGCCTATACAGCCCTGTCCTTCAACACGCCCACGGCCGATCTCGGCGAGCGTGCGAAATCGCCGCTGGGACGCATGCCGCGCATGGCCATGTTCGCAGGTGGCCTGCCGATCCATGCGGGTGGTACCCTCGTCGGCGCGATCGGGGTCAGTGGCGCGCCATCGGGAGATACCGATGCCATCTGCGCCAAGGCCGGCGTGGACAGCCTGCAAACCGATCTGGATATGGCCGGCGGCTGAACGGCCACGGGGCTCGCCCCGATGATACGTAGGGATACCTAACCATGTTCGGTAACGACCGCGGCCAGATTCGCCGCTACTACCTGGATATCTGGCAACGCCATTGCCGCGGCGAACCGCTGGATGCACTGGGCGTCCAGATCGCCGGGGTCATCGAGGAACATCCCGAGTATCACGCGATGCTGGCAAGCGGCGAGGACATGCTCGATCGAGATTTCACCCCCGAGGAAGGCACCAGCAACCCGTTTTTGCACATGGGGATGCACCTGGCCATTCGTGAGCAGGTCGCCACCGATCGGCCGGTCGGCCTGGCCGGCGCGCACCGGCGCCTGAGCCTGCACCTGGGGGGCACGCACGCGGCGGAGCACGCCCTGATGGAATGCCTGGGTACGGCGCTGTGGGAAGCGCAACGCTCAGGCAAGCCGCCCGACGAACTGGCGTACCTGGAGTGCGCGCAGCGCATGGCCCAGAGCGACTGAGCCCGACGCGAAAGACCTTTCAGCCGCCGAGCAGGCGTTGCCACCAACGGCGGCGGTTGTTCGCCAGCGGCATGGCGTCGGAAACGTCTTCCGGCGGCAGCAGCGAAACCACCCAGCCCGGCGGGGTCGGTTGGCCGCTGGAACCGCACGACGAGCCCAGGTGATTGGGGTCGAAAATCTTGATCAGGCGGGGCGTTTCGAGGTCATCGGCGTAGACGATGCCGCAGTAGTCATGCTCATGTTCGCGGCGCAGCAGGGCGTCGATTTCGTCGATGAAGCGAACCACTTCGTCACCACCAGCCGGCGCCGAGGGCACGGCTTCTCCGACGGCATACAGATACCAGCCATCCCCCGCCCGGTTCTTCAGGCGATCCCAGAATTCATCGAGTTGGGGCCAGCGCAATATCCCCACGGTACGGCCATGGTAGACATCATGAAAGCCTTGGGGTGCCACCGACGGGTCGTTGCTGGACATACGGACAGCGTCTGTCTGCTGGCTAGACATGTGCCCAGCACGTTAGGAGCCGACCGGCCTCTGAACGCGCTGGGCGTGCGGTGATCAGATGAACAGGCAGATGTCGCTGTCGCCGGCGAACTCGAAGAAGGTCGCGGCGCCGCCGAATTCAATGCCGTCGATGAAATCTGACGGGTTCATGTCGAACAGGTCGACCGTCATCTGGCAGGCCACCATGCGCACCTCGGCCTCCTGGCAGAGTTCGCGCAGCTCTTCGAGGCTGGCCACGCCCTTCGACTTCATCTTGTTCTTCATCATCATGGTCATCATGCCCTCCATGCCCGGCAATGCAGTACCGAGAATGGGGAACCACTTGTCCATGCCCATCGGCATGGGCATACCCGGGTTGCCCAGCGGGCTGACCTTGAGATCGAGATTCTTCTTCAGCAGCTGCAAGCCATAGAAGGTGAAAAACACCTCTGTGCTATAGCCCAGCGCCGCGGCCGTGGACGCCAGAATGAAGGGAGGATATCCCCAATCCAGGGTGCCTTTGGTCGCAATGATGGCGAGCTTCTTCTCAGACATTACCTTATCCTCCTCAGATAACTTTCGTAGTGTTTATGCTAATATTCGAATGATTATCCGATTAATACGCTGTGTCAAGGCGCCTTATAGCGCCGCCTGCCCTATTTTGTCGCTACCCTGACGCAGCCACGCAAAGCGTCGCTCCGCCAGCCAGAACCCGCCGAACAGCAGCGCGACATATACCGCATCGCCGGCCAAGGCATTGCGGAAAAAGGGAATTCCTGCGACGTAGGCTGCCGCCAGCCCTGCTGTATTCTGCGGATAGAGCCCGGTCGTCAGCCATGCCCCAAAATTGCTGATCAGGAAGAACGCGATGGCGCCGGCCAGCGTGCCTGCGGCAATCCGCCGCAATCCGCGCCGGCGGCGCAGGGCAAAACCGATCAGCACGCTGACCGCAAAGCCCGAGTAGACGAAAACCATGCCTGGGTAAAAGCCCAGTACCCAGTCGCTCAGCAGCAACGCCGCCAGGGGCACGACGAAGGCCAGACGACGGTCCTCGACGTAGGCTCCGGCAAACAGCGCCAATGCAACCACCGGGGTGAAATTGGGCCAATGGGGGAGCAGGCGCAACGCCGCCGTCGCGAAAATCAGCAGGCTGAGGGTCAGGAATCGGGGGGTCATCGTACGCTCCGGTGAAATCGTCAGGCCGCGATTCTAGTCCGTCCAGAGGCGCGCCGCACCTCTCACACCACTGGAATCCCCATGCTGTGCCGTTACCAACCGCGTATCGACACGGTCTGAAAAAACATACTCGCCCCAGCGCTCGGACACCGTCGCGCATAACCCAGGCAGGTTGGACAATCCCCCGCCGAGCACGATCACCTCAGGGTCCAGCACATTGATTACCGAAGCCAGACCGCGGGCCAGGCGGTCCGCGTGCCGGTCGAGGGTCGCACGGGCGGCGGCATCCCCGGCAGCGGCGCGGCGCACGATTTCCTGCGCAGCCAATCCTCCGCTCGATGTAGCTGCGTGATCGCGCGCGAGACCTGACCCGGAAATGAAGGTTTCCAGGCAACCATGACGACCGCAGTAGCAGACAGGCCCCGGTCGTTCCTCGTCCCGAGGCCACGGCAGGGGGTTGTGCCCCCACTCGCCTGCAATCGTATTGGCGCCGGTCAGCAGGCGGCCATCGACCACGATGCCACCGCCCGTCCCGGTACCCAGGATTACCGCGAACACCGTGGCCGCGCCGGCCGCGGCCCCGTCGGCCGCCTCGGACAGAGCAAGACAGTTGGCATCGTTGGCGAGTCGCACCTCGCGACCGAGCCGGCGTGTCAGATCCTCGCCCAGTGCGCGACCGTTGAGACAGGTCGAGTTCGCGTTCTTGATCAGGCCGGTGGCGGGCGATATCGCACCGGGGGTACCCACGCCCACGGTACAGCGCACGCCGAGCGCCTGCTCGGCGGATTCGACCAATTCACCGACGGCCTCGACAGTGGCCGCGTAGTTGCCCTGGGGGGTCGGGACGCGCCGGCGCAGACACTCATGGCCATCCGGATCGAGTACCGCCACCTCGATCTTGGTACCGCCGAGATCCACGCCGAGATGCCACATTCAGGGATTCCCTTCCGGATCGGGACGCGCTGGCTTGCGCCAGAAGACCTCGCCGGTACCTGCGCTGCGAGCCAATACCCGCGACAGCACGAACAGCAGGTCGGAAAGGCGGTTGAGATAGCGCAGCAACTCAAGAGGAACGGACTCGTCGCGTTCCAGCGCAACTAATACGCGCTCGGCGCGCCGGCAGACCGCGCGCGCCAGGTGGCAGGCGGCTGCGGCACGTCCGCCGCCGGGGAGTATGAACTCCCGCAGCGGCGGCAGCGCCTCGTTGAATCCGTCAAGCTCGCGTTCCAGCCGCGTACTGGCCTGCGCCTCTAGCAGGCACTGCCCCGGCAGGCTGAGCGAACCGCCCAGCGAGAACAGATCGTGCTGCACGCGGGTCAGACACTCGCGCACCGCATCCGGTATCTCCGCCTCGGCCAGCACCAGCGCCAGCGCGCTGTTGAGCTCGTCCACCTCGCCCATCGCCGCCACCCGCGGCGCATCCTTGGGCACGCGACTGCCGTCGGCCAGCCCCGTGGTGCCGTCGTCGCCGGTGCGGGTATAGATGCGGGTCAGGCGATTGCCCATCAGGTGCTCCCGAAGTCGTAGCGCAGGCCGAGCATCGCGCTGCGCGCAGGCGCCAGGTAGGCGATGCCGGTGCCGTAATAGGCCGGAACATAGTTCGTGTTGAGCAGATTGTCGACGGAGGCATGCAGCGTCAAGGCCCGGTTCAGATGCACGCGCAGACTCAGGTTGCCGAGCAGATAGGGGTCCAGCACCTGCCCGCCGAAGTCCTCGCGGCGACCGGTCCAGATCCAGTCGCTGCCCAGCGTCCAGCGGCCGGCGTCATAACCTAGGCGTGCGCGATAGCTGTGCGACGTACGGCGCAGCAGAGGCTGCCCGGTGCTCAGATCCACCGGCTTCTGCCAAGTCGCATCCAGGGCGAGGTCGAGCGCTCCGCGCTGCCAGGACCAGCCCGCGGTCACCCCGCGGATACGCGCCTGCTGCACGTTGCGGTTCTGATACTGATAGGTCGCGGGATCGACCAGCACCGTCTCGATCAGGTCGTCGATGTGCTGCTGATAGACGGAAACATGCAGTCGGCCTGCCGCACCGAAGGCCGTGGTCAGATCGGCCTGCACGCTGCGCGAGGTCTCCGGCTTGAGCGCCGGGTTGCCGCCGTAGCCGTACAGATCGTTGAAGGTCGGCGCACGGTAGCCGGTGCCGGTCGACACGTCGATGACGGTCGCTGCGGCCAGGTGGTAACCGACCCCCAGGTTCCAGGTGTCGTGCCCGCCGAACTGGCTGTCGTCCGTGCGTCGCCCGGCCGCGGTCAGGCGCCAGGCGCCGAACTGCTGCTGCCATTCGGCAAAGCCGGCATCGGTACGGCGGTCATTGTCGTACGCCGTGCCGTAGCTCAGGCTGGCGGCATGGGTGCGTGCCCGGCTCGCGCCGAACAGCCAATGGCTGCCGTCGCCTGCATAGGCCAGTTCCGCATGCACCGAATTGCGCGTGCTGTGCGCGAAGTCGTAGGCCGAAGGATCGTAGCTCTCGGGCTGATCCTGGTTGTACGCGTTGCGCGTCTGCTCGATCCCGCCCTTGAGCCGCCAGCCGCCACCCAGCGGCAATCCGCCGCGCAGTGCGGCGGTCTGGTGCAGGTAGCGCTGCGACAGCAACGAGAGTGGGGTATAGGGCGGATACCCAGTGGCGTAGGCACCGCGCCCGCGGCTCTGCCACAAATCCGCGCGCAGGTCGGCGCCGCCGGCATGCAGATCGGCGTACGCGCTCAGCGTGCGGTTGCTGTATGGCGCGGGCTGGCTCATGCCCTGCACCGGCGGCGTGCCTGCGGTGTGCTCGCCGCTCACGCTCGCGCCTGCGGCGGCATGGCGTCCGGCGGCATGCACGCCGAGCGAGCCCGTGCGCGTGCCCCAGCCCCCGGCGGCGGCCGAAAGGTGCCCACCTACCCCGCCTGGGTGGCGGGTGATGATGTTGACCACGCCGCCGATGGCGCTGGAGCCCCACAGCGTCGACAGCGGCCCCTGCACCACCTCGATGCGCTCGATGTCGGCCGCAGGGATGTCCGCCCACGGCGCACCGCCGCTGGTCGAATCGTTGAGCGGCACGCCGTTGACCATCACCTTGACCATGTTGCTGTTGGTGCCCTGCAGGAATACCGAGGTGAGCTGCCCGGGACCGCCGCTGGCCACCACGTCGAAACCCGGATAGAAACGCAGCACGCCGGCCGCGGTGGCCGCACCGCTGGCCTCGATCTGACTGCGGGTGATGACCTGTGTCGGCACCACGGCATCGCTCGCTGGCTGCGCGAAACGGGTCGGCGTGATCACCAGCACCGGCGGCTGGCCGTCGGCCTGCGCGGGAAGAAACGGGAACGACAGCGCCAGGCCGGCGCCGATCAGGATAAGACGATTTCGCATGGTGGCCCTCCGCGCACCTTGAACTCATGAATACGCGGAGGTACGGCATCGCGGTCGCGGTGGGCGGCGCGATCCCGCCGCCCACCGCGACCGGAACGAAAACGCCAGGGCCGGTTTCCGGGCTGATGGGCGCACGGCACGAACGCAGTGCGGGGCGATCCGCCTTCCCATGCGCGCTGCGCACAGTGGCATTTCGGAGCGCCTTGACCCAATCACCGTTGCGGGGGCAGCGCCGGTCTAGTCCACGAGGGACGCACCGGCTTCCCGTTTAACCCCGCGCGCTGACGCGGGGCACCCTGGGCGATACGTTGATGTCGGCGGCACGCAGCCGCCGGCGCGCGATCTTAGCAGCTTTACAGATTCAGAAGCGATTAGGCAGGCAAATCGTATGCGGTGTACTTCCTGCACTGCGGCAATACATCTCCATCGCGATCACGGCGATCCACGAACAGGCTGTTACCTGACATCCGCTTGGCCATGCATTTGACCTCGCTTGCCCTTGCGGCGACCTGATGATGATTCCCGAACGTTCCCGGCATCACCTGAACTACGCCGATGGATAGGGACAACAGGTCATGGAATTCCTCATGCCCCTGACGGTTCGGCGCACGAATGCCACCGGCCTCACGCTCCATCTCGTCGTAGAAATTCGGTGCCAGCGCCTCGAAACGCGCGAGCACGCTCTCCAGCACCTCCTGCCAGTGAGAGGCCACGAGCACGAGCACGAAGTCGTCGCCGCCGACATGGCCGACGAAATCGGTGCGCGGGTCGACGGCCTCGCTGAGCACGCGGCCCAACTCGCGGATCACCACGTCGCCCCGAGCGTAGCCGTAATAGTCGTTGTAGGGCTTGAAGGCGTCGAGGTCGCAGTAGGCGACCACAAAGGGCAGCCCGCGCTCGAGTTGCGCGTCGATGTGCTCGTTCACCGGCACGCTGCCCGGCAGCTGGGTGAGCGGATTGGCGTAGCGCGCGTACTGGATCTGCAGCTCGGTCAGCCGGCGCAGCAGATCGATCACCGCGCCCATGCCGAGATAACGCCCCGCCTCGTCTGTGATGATGAAATCGCGATCCCAGTCGTCATCGATCTGGTTGGTGACCAACTGGCTAAGCTGCTCCAGCGGCGTGCCCTGCGCGACCACCAGCGGATTGCGGTCCATGAAATCGCGCGTCGGCTTGCGCGCATTGAGCTCGCGCACGAAACGACGCGCGTAGAAGTCCATGATCCGGTGCCGGCGCACGATGCCGACCGGGCGCTCGCGGTCGACGATCGCCACCGAGCGCAGCTGGGGTTCATGCTGGAACAGATCGACCACATCGGAGAGCAGCGTATCGGGTACCAGCGCGGTGGCCGGGCGCAGCAGCGCGCGGGCGGTGGTGGCGCGGTGGCGCGGCAGCGGCACCTGGCCGACGCCGCCGAGCTGCGGCAGCGAACGCGGCGGATGCGGCGACGGCCGCTGCAGGTAGTAGCCCTGCGCGAACTCGATGCCCAGCGAGGCGATGACCGCATATTCCTCGCGCGTCTCGATGCCCTCGACCACCAGGCGGCTGTCCATCTCCTTGGCAATCTCGCGCATCGAGCGCACGAACTGGCGCTTGACCGGGTCCTCGTGGATGTTCTGCGCGAAATGCCCGTCGATCTTGACGTACTCCGGCCGCAGTTCGGTCCAGTGGCGCAGCCCGCCGTAACCCGAACCCAGGTCGTCGATGGCGATCGCGAAACCCATTTCGCGGTAGTGGTTCACCGCCTCCTGCATCACGCGGTAATCCTTGATCGGCGTGTGCTCGGTCAGCTCGATGACCACCCGTTCCGGCGGCAGCCCCGCCGCCTCCAGAAAGCGCAGGGTGCGCCCGCGCGGGCCGTCGGGCTGGGCGATGGTTTCCGGTGTGACGTTGAGGAACAGCCGCCCCGGCAGATCGAGCTGGCCGAAACGCTCGATCGCAAGCTGCCGGCACAGATGATCCAGTTCGCTCAGCGCGCTACAGGCCATCGCGGTGTCGAACAGGGTCAGCGGGCTGTGCAGTGGGCTGTCCGACGGTCCGCGGATCAGCGCCTCGTAACCGAATACCTCACCGACCGCCACCTCGGCAATGGGCTGGAACAGGACGTGCAGTTGGCGGCTGTCCAGCAATTCGCGCAGGGCGTCACAAAAAGGATTAGGCATAGATCGACGGCATTTCCCAGATCAATGCCCATCCATAACACTTTCCTATTAAGCACTGATGACAACCGCGCCGCATCACCTAACCGGCCGGAACCTCCGCACGCAGCGCGCGCGCCGAATCGACCATCGCACGCAAGGCCGCCTCGACCTCCGGCCAGCCCCGCGTCTTCAGCCCGCAGTCCGGATTGACCCACAGCCGCGACCAACCCAGGCGCCGGGCCGCGGCGCGCAGCAGCTCCTCCATGCGCGCCGGTGCAGGCACGTTCGGCGAGTGGATGTCGTAGACGCCCGGGCCGATCTCGTTGGGATAGGCGAAATCGGCGAAGGCATCGAGCAGCTCCATGTCCGAACGCGCGGTCTCGATGGTGATCACGTCGGCGTCCAGCGCGGCGATCGCCTCGATGATGTCGTTGAACTCCGAATAGCACATATGGGTGTGGATCTGCGTCGCGTCGGCCACCCCCGAGGTCGCCAGGCGGAATGACTCGACCGCCCAGTCCAGATAGGCGCCCCACTGCGCCCGGCGCAGCGGCAGACCCTCGCGGAAGGCCGGCTCGTCGACCTGGATCACGCCGATGCCGGCGCGCTCCAGATCGCCCACCTCGTCGCGCAGGGCCAGCGCGATCTGCCGGCAGACATCGGCGCGCGGAAGGTCGTCGCGCACGAAGGACCACTGCAGGATGGTCACCGGCCCGGTCAGCATGCCCTTCACCGGCCGTTCGGTCAGCGACTGCGCGTACACGCTCCAGTCCACGGTCATCGGCCGCGGCCGGGCGACATCGCCCCAGATCACCGGCGGCTTCACGCAGCGCGAGCCGTAGGACTGCACCCAGCCGTGCGCGGTGACCGCGAAACCGTCCAGGCGCTCGCCGAAATACTCGACCATGTCGGTGCGCTCCGGCTCGCCGTGCACCAGCACGTCCAGCCCGTAATCCTCCTGGGCGCGAACCACGCGCTCGATCTCGCGGCGCAGGAAATCCTCGTAGCCGGCCTCGTCGAGACGCCCGGCGCGCCAGTCGCGGCGCGCCGCGCGGATCGCCTCGGTCTGCGGAAACGAACCGATGGTGGTAGTCGGCAACGGCGGCAGATGCAATTTTTCCTGCTGCACGCGTTCGCGCATCTCGTAGGGGCTGTCCCGGCGCGCGGCGTCGGGCGGCAGCGCCGCCAGCCGCGCCGCGACATCGGCCCGGTGCACCCGCGTCGATTCGCGGCGCGCGGTCAACGCAGCAGTGGCGGCGGTCAGCGCCTCCACCCCGCCCTCCTCGCGCAGCGAACGCCCGAGCACCACCACCTCGTCCAGCTTCTGCCGCGCGAAGGCCATCCATGCGGTCAGCTCGGGATCGAGTGTCGTCTCCTGCGACAGATCGACCGGCACATGCAGCAACGAACAGGACGGCGCCAGCCACAAGCGCTCGCGCCCGATGCGTTCGGCCAAGGTCGCCAGGCGCACCCGCTGCGCGGTCAGGTCGGTGCGCCACACATTGCGTCCGTCGATCACGCCGGCGGACAGCACCTTGTAGCCGGGCAGGCGATCCGCCGCCTGCGCCAGTTCGGAAGCGCGCACGCCGTCGAGGTGCAGCCCGTCCACCGGCAGTCCGCAGGCCAGCCCCAGATTTTCCTCCAGCGACCCGAAGTACGTCGCCAGCAGGCGCTTGGGACCGCGCCCCTGCAGCCGGTTGTAGGCGGGTTCGTAGGCCGCGCGCCAGGCCGGCGGCAGATCCAGCACCAGGGCCGGTTCGTCGATCTGCACCCAGTCGACGCCCAGCCCCGCCAGCCGATACAGAATCTCGCCGTAGACCGGCAGCAGGTTGTCCAGCAGCGCGAGACGATCGTCCGCGCCGCCCTTCATCTTGCCGAGCCACAGGTAACTGATCGGCCCCAGGATCACCGGCTTGACGCGGTAACCCTGCGTCTGCGCCTCCACCACCTCGTCGAACAGCGTCTCGCTGGCGATGCGGAAGGTCTGGTCGGGCGCAAACTCCGGGACGATATAGTGGTAATTGGTATCGAACCATTTGGTCATCTCGCAGGCGTCGGCCGGATCGCCGCTCGGCGCGCGTCCCCGCGCCATGCGGAAATAGGTGTCGAGATCGACCCGCTCGCCCGCCTCGCTGAAACGCGGCGGCACGCAGCCGAGCAGCGCGCTCGTGTCCAGCACGTGGTCGTAGAGCGAGAAATCGCCCACCGGGATCAGGTCGATGCCGGCGTCGGCCTGGTCGCGCCAGCGCGCGTCGCGCACCGCCCGCGCCTCGGCGAGCAGCGCCTCGCGGTCGATGCGCCCGGACCAGTACGCCTCCAGCGCACGCTTGAGCTCGCGCCGCGGCCCGATCCGCGGATATCCCAGGTTGTGCGTCGTCGTCATCTCGCCGTCCTCGCAGCCATCAGTTGTGGAGCGGCAGTGTGCCCGGCGCATTACTTGAGTACAATTTCTATTTATTCAATAAAACTTGAATTTCTCTCAACATGAACCTCGAACTCAAACACCTCAGAACCCTGCTCGCCCTGCATCGCGCCGGCACCCTCGCGGGGGCCGCCGAACGCCTGCATCTGACGCAGTCGGCACTGTCGCACCAGATCAAGGGACTGGAGGACGATCTCGGCGGCGCGCTGTACGTGCGCAAGAGCCGCCCGCTGCGCCTGACACGCATCGGCGAACGCCTGCTTGCCTCGGCCGTGCGCATCGCACGCGAGATGGACGAACTCACGCGCGACCTCAGCCAGTTCGCCGACGGCGGCGGCCGCCTGCACATTGCCATCGAATGTCACAGCTGCTTCGCCTGGCTGACGCCGGCGATGGAGCGCTACCGCGAGGACTGGCCGGCGGTGGAAATGGACCTCACCCTGGCCTTCAGCTTCGCCCCGCTGAATGCGCTGGCCGCGGGCGACGTGGATCTGGTGGTCACTTCCGACCCCGAGCCGCGCGCCGGGCTGGCCTACCGGCGGCTGTTCGACTATGCGATGCGCCTGGTGGTGGCACCGCAGCACCCGCTGGCGCAGCGCACCTGGGTGAACCCCGAGGACCTCGCCGGGGAGACGCTGATTACCTACCCCGTGTCGCCGCAGCGGCTCGACGTCTTTACCCGTTTCCTCGACCCTGCCGGCGTCGCGCCGGGTGCGGTGCGCACCGCCGAGCTGAGCGAGATGATCCTGCAGCTGGTTGCGAGCGGCCGCGGGGTGAGCGCGCTGCCGGACTGGGCGCTGCGCGACGTGCCCGCCGGACGTCGCCTGGTCACCCTGCCGCTCGGGCGCGAGGGCCTGATCTGCACACTGCACGCCGGCATGCGCGCAGCGGACGCCGAACGCGCCTACGTGCGCGACTTCGTCGCGGTCACCCGCCGGCTCGCGGGCGGCACGGACGACGCATCGGTCTGAAACGGGCGCCGGCTCCTTTCCGTCCGGACTTCGCACCGACCGCAGCGGCAACACCGAACCTCCCGACCCTCGCCGAAGCACTGTACCGGCCCCTCCGGCCACGCTGTGCGCGGCCTACCTTATAGAGGTCACGCCTTGCGCAAGGCCGCTCCCCGGCGTGCACGAACTTCGCGCGCGCCCCGCCATGGGGCCCTGCAGACGCACTTTCATGCACAGATCATCCACAGCCTATCAACCGAGTCATACACATCATATTGTGTGATTGACCACCTCGAAAACACATCCTATAGTAACCGAACCAGCCAGCCCCATGACCTGTCCACATAACCTATTCCGTATACCGAGGGGGAATGCATGCGCACTGAAAGCCCGTCAACGCCCGCCCAGACCAGCCGTTCCGCCGAGGTCTACGCCGAGACCGCACCCGCGTCCGCCGGGGAAGGCGCCTCCGGCCAGTACCGCGTCATCCGCCGCAACGGCAAGCAGACGCATTTCGACGCCGACAAGATCAAGGTCGCCATGACCAAGGCCTTCCTCGCCGTCGAGGGCGGCAGCGCGGCCGCCTCCAGCCGCGTGCACGAGACTGTGAACGAGCTGACCCGGCAGATCGTCGACGGCCTGTTTCGGCGCATGCCCGACGGCGGCACCGTGCACATCGAGGACATCCAGGACCAGGTCGAGCTGGCGCTGATGCGCACCGGCGAGCACAAGGTCGCGCGCGCCTACGTGCTCTACCGCGAGCAGCAGTCCGCCAAGCGCGCCGCCGAGGCCGCCGCCAAGCAGGCCGCCCAGCCCGAGAGCGGCAACGTGCTGCACGTGACCCTGGCCGACGGCAGCCGCGCCCCGCTCGACACCGCCCGCCTGCAGGCGCTGGTGGACGAGGCCTGCGCGGAGCTGACCGACGTCGACGCCGCGCGCGTACTCAAGGACACCCTGCGCGGCCTGTACGACGGCATCAAGGCGCAGGACGTGGGCCAGACCCTGACCATGAGCGCGCGCACGCTCATCGACAAGGACCCGAACTACAGCTTCGTCGCCGCCCGCCTGCTGCTCGACACCCTGCGCAGCGAGGCGCTGGGCTTCCTCTCCGGGCTCGCCGAGACCGCGACCCAGGCCGAGATGGCCGAGCGCTACCCCGAATACTTCGCCGCCTACGTGCACCGCGCCGTCGAGCTGGAACTGCTCGACGAGGAACTGACCCGCTACGACCTCGCCCGCCTGGGCGCCGCGCTCAAGCCCGAGCGCGACCGGCTGTTCACCTACCTCGGCCTGCAGACCCTGTACGACCGCTACTTCATCCACAGCCAGGGCCAGCGCTTCGAGCTGCCGCAAGCCTTCTTCATGCGCGTCGCCATGGGTCTTGCGATCAACGAGGTGGACCGCGAGGCCAAGGCCGTCGAGTTCTACGAGCTGCTCTCCTCGCTCGACTTCATGAGCTCGACCCCGACCCTGTTCAACGCCGGCACCCTGCGCCCGCAGCTCTCCAGCTGCTACCTCACCACCGTGCCCGACGACCTCGACGGCATCTTCGCCGCGGTCAAGGACAACGCCCTGCTGTCCAAGTTCGCCGGGGGTCTCGGCAACGACTGGACCCGCGTGCGCGGCCTCGGCGCCCACATCAAGGGCACCAACGGCAAGAGCCAGGGCGTCGTGCCCTTCCTCAAGGTCGCCAACGACACCGCCGTGGCGGTCAACCAGGGCGGCAAGCGCAAGGGCGCTGTGTGCGCCTACCTCGAAACCTGGCACGTCGACATCGAGGAATTCCTCGAACTGCGCAAGAACACCGGCGACGAGCGCCGCCGCACGCACGACATGAACACCGCCAACTGGATTCCCGACCTGTTCATGAAGCGCGTCGCCGAGGAAGGCGAGTGGACGCTGTTCTCGCCCAACGAGACGCCCGACCTGCACGACCTCGTCGGCACCGCCTTCGAGGCCCGCTACACCGAGTACGAGGCCAAGGCCGCGCGCGGCGAGATCAAGGTCTTCCGCAAGCTCAAGGCGGTCGACCTGTGGCGCAAGATGCTGTCCATGCTGTTCGAGACCGGACACCCCTGGGTCGCCTTCAAGGACCCCTGCAACCTGCGTTCGCCGCAGCAGCACGTCGGCGTCGTGCACAGCTCCAACCTGTGCACCGAGATCACTCTCAACACCTCCGACGACGAGATCGCCGTGTGCAACCTCGGCAGCGTCAACCTCGCCCAGCACGTCACCGAGCAGGGCCTGGACACCGCCAAGCTCGCGCGCACCATCAAGACCGCGATGCGCATGCTCGACAACGTCATCGACTACAACTACTACAGCGTGCCCCAGGCGCGCCGCGCCAACCTGCGCCACCGCCCGGTGGGCCTCGGCATCATGGGCTTCCAGGACGCCCTGTATAAGCTCCGCCTGCCCTACGCCAGCGAGGCCGCGGTCGAATTCGCCGACCGCTCCATGGAGGCCGTGTCCTACTACGCCATCGAGGCCTCCTCCGACCTCGCCGCCGAGCGCGGCGCGTACAAGACCTTCGACGGCTCGCTGTGGAGCCGCGGCATCCTGCCCATCGACTCGCTGGAGAACCTGGAGGCCGCGCGCGGCCAGTACATCCAGGTCGACAAGTCGCGCAGCCTGGACTGGGACGGCCTGCGCGAGCGCGTCAAGACCGTCGGCATGCGCAACTCCAACACCATGGCCATCGCCCCGACCGCGACCATCTCCAACATTTGCGGCGTGTCGCAGTCGATCGAGCCGACCTACCAGAACCTGTTCGTCAAATCCAACCTCTCGGGCGAGTTCACCGTGATCAACCCCTACCTCGTCGCCGACCTCAAGTCGCGCCGGCTGTGGGACGAGGTCATGGTCAACGACCTCAAGTACTACGACGGCTCGGTCAACGCCATCGACCGCGTGCCGGACGACCTCAAGGCCCTCTACGCCACCGCCTTCGAGGTCGACCCGCGCTGGCTGGTCGAGGCCGCCTCGCGCCGCCAGAAGTGGATCGACCAGGCCCAGTCGCTCAACCTCTACATGGCCGAGCCCTCCGGCAAGAAGCTGGACAACCTCTACAAGCTCGCCTGGGTGCGCGGCCTCAAGACCACCTACTACCTGCGTTCGCTCGGCGCCACGCACATGGAGAGAGGGCGCACGCCCGCCGCGCTGCGCCGCCCCGGTCGAGGAGCGCGCAAGGTCTGCTCCATCCTCGACCCGGACTGCGGCCTGTCAGTAATCGCCGCCCGCCGCCGCCGCAAGATCGTCAAGAGGTACCCGACATGCTGAACTGGAAGACCCGCTCGCCCCCCCCGCCGCCCCCGCGCGCGCAGCCCGCACCCGAGGGTCCATGGAACAGGCGCCGGACAGACGACGCCCCCGCGCGGGGCCCGCAAGGCCTCCGCCGCGCGCACCGCCAAGGCCCCGCGCCGCGCGCCGCAGCCGGGATCTTGTCCGCCAGGCGGTCAATCCCGATGAAGCGCGTCGTCAACGGCCTCACCGACGTCAACCAGCTCGCGCCGTTCAAGTACCCCTGGGCGTGGAACTACTTCCTCAACGCCAACAAGAACCACTGGACGCCGCTCGACATCAACATGGCCTCCGACGTGCACGACTACTTCCACAAGCTCACGCTGGAAGAACGCCACGTCTACGAGAACGTGCTCGCCTACCTGACCACCTCCGACATCCTGGCCATGCGCAATATCGGCCTCGCGGTGATGGAAAAGATGTCCGCGCCCGAGCTGCAGATCTACCAAGCCCGCCAGGTCTACGAGGAATCCCTGCACACCTGGACCTACCAGCACTGCATCGAGACCATCGGCCTCGACCAGGGCGAGATCTACAACCGCTACCGCGTGGTCCCCGAGATCCACGCCAAGATCCGCATCGCCAACCGCCGGCTCGACTCCGTCCTGCGTCCCGACATCGACCTCAAGGATCGCGACGAACTGATGAACTTCCTCATGGCGTACATCTTCTTCGCCGCCGTGTTCGAAGGCAGCTGGTTCTACAACGGCTTCACCCCCATCTTCGCCCTGCAGCGCCGCGGCCTGATGAAGGGCACCGCCGAACAGCTGCAATACATCATGCGCGACGAGGTCATGCACGCCAGCTTCGGCATCCGCGTGGCCAAGCAGATCATGCTGGAGGAAAACATCCGCCCCGATCCCAAGGCCATCCGCGAGATGTGGGACGAGGCCGAGGCCGCCGAAAGCGGCTACGCCCGCTACCTCCTGCCCGACCCGATCCTCGGCTACACCGCCGAGATGCACAGCGACCAGTTCCGCTTCGTCGCCAACCGCCGCGCCAAGCAGCTCGGCCTCGAAGAACCCTTCCCGGGGGCCGAGAACGCGATCGAGTGGCTGGACGAGCAGGCGAACTTGCGGAAGGAGAAGAATTTCTTCGAGACGCGGGTGACGGAGTATCAGACGGGGGGGGCGTTGAGCTGGGATTAACTGTCAGTCACAGCATCAAGTGGTTCTTTTCACAGCATCTGGTGGTTCTGAGAGTTGATCTCAGCTAACTGCCGAGCCTAATCCCCAATAACTATTCGCTAGTGGCTTTTTTGTAAATTCAACTGAATAACGGCATCGAGCTTGCGATTTAGGTATGACAAGCCATGAAGTACTACTACAAAGCAGCATGGGCAGTGATCGGAGGAATTTCATCGCCCTCTGATGTTGAACGTGCTGTACTCGTGAGCGGAACTGATTTCACGTTTTCTCTTGTCCGCAATGCTGAAGTCGATCTCACGGAGATAGATAACAATCAAGCTATCGCGCGGCTTTTAGTCAAGAGTATTGTGGGGCAACGTGGCTCTGCTCCGTTTCGCGATGCAATAGCGATTGAGGCGAGTGAGATCAAGGAAGAACGGAAGCAGAAAGCCGAATCTAACCCCATTCTTGTCTACGAGGCAGAAGGTGATCTACCCGTTCAGATGGATCGCCATCACCGCGAACAGGACGGCATAATTATAGGCTTCGACCTTATTGATAAAGCCGAAGTGCGGCAACTTCATAAACCCAAAATTGAAGCCATGAAAATGGCTGTCGCCTTCGAAGGCGGAAGCACATCGCGATTCACAGAATTGGGTGATGGGATACATCTAGTTACGGACGATGGAAAATCCGTATTTAGCTTCACTGCTTCAGCAAGTGGAAGAACGACCGTATTCACCTCGAATCCGCTGTCGGATCAAGGGGTTCAGAACGTTGGCAACCGATACCACACACTTCTAAGTATGGATGATCTGACATCGGTGGAACGACTATTTTCACAAATGGCTGTTCAGGGTGCCGACCAACTGAAGACATTCTTATCAGGTTGGGCGGCTCTGGAGATTCTCATTGCCAAGGCTTTCAAACGTTACGAGCAGGAATTTCTGTCACCTTTCACGCAGATTGGACAAGAATCAATGCGCGAACGCTTCCTTGCCCGCATCAAAGATGTAATGAAGGATAAATATCGCCTAAGTGATAAGTTTGTCGCAGTCAGTGCCGTATTATTCCGGGATGCGTCACGCGAAGATTTTCAGCGGGACTACCAAACCTTTCGTGATTTGAAGGAGCGGAGAGATTCCATCTCTCACGGAGACCCATTCGAAGAGAATTCCCTTCCAATTCAGCAAGTCGATGCACTACTTCGGAAGTATTGTCTCGCGTATATAGCAACACAATCCACATAAACACACTTCGCGCTGTGATGACTGTACTGACCACTGGCTTCGTCGAAAGCTTCAACGGACGCTTCCAGGACGAGTTTCTGCACGAAACGCTGTTCACGACATTCTCCTTTTAGTCATACAGTTGAAGCTGATTGCTGAGTGATTGTCATAGGACAGATGCCTACGGCTAAGGTCACTGCCCACCCGTTATTTGAATGTTTTTTTATACGCCGCAACGCAGTCCCTGAGGACTGCCACTCCATTTTGTGCTTTTTCAAGTGGACTGTAGCCATCAATGTGATCTGGCAGGACAGAGTCTGGTATCGCTACCAGAGTCTGGCCTGGCTGACTCGCATTAACAGGCTGTTGAAAATTCCCCCGATTTAGCGGTTATCATGTTGATCAGGGTCCATTGGCGACGTGCCCCTTCGGATCTGGGGCCTGATTTTTCCCGAAAACAGCCCAAATCCCGATCTCTGGGCGCACCGATCCCTTGATGTGTGCCTTCAACATGCTGCCAGTCCCAGATTGCGCATCCGCACCAGGTTGTAGGCCGCCGCGCTGAGCACAAACTGGAAATCCAGTTTCTCGCGTCCGACAAACCGACTTTTGCGCAGACCCGCAATGGTCTTGAGCCAACCGAAGCATTCTTCGATCCGCTTGCGGATCGTCAGGCTGGTTCGGTAACCGGGATGGCCGATGGTGCGCCCGTCGATGGCCGAGCGGCGCCCGGCCGTGTTCTGAGCCACATGCGGCGTGACGTTTCGTCCACGCATCGCCGCCACAAAGCCTTGCGTGTCATAGTTCTTGTCCGCGCCCAGCGTGATCCGGTGGCTCCCGCCGAGCGCGTCGACAAGCTCGACACCGGCCTCGCGCTCGGCCGTGCCGGTGGCCTGGCTCGTCTGCGACTCGACGATCAGGCCGTGGCGGTTTTCCATCAGCAGGTGTCCGAGGTAGCTGAGCTTGGCGGTCGTGCCTTCGCTCTTGCGATACAGCAAGGCATCCGGGTCGGTCCTGGAGACGTGCGTTTCCCGACACCGCTTCTGCCCGCGAAAGTCCACCGTGGGATTGCGCCCGCCACCGCTCGGCGGCGCGTCCTCGTCCCGGGGCCGGTAGCTCTTGTGCGAGGCCAGCGCTTCGATCAACGTGCCATCGACGCTGAAGTGTTCGCTAGACAGCAGATCGGCCGCACGGGCCTGATCCAGCACCCGGGCGAAGAAGGTGCGGGCCACATCGCCTGCAAGCAGGCGGTCACGGTTCTTGGTAAACGTGGAGTGGTGCCAGACCGGATCGTCCATGGAAAAGCCCACAAACCAGCGAAACAGCAGGTTGTAGTCGATCTGTTCGACCAACAGGCGTTCGCTGCGGATGGTGTAGAACGCCATCAACAGTTGCGCGCGCAGCAGCTTCTCCGGCGGGATCGAGTCACGGCCCATATGGGCATACAGCGCATCGAAGTCAGCGTCGAGTTCTTTGAGCGCTTGATCGACCATCCGCCGGATCGGGCGCAGAGGATGGTCCTTCGGCACCCGTTGCTCCGGGCTGACCGTGCTGAACAGCCCATCCTGATGTATGTCGGCACCGCGCATCGGCCACAACCCTCACTCAACAATACAAAACCAATCTTCCGGGTTTACAGGACTTTTTCAACAGCCTGTTAACACAAGACCTTACGATCGAGGTCATTCTCCTGATCTTTTCCAATTCAATTTTTAAATTAAATTTCTTTTCCGCTATGAGCTCCTGCATCTTCATATTGTTTTCAAAGTTTTTATTATCGGCGTTATATAACTGCTGCTGAAGAGACTGTATCTTATCTTGAGCATAAGAAAGCCTTGTGTGCAGTCGTTTTGTTTCGTCGTGGTATTGATTTACTTGATAAGAGTAAACAGCAGTAGCCGCCTTAATCTCTGCTTTTCTTAGTGGCGTTAGATAAAAGATAAGCAAAGTTATTACTCCAGCGAACATAACCCCTAGGCCTATCTGTATGGATTTACCAAAATACTCTAATGAAACATAAAATATTCTCTTTACCAGCCGAGGCGCGACCCATTTGGCGCCAGCATCTCCACTTATATTTTGAATTTCCTCATCGCTCACCTTTAATACCTCCAAATGTCACAAATTGATCGATCGAATGATATTTCAACTCCTGGAATATATATTATGGAGTTTGCCATGAGTTTCTCATCTCATCGCATCTCTTTAGCGCAGATCATCCTGACTTAACCGAGCAATCCTGCTCCCCCCCACTTCGACATGTCGTTCCAATGCGGCGAGACACGGCTTGAACCGCTCGCTGAATGCGTCGCCGACAAGCCGCAACCTCTCCAGATATTGCCGCGCGACTTCCAGCGCGCGCCCCCAGGTTTCGTTATCGACCGACGGCGTGATATGCGGCTCTGCCAGCGATTCGGGCAGAGCACCGCCGCTTCTTGGCGCAAAACCCATGGGCAGCATGTCGTAGGCAGGTGCGAGGGTGTAGGGCCTCCCATGATCGCCGTGGAACGAGAGATTTCCGAAGTGCATGTCCGTGTTGCCGATGAGCGTGCCGAAGGCATGCAGGAAGGCCGATTCGCCATGGGCTTGGGCCTGCACATGCCCGGCTTGCGCCAGGCGCTGCACGATCGCGGGCCATTCGCCGGAACCGGCGCCCACGAACTCGGCATCGAGCGCGGCCAGGGAGATCAGGGCATGACGCCCCATCTCGCCCTCGCGGTCGAAGCGCTCGGTTTCCAGGAATCTTTGCCCGCCATGATCGAACAGACGCGTCGCAACGGCGGCGATACCGGCGGCGCGCAAGGCCTCGGCCGCGATGTGCTCGGCCAGCAGCAGATCTTGCCAGCGCTCGGCGATCGGGTTGTCCTCGGCTACCGAAAACTTGACGAGCACATGCCGTGGGCCGACGTCCGTCAACGTGTAGGCGGCAAACTTGGGCTGCTCGCCGCCCGCTGATGAACCCGGCTGATCGCCGCGCGTGGCGGCCTCGGCCAAACGGACATAGGCCTCGCCACGGTCGGCAGGGGTGATGGGAGCCGGCAGCGCTCCTTCCAGGAAGCGCTGGCGCGCGCGATCGCCCAGCAGGAGGTTGCCGACCGCGTTTTCGCCATGCCTCAGCAGCGCACGCAGGACTTGCGTGTCGTTCCACTCGTTCGGATTCGCCGGCAGATCCAGATTGTCCGCATGCCGGCGCGCATACGCGCGTCCGAGGAATCCCTGCGGACGCATGTCCAGCAACCACCAGGGCAGACCCTCGAAGTGTTGCGCGGCGCCGTCTTCCTGACGCATGACGAAACCATCGGGGTGAACGGGGATCAGCCGCCCGAGCAGCCGCAATCCCCCTGCGACATCGACCCGGTACACGGGCACGTCATCCAGGCCGCGAGACGCGTCCCGAAGGGCGTAATGAATAGACGGCCCCGCCCCGATACGCACGACCTCATCGCCCAGACCGGCGATGGCGCGGGAAACGGTGGGCTGGCTCAGGCCCGTCGAATCAACGAGTTGACGGGCCCTCATCGCCCCACGGGCCAGTTGCTCGCGGATGATCGTGCCGTTGCTCATGGTGTACGGACCATGCGTGAATAACTAGATGAATAGATAGATGAATAGTTATTCTATGAGGCCCACAGAGCGGGTTCAAGCAATATCGTGAGATCGCGACACCTTGATCGACCCAATACCACCGCTTACTTGATCGCATGGGTGGCTAGCCGCCGCCAGCATCCAAACCAGGCACGAGTCGTAACGTGAACAAACATCCACAGCGAAGACGCTTCGCGGTTGTGCTTTGTCTATCCCCTTATCGCCTTGCCTTGCGAGGATGCGTCTGGACGGGGTCGGCCCGGAGGATCCGGGCCGAGCAGCCCGCGCCCGGACGGCGCTTGGCTGCGGCCCCGGCCAGACGGATTCACGCAAGGTTGCCCGTAGGTCAAGGCGGTCCGGGGCGCGTTTCTTTCACCTCTTTCTTTGCGCGAACTGCGTATTTCGGCGCAACGTGACCGGTCATTTCGCTCGAACGTGACCGCCCGTTTCGGATCAACGTGACCGGCCATTTCGTTTGATCGTGACCGATTTCGGCTCTTTTTCCGAAATCGGCGGTCACGTTCCTCCGTCATCTCATCCAAGCCACTGGAATTCTTTCACTTATTCCGGCACAACCGCGCTCCTTTGCTCACTCAAGGAGACAGCGGTGCCGGCAGCGAGGATTCCAATGAAGCATGTCATCGAGGTGCTGCGCCTCAAATACGCAGCCCAACTCAGCCACGCGCAGATCAGCCGCGCCTGCGGCCTGTCCAAGGGCGCGGTCAACAAGTACGTCAACCTGGCCAGGGCTCAAGGCATCACCTGGCCGTTGCCTGCGGACATGGACGAGGCCGCCCTGGAGGCACGTCTGTTTCCCGCCAAGGCGCCCTCGAGCCGGTTCGTCGTCCCCGACGGCTTCCAGATCCATCAGGAACTCAAGCGCAAGGGCGTGACCCTGCAACTGCTCTGGGCCGAGTACTGCGCCGCGCACGGCGAGCGCGCGTACGCGTATACCCAGTTCTGTCACCATTACCGGCAGTGGCGAGAGCGGCAGAAGCGCAGCCTGCGCCAGCACCATCAGGCCGGGGAAAAGGTCTTCATCGATTACTGCGGGCCCACGGTCGACATCGTCGACCGTCACACCGGCGAGGTGCGTACCGCACAGATCTTTGTCGGCGTGCTCGGGGCCTCCAGCTACACCTATGTCGAGGCTACCTGGACCCAGTCGCTGCCCGACTGGATCGCCTCCCACCAGCGCATGCTGGGCTTCTTCGGCGGGGTGCCGGCGCTGCTGGTGCCGGACAACCTCAAGGCGGCGGTTCAGCGCGCCGAGCGCTACGCGCCGCAGCTCAACGCCACCTATGCCGAGATGGCGGCGCACTACGGCACCGCCGTGCTGCCGGCGCGGCCCTACAAGCCCAAGGACAAGGCCAAGGTCGAAGTGGCGGTGCAGGTGGTCGAGCGCTGGATCCTGGCGCGGCTGCGCCACCACCGCTTCTTCTCGCTGGCCGAGTTGAACCGGGCCATCGCCGCGCTGTTGCCTGAACTGAACGAGCGGCTCTTCCAGGGTCGCACCGAGAGCCGTCGCGACCTGTTCGAGAGCCTCGATCGGCCCGCGCTGCGCCCGCTGCCGGGCGAGGCTTACGTCTACGCCGAGTGGCGACGCGCCCGGCCCGGCATCGACTACCACGTCGAGGTCGACAAGCGCTGCTACAGCGTCCCGCATGCCCTGGTCGGCCAGGTGCTGGACCTGCGCATCACCGCCACCACGATCGAGGTGCTGCACCGGGGTCAGCGCGTGGCCCTGCATCCGCGCCACCACGGCCCGGGCCGCTACGTCACCGTCACCGAGCACATGCCCAAGACCCATCAGGTGCACCGTGACTGGTCACCCAAGCGCTTCCTGCGCTGGGCGAGCCAGATCGGCCCCAGCACGGCCGAGGTGGTACGCCGCCAGCTGACCGACCGGCCTCATCCGGAGCACGGCTACCGCGCCTGCCTGGGGCTGCTCAGCCTCGCTCGGCGTTACCGCCCGGCGCGCCTGGAGGCGGCCTGCGCTCGAGCCTTGGCCATCGACTCGGCCCGTTACCAGAGCGTCAAGTCGATCCTCGCCCGCGGCCTTGACCAACAGCCCCTCGATCAGAGCCCGGCCCAGGAGGCACTGCCCCTGCACGCCAATGTCCGCGGCGCCAACTACTATCACTGAGGAGCTCCACGCCATGCTCAATCAACAGACCCGCCAACAGCTGCGCACCCTCAACCTCACCGGCATGCTCGCCGCCCTCGAGCAACAACAGGGCCAACCCCAGACCCATGCGCTGTCCTTCGACGAGCGCCTCGCCCTGCTCATCGAGCACGAGGTGCTGCACCGCGAGAACCGACGCCTCACCCGCCTGCTCAAGGCCGCCCGCCTGCGCGTGCCGGCCTGCGTCGAGGACATCGACTACCACCACCGCCGGGGCCTGGAAAAGCCCCGCATGGCCCAACTGGCCAGCCTCGACTGGATACACCAGGCACTGAACCTGTGCCTCACCGGACCGACCGGCTGCGGCAAGACCTGGCTCGCCTGCGCACTGGGCAATCAGGCCTGCCGGCGCGGCCTGTCGGTGCGCTACCTGCGCCTGCCGGCGCTGTTCGAGCAGCTGCGCATCGCCCACGGCGACGGCTCCTACGTCCGGCTCATGGGCCAGCTCCTCAAAACCGACCTGCTGATCCTCGACGACTGGGGCATCCAAAAGCTCAACACCGCACAGCGCAACGACCTGATGGAAGTCATCGAGGATCGCCACGGCCGACGCTCCACCCTGATCGCCAGCCAGTTGCCTATCGAACACTGGCACGACTACCTCGGTGAAGCCACCCTGGCCGACGCTATCCTCGACCGCCTCCTGCACGGCTCACACCGACTCAACCTGACCGGCGAGTCCATGCGCAAGATCCAGGCTCCGGTTGACGGATCGTGACCGCTCAGGATAGAAAAACCACTCCAGTGCGCAACCAATGAGAGCAGCGGTCACGTTCACCGAAATCGGCGGTCACCTTCGACGAAATGCGCACGCGAACAAAGAAAGAGGTTCGCACGCCCGCACCGAAACTAGTCAAGAGCGCCGTTGCTTAAGGCGTGTGAAATAGGCCCGCCGCTTCCTACTGGCTGCGAAAGAAAATCACTCAAAGCGTGTGAAGCCATCCCGCAGCTCTGGCTAATCCGCGACGAAAAGCCGCCAAAACCGCCGCGCCGAACGCCATTGTCCCGACCCAATTCCACAGCCTATCATCCCGAATACCCGCCACAACGAGACACAGGAATCACGATGAGAGTCGCCGCCTACTGCGGTTCCAGCCACGGGAACGAACCGCACTTCAGACGAGAAGCCCAGAATCTGGCCCTGGCGCTCGGCAGGAACAAGATGGACCTCGTGTACGGCGGCGGGAAAGTCGGCCTGATGGGGGCGCTGGCCGATGCGGCGATTGCGGCCGGTGTGCACGTCATCGGCGTCATTCCCCAGTTCCTGGCCGACCACGAACTCGCCCACCCGCACGTGCACCAGTTACTGGTCGTGAACGACATGCACGAACGCAAGGCCGCCATGGCTCAGCAGGCCGATGCCTTCATCGCCCTGCCCGGAGGGCCGGGCACCCTGGAGGAAATCATCGAGGCCTGGACGTGGGCCCAGCTGGGTTTGCACGCCAAACCCTGCGCCTTCCTGAATGTCGACGGCTATTTCGACGAACTGCTGGCCTTCATCGACAAAATGATCGTCAAAGGTTTCATGAACCCAGCCTACAAGGACATGTTGATCCTCTCTGACGGTGCCGACGACTTGTTGTCACAGATCGAGGCCTACCGGCCGCCGCAGTCCAAATGGGGAAGTCCACGCTAGAGCCGAGCAGCCAGCGCCAGGACGGCACTGGCTGCGCCCCCCTGCCGGGCTCTCCCCGGTCAGATTTTGAAGTTGTAAATCATCCCGAGTTACGCATGCATCTTGCCGTTCTTTGCCGGCAGGAAACAGAGAATGGCGTAACTACCTTTCTTGAAATCCTCGACCAGATAGTTCACCTGATGCGATGCCTCACCGGTGATGCCACCAATCGGCGCGCCAGGCGGCAGACCCGGGGGGAGCGACATAAAATCAGCAAGCGTCTTGTCATGTGAAAATTTAACGATGGCCATCTGGTGATGCCGATGACCGTTATTGATAAATTTGAACAATGTGAAACCAGCAGAAATATGAGTGGACATAACGTATTTATATCCGTCTGCCACCACTTTAACCGTATGTATTCCCTTTAGCGGTTTAGCCGAAGACATGGATGCGTCTGCATTGGTACTTACGCCCACCATGAGCGCTGCCAGCAGGGCAGGTACACAGAGTTTTTTCATTACTCAGCAGTCAGAAATACAGGCAACAGAAGGATGCTCGAAGCATGACCTGACGAGCGCGGGATTGTCAGCCATGGATTGAAGCTGAGCAGCGACCCGGCCCTTGAGTTTTTCGCCCTTGCGTAATGGATTGCGCGCCACGCCTGTTCTCTTGGCGTGGCTCCAGACCAGCTCATCCGGGTTGAGGTCTGGTGCATAGCCCGGCAAGACGTGCAGCGTCAGCGCACCTGCCGTGCTGGCCACATACTCTTTGACGATGGCTTTTTTGTGCGCTGGCAAGCCGTCGATGATCAGATGCACCGGCCGCCCGCGCTCGGCCATCATGTTCTTGAGCAGGTGCACGAACCATTCCCCGGTGAGGGCTCCTGGGTAGGTCTCGAACCAGAAGGCGCCCTTGGCGTTGACCGCCGAGGCCGCCGAGATCGACTGACGCTGACCGGGGCGTTCCACCACGGGGGTCTGGCCTTTAGCGCCCCAGGTCTTGCCATGCACGGCATCGGTGCGAAAGCCCGACTCGTCCCAGAAAAACACCTCGGCCTTCTCGCGCTTGGCGCGCCGGGCAATAGCCGGGTACGTTTCCTTGACCCAGCGCGCGATCGCTTCGGGATCACGCTGGTAGGCGCGCTGCAGGGGTTTTTGCGGTGTCAGGCCCACGCGGGCGAGCAAGGCCCCGATGCTCGCCCGCGACAGCGTCACCCCAAAGCGTTGGGCAACCAGCTCGCGCACGAGTTGGCGCGTCCACAGGCCAAAGTCAAAGCCGTACTGACGCGGGTTCTTGCCGTTGATCCACCGAAAGACTCGGCGCTCTTGCGCAGCAGTCAGGCGGCGCGGGCGCCCTGTGCCCTTGCGCGAGAGCAAGGCGCGTTTGCCGTGCCCACGACCGTGGGCCTTGGCCCGTACCTTGTAGGCCCACCGCGGTGCAGACCGAACGAGGTGGCCACCGCGGCTGGCGACTCGCCTTCGTTCATTCGCTGCAGGGCCAGCAGCCGCATCTCTTGCAGCGCAGCGCGCGACACCTTGCGTCCATCTCTCTTCAGGGAACATGAAGACAACCCATATCACCACTTGTTCCCTAATTTACTGACTTGTCAGTAAGAATCACTAACGCAATTACATACTCTAATGGTTCGCGTCAGCTCGGGTGGCAGGCAGCAGCTACTCACGCTCTGGCTCTGAATAGGGATGCGTATTGACGTCATCGTTAGCAATCCGTACTTCCTGTGCCGATGCCCGCTTCCAGTATTTCATCGCCTCGGCAAGATTTTTTTCAACCCCGATACCCTTGTAATAAAGCATCCCAAGATTGTATTCGGCATCTGCGTTCCCGCTGTTGGCCGCTCTCTTCCACCAATCCAAGGTCGTCGCGACGTCTTCCTTGACCCCTCGGCCTTTGAAATAGAGCACACCCAGATTGTATTGCGCGCGCGGATCGCCTTGCTCCGCCGCACGCCGCCACCAGTTCACCGCCTGCGCCAGGTTCTTCTGCATGCCTTTGCCCAGATAGTAGGCCAAGCCCAGGTTATAAGCGGCCTTCGCGTTTCCTTGCTCGGCTGCCTTACGGAACCAAAGCAAAGCCTTTGTGGGGTTCTGCGTCACTCCCCAGCCTAATTCATATTGGATCGCCAGATTATATTGCGCATCGGCATCGCCATGTTCTGCGGCCTGCCGGTACCATTGGGCCGAACGTGTGTAGTCGATAGGTACACCGGCACCATTGAAATAGGCCTGCCCCAGACTGTAGGCAGCTTTGACGTTACCCTGGCCTGCAGCCTTTTTGTACCAGCCCATTGCCAGCTCGTGCTTTTGTTTCAGGGTGTAATAAACGCCCAGCCAGTATTGCGCATCCGTATTACCGGCTTGTGCAAAATGCTTGAGCTCGCCCAGCGGTTTCTGATTGCCCACCGCAGCCGCCGCTGCCAGATTTTCCGCATCATGAGAGCTGAATGCATATGCCGGGAAACTGGATGCAGCCAGCATCGCAGCAAACGCTAAGCTGACGACATATTCGTTCTTCATCTCGACTCCTTTGCTGGTCAGGCCAACATTTTTTAATTAGGAATAATGATTACTAGCCTTTGATCCTTACATACCACGATTAAATTCTAGAACTCAGACTAGCATCGCGCGCGCACTGCGAACGCGATTTTCTACCTCACGAGGTGTTGTTACCTGCAAAACGAACCGTGACGAGAAAGCCCGCGGAACTCGACTGAAAGATTGCTGTCACATATCAGTTGTGCCTTTCGATTGGAGCGACTCTTGCCTGATGCAGGACCTCCCCCGAATTCGCATGGAGAATGACGATACACTCACAAGCCCTTACGAAACAGGAACAGCTCTCCCACCTATCTGAGCATTACGGTTATCCGACCGTCGAATACGATGAAGGACTGACGGCGTCGCAATCCATTCTGAGACGACTGGACGTCGATACGCTGAGGTCCGAACTCTGGCTGCCCCTGTCATGGGACGAGGACAGCGCGGAGGTCGTCGTGTGCGATCCGGATGACCCTGCGCTGCTGCGCACCATTCAGGAAACCCTCGGTGTCGATGACATCGAATTCCGCGTCGCCACTCGCCCCGACCTGATCCGCCTGATCGAGAACAGCGCGGATCTGAACGCCGAATTCCCTGTCACCGCCGGACGCACGCCGCTGGCAAAGGTGCGCACCTATCTGGCCGGGCTCCGCACCCGCTACGCTGCCCAGCGGACCCAGTTCGCGCGCAGCAGGACGGGCTTGGCGCTCGCGCGCACCGGTCTTGCCTTCATCACGATCGCCGTGGCGTTTCTGCGTTTGTTCGGCGGTGGCGAGCTATTGTTCTTCGAGGTACCGCTGCTGGTATTGGGCGTTGCCGGCGTGATCGACGGCATCGTGTGGTATCTGCCGGCACGGCGCCATACGAAAGAGATCAAGCCTTACCCGCCCTATGCGGTGCCTGAAGCATATTCCGCATTGCAAATCTCGGACCCCGGCGGCGCCATGGAATTCCACAGAAGCCCGATCGTGGAAAGTGCCGGGACGCTGCGCGAACACTGGGATGCCTTATCCCCCGTCGAGAGACGGCGCTTCCTGGCCAACGACCGCACCGATCTCGCCGAAGAGCGGACCGTGCTGGCCTATCTGCGAACCATGATGGCCAAGGCCCGAACGGGGCTCGCCTTCGCACGCACCGGCGTCGCCTTTGCCGGTATTGGCATCGGCTTCATCCGCAAATTCCACCCCGGTCCCTGGACGATCTTCGACTGGGCGTTGATCGTCATCGGCACGGCGATGCTCGCCGAGGGTTTTCACTGGTACCGCCCCGGTAGACATGCCGCCAATGTAGCGCTGCACACGGTCAGCAAGGCCAGCAAACGCAAGGGTTTGTGGGACACCATTTTCCCCTCGCAATGTCTCTACGCCGCGCACCATGATCCCGTGGCGGAGGCCAACTCGCCAGAAGCCCAACCTGGAGTCTGGGCCACCACGGGCCTCGCGCTGGAACGCACCACACTGGCCGACAAGCGCAACGCCATGTCGCACCTGCGCACGGTGATGGCGCGTTCGCGGACCGGGATGGCCTTCATCCGGACCGGCTTCAGCGTGATGTCCGTCGGCGCCGGCATGTTCATCTATTTCACGTATTTCGATCACGCCAACACATTCTGGACCGTATTCGACATCACCCTGGTCATCATCGGCTTGTATCTGATCGTGGACGGTCTGCTTTGGTATCTGCCGGCCGAACGCATCAAGCGGCGCTCGACCTTCTGCGATGCCAACTTCGAGATAGCCGACGCCGACTACAGCAAACCCAAAGTTGCCTGGGATAGGGATCATTACCGTCATGACGACTGAAGTGTCACCCTATATCGCCCTGGTGGAGAACGGCCTCCTCAGCGATCCACAGCTCGCCGCCGTGCAGCAAAGCGCGGCTGCTCGAGGTGTCGAGACCGAACGCGTGTTACTGAAAGAATCCGGAATCTCGCGCTGCGCGCTGCTGGAGGCCCTGGCCCGCCACTACGCATGCCGCTTCATTCAATACGACGAACGCATCCCGGTTCCCTCGCACCTGTTCGCCGGGCTGGACGCCAAAGTGTTGCGCGCCGGCAGGTGGTTCCCGGTGATGCAGCTGGGCGAGACAGTGATCGTCGCCGCGGCCGACCCGGCCAGCGAGACGATGCGGGAGCAGGTGCGGCAGCTCGTCCCGGCCAAGGATTACGAATTCCGCGTCGCGCTCAACGAGGACGTGCGCTGGTACATCCAGGATTACCTGCACGCCGAGGCGCATCTGCTGATCGGCATCGAGCGCACCGGTCTCGCCTACTGGCGCAACACCATGGCCCTGTGGCGCACCAAGCTCGCCTGCCACCGAAACGGACATGCCCGCGCGCGGACTTCGATGAAGCTGCTCAGGTGGGGTCTGGCCATGGTGGCCCTATCCAATGCCCTGACGCACATCAAGGCCAACGTGCTCTCGCCATATCACTTTGCCCTCCTGGCGGCGGGCATCGTGATGGCCTCCATTGGCCTTTACGACTATTTCAAGGTGCGCCGTTCGCGCATGGATCTCCCCTGCCAACATGCCCTGTTGGACATCACCAGCGAGAATATCCGCTTTACCAAGCGATACCATCTGGAAGAAGCGCCCGTCAAAGCCGAGGATGAAACGACTCTCGCCCAGCTCGCCGCAGCCATCCCGCATTACTGCTCCGTGCTGCGCCCGGTCCCGGCGAGCAAGGAACGCACCCACCTGGCGCGCGAGCGCAACATCCTCGCCGCACAGCGTACGATCGCCGCCAGCCACCGCACGTCCTATGCACGCGCCAGAACCGGCCTGTCGCTGATTCGCACGGGTGTCTCCTTCATCGGCCTCGGCCTCGCGATGAACAAGATGCTGAGTACCAGCCCCTACAGCGTCACCGATTATTTCCTCATGATGGCGGGTTTCCTGATGCTGGTTGACGGCATCATCTGGTACGTGCCGGTGCGCCGGCTCAAATATGGCATCGGCCGCGAATCTTAGCGGGCCCAAGCAGACACACGGCGCGCTACCCCAATCATCCCGTACACGCTTCCCGGCCGGCGCCGCCGGATCCGGCGGGGTCGAACCCGCTCCCCCGCATCCCTTACAATCCCTACCCATGAACGATAATGCGCAGGAACTCAGGGCCCATCTGAATGCCGAGACCGGCAAGATCGCGTGGGCGGAACTCGAGCGGCACTTCGCACGCGGGGCGGTGGTCAAGGTGGATGCCCGGCTGGATCTGATCGAAGTGGCGGCCTGCGTGGTGCGGGACGATAGCGAGGCGATCCGCAACTGGATGGCAGACGGAACGCTGGCCCGGGCGACGGATGCGGACGCGCGGCGTTGGGGGGAAAGCCTGCCGGTATTCTGGGCGGTGGTCGCCGCGCCCTGGGTGCTGGTGCAGGAGATCGAGCACGGCGACGACTAGCCCTCGCCCGCCTGCATCCTCCGCCGCCGGGCTATCCTCTGGGAAAACAGGGGGAGGAACAGCATGCGCCACTCGGTCGCACCGATCATGGCCAGCCTGACACTGAGCGTCGCGCTCGCAGGCTGCATTCCCGGCGGTTCACGCTACTATCGCCCCACGATGGCGGGCGGGCAGATCGTCAAGCACTATTGAACGCAGACCCCGTCGGTGGTCAATTTCCAGATCGGTCCATTGCCCGGTCACGCACTGGCGAGAAAAACGCCGGAGGGCATGGTCGTATTCCTGGAACTGGGTACCTATCTGCCGGCGAGAGACACGCCGCCCCGCACCTGGAAAAGCTTCCACTTCGCCTCGGATTGCTTGGCCGCGCACAATCTGACGAACCATACGACGCTCGACCACCTACCCTACAGCGGCCCCGACAAGGCACTTACCGCGCCGGCGACGAAGCGCTATTTCCTGCAGATCACCCTGCCCGGATCGACGCCCGATCGCTTCGAGCTGCTCAGCCCGCCGCTTATGATCGACGGCAAGACCTGGCCATTCCCGCCGATCCGCTTCGAATACGAGCTGTGGATCGGCATCCTGCCCTTCAATTGCTGATATTCCTGTATTCGCGTCCATCGCGGCATGCTTCGCTCATGCGCGGCCGCGCAACTTCCAGACCAGCCAGCCGACGATCCCGCCCAGCATCACCCCACCCAGATCCAGGAGCAGGACGAACGGCAGCGTCAACGGCCACATGGCGGCAACCATCGAAGCGGCCTCGAAATCCGGCAACAGGCCGGAGAGCAGCCAGATACTGACCACGGTCACACCGACATATCCCCCGACCGCGACATGCAACCAAATGCGAAACGGAAGCGGGCCGCGCGCATGCTTCTTGACCAGGACGACACGCATGAGCATGGCCAGGATGAAATAGGGAATCAGGAACAACAGGGTCAGCGGCAAAACCGCCAAGGCGAGGCCGGTGGCCGGCTCCACGACACGCACGCCCATGACCGCCAGCACCAGCCAGATCGCAATCCCCAGTATCGCGGGCAGCAGCAGGCCGGTCAGCAGAACAAGGCGGAACAGCCGCTGCACGGGACGGGGTACAGGTTGTCCGTCCTGAGCCTGCGTCGTATCCATGGTCTCCCCCCGGACCTGGCCGCCTCTTCCAATCATTGATCACGCCAGCGTCGCTGTCAGCACGGCGCGCATCCACAGACACGGATGCTTGATATTTCTCAAGCCTGGGAACGGTAAAGCCGCAGCCGGGGAGCGGGGGGGCGACACTCTCTAGAAAGAGGCGTCCAGAAAATTCAGCACCCCGGCCAGCATCAGCGAACTCGCCAGCACACCGGCGGCATAGACCACTGCTGCCCGACGTCCCATCAGCCGCCCGACGGGGCCAAGGGTGGCGATGTTGGTGCCGACGCCGGCGACCAGCAGCAACATGGCATTGCCGGAGGCGAGCCCCTTGGATTGCAGGGCGTGAATCCAGGGCAGCGATCCCAGGCTGTCGGTGTAGAGCACGCTGGCGATCAGGGCCAGGGCCAGCAGGCTGAACAGGCCGGTCGCCGCGCCGAAGTGGGAGACCCAGTCGGCCGGCATGAAATCCTTCACGACCGCACCCAGGACTGCGCCGGCGAGAATCCAGGGTGCCAGTTCCCGCAGCAGGTCCAGTGCGGTACCCAGGGCGCGCCGTAGCTTCTGCGCGGGGTGGGTGAAATCGAACCACGGCACGTCATCGGCCGTTTCGCCGGCAGGCTCCGTCCCGCAGGCCGCGCAGCAGCCGCACGACGCATCCTCCTTCGCCGGGTCCGAGGCCGGCGGACATCCGTTGCCGGTCAAGAGGTCCACCGCCACCCCGGTCGCCAGCGCAATGAGCACGGCGCTCAGGGCAATCGACAATGCGAACCGCCAGCCGAGAAACACGAACAGGGCCACGAGGGCGTACCAGTTGAACCAGGGGGTGGCGATCAAAAAGGCGCTCGCCGGACCGCGTCGCCCCGTGGCACGGTACAGTTCGACCGCCGTCGGGATCGCGGTGCAGCAGCACAGAGGGGTCGCGAAACCGGCCACCGAGGCCACGGCATTCGAGCGCAGCACGCCGCCCCGGACCATGCTCTGCAGTGCCTGCGGGCGGATCACGGCCTGCAGCAACCCGGCAAAGAAAAAGCCCAGCACGGCTACCTCGGCAAACTGCCAAAGATAGCGCGCTGCAGTCAGTGACAAGCCTTGCAGTGCCTGTTCCATGCGTCGTCTTTAACACCGCCATCGGCGCATCGTCAAATAGCCGTAGCGTATGTGCAGACGCCCTCGGCGACTCCGTCTCGGCTCAGACGGGTCGTCGCATCAGACGCAGCGGTAGCGGAAGGTACGGTTGCCTCCCATCACCCGTGCGACGTAGTTGGCGCGGTCGGCGGCGGCGAGCAGATCCCGTACGCCCTCGATCCCGCAGCCGTCGGGCGAATCCTCGACGTACGTGAACACGCCGATTGAAAATCGGGTGTTTTGCGGGAGGCCGGGGGAGCCAATGCGCAAGCGTTCGGTCACTACCTCCGCATTGTCGGCACCGGTACCGGGCAGCACCAGCGCGATCCCGTTTTTCGGGGCACTGGAGACAAAATCCGTCGGGCGCAACTGGTTGCGGATATATTGCGCGGCGTCCCACTGCATTTTCTCGCATGCCTCACCGCCCTGCCGCTCGCGCACCTCCTTGAGCGTATCGAGTGACAATCGGCATACGGACAGCGGCCAGCCTCCCAGTCGGGCGGCCTCGAATTCGTGCTTCAGGATGGCCAGCAGATGACGCTCGTCGAGCAGGTCGGGCGGCCCAGACGGTCTGGGTGCCGTGTTCTGATGCATGACCGGCCTGGGCCGAGTCAGCGGTTGCGACAAAGGTTCTGCCGTTTCGATCGATGCAGGCAGCAGCAATTCGCACTCGTCAGAACGCTGCAGCAGGGCCGCAAGAATACCGGGTGAGTTAAGGCTCACGTCGAACATATCCGCATATTGCGGTATCCATTCGGCGATGCGCGCCTGCGTCTGATGGAAATCCTCAGGCGTCAGACCCAGCAGCGCTTCCGTTTCTTGCGCAACGGCACGAATATCGACCTTCCCTCCGTCCACAGACAGCCAGAATTCGGCCAAGTTGCGGGAAAGATATACGCAGTTATCCAGTTGACCGATGCCGTCGTCGCGTTGTGGCTGCGCGTGATGGCTGCAGCGCACCGCCTGACAGAGTTTTTCCGAGATGCCCCAGCGTTTCAGCAGGTGTGCCCCGACCTGCGCGTGATCGAAACCCAACACATTGGTTTCCTCGGTCACCAGCTTCTCATGCGATTTGGTGCGCCGCAGGATATCGGCATACAGATCGGGATCCGATTTTTCGAGCACCAGCTGACCGATGTCCTGGAGCACCCCAGCCTGGAAAAATACTTCGGGTTCGTGCACCTGAAGTTGCACAGCCAGGGCCCTGGCGACCAGCGCCGACACCAGCGACCTGCGCCAGAAGCGTTTGCCGTCGATGCATTCGCCGTGTCGTTGGCAATCAGCGACAGGCTGAGTGCCAACGACACGGCGGTATTGAAACCCAACAGACTGAGCACCTGCCGGAGGTTTTCGATTTTCCTGCGCGAGGCGTACAGCGGCGAGTTGGCCGTCCGCATCAGCCCCGCACTCAGCATCGGCGCGTTGGCGATGAATTTCGCAACCTCGCTGAACCCGGCGACATTGTCCTCGCTGAGTTCCAGAACGTGTACCGCAGTAGCCAGACTCGGTAGCTGGCCGGCACGCTCAATCGCGTGTTCGAGTCTAGCCACCAGCGCCATTTCCGACATAGCCGTCCTCAGGGAGAGATATCGGTTTTTTTATAGCCGCTTTGAATCATAAATGATGCTCCCAGCGAAAGTTCCGCGCTGCAGCTTTGCAGCGTTGCAGCTTGTCCAGGGTGAGCGTTTGGAATATCCGACGTACCCGCTGTCCGTAAGGCGTAACGAGGCAAGACTCTTACGACACAAACTGAATCGACCGTAGCGGGTTGTGGGCTGCGACAGACGGCCCAGTTAGCCATGGAGGCGTCACGGATGTTCCCCCAGACCACCATCATGGCCACAACCGGCACGCTGCAAACGCTTCTGAATGCCATACCCACCCCCATGTTCCTGATCGACCGCGAACATCGTCCGGTTCTGATCAACGACGCCTTTTGCGAAATGACCGGACACGCCCGCGAATATCGTCGAGCGCACGAATTACCTTCTGCCGGATGAGCAGAAGGCCATCTTCTGGGCCGTGGACGACGCCGTCTTCGCCACCGGGCAACCCAACGAGAATGAAGAAGTGATGACGGCAGCAAACGGTGATCTGCGCATTCTGCTGACCCGCAAACGGCTGATCTCCCTGCCCACCGAGAATGGCGAACAACCGTTCATCCTGGCCTCGACCACCGACGTCACGCGTCTTCGGGAGGCCGAGTCGCGTGCGCAGTTTCTCGCCGAGCACGATCCGCTCACCGGTCTCGCCAACCGTTCGCGACTGAACAACCGCATGGCACAGGCGATAGAGGACGCGGCCCAAAGCGGCGAGCAGGGTGCGCTGATCATGCTCGACCTGGACGATTTCAAGGCGATCAACGACCAGCACGGGCATCCCATGGGCAACGATGTGCTACGCATCGTGGCGAAGCATCTCGCGACCCTGGTGCGCCCAGCAGACACCCTCGCCCGCCTCGGCGGCGATGAGTTCTGCATCCCGCAACCCGCCAGTCGGCAGCCCGATGGCGCATTCGCCCTGGCGCAGCGCATCCTGTCGTCGCTGGCAAAACCGATCACGGTGGGTGACTGGCACATGATGCTCTCGGCTTCGATTGGCATCGCCCTGTTCCCCGACGACGGCAACTCGGCCGAACTCCTCATGCAGCGAGCCGACATTGCGCTTTATGAGGTCAAGCGGAAGGGCAAGAACGACTATCTGCGTTTTTCCGTGGACCCTCAGGAATTGCGGTCGGAGTCATGGGATATCGCCACCGACCTGCGCGACGCGCTCGCGGCCGGCCAACTGTCGCTGGCGCTTCAGCCACTGACCTCCGCCGCGGACGGCGAAACCCGCGGCTTTGAGGCCCTGGCCCGCTGGGAACACCCCACCCGAGGCACCATTCCGGCCGACGTCTTCATTCCGGCCGCAGTGTCAGCCGGACTGATTCGGCAACTCGACAGCTGGATGTTGCACGAGGCCTGCGCACAGGCCGCCAGGTGGCCGTGGCCTGCACAGATTTCGGTCAACGTTTCGACCACCCAACTCGAGCGCAGGGATATGGAGGCGGTCGCCACCCAGGGGCTACAGGCCTCCGGCCTGCCGCCCGAACGCCTGTCTCTCGACATCGCCGAAAAGGCGCTGATCGGCGACCCGGAACACGTCTATACAATCCTCGCAGGACTCAAGCGACTCGGTATCGGACTGGCATTGGATGACTTCGGCTCAGGCTGGTATTCGCTGGCCGCACTGCATCGCTTTCAGTTCGACCGCATCAAGATCGACCGCAGCTTCATCGGCAATATCGAATCCGACGTGCGCTCCGTGGCGATCGTGCGCGCCTGGACCTGGCCAAATCGCTGAAAGTCCGCGTCGCGGCGGAAGGCGTCGAGGCACGCTCGCAGCTTCAGACACTGCTGAGGATGGGATTTGACGAGGTGCAGGGTTCTACATCGGCGAACCGCAAAGCGAGGCCAAAATACCGAAAAACCCACGCAAGGGTATCGTTTAACGCGAACGCATTAACCCAGCCAGGTAACCAGTCAGGCCATGAGCTAGTTTGCGGGATTGCAGGAATTCAATTCGACGAACGCATCATCGCCGTCGAAACCGGGAAATTGAAAAAAACACGGAACACTCTAAATTAGATTAATCGGTAGAATTCCAGACAAGCTTGGACACAACGCATAAAACACTGCAGCGCAATGGAGAAGTTTCCCCCATCCCCGCTTACTAAATACACCTTGACTCGCCTGAAACGGAAACACTGAATCAAGCATGCCTTTTTTCCAGTATCCACACCTCTGCGGGCACCAGAAACGGCGCCATGACCCTGCGATGCATGACCTGCCAGCGGTGACGATCGACAAACGGATCGAGATCGATCGGGCGGCATCCGCCGAGGAGCATGGGCCGTTTGGCAAACAGGGCAGACCACAGGGCACTGACAATACGCGACGGAATATTTGCGCCTCGATGCAGGCTCAGGAAACAGAGTTTTCCATCATCACTCAAACTCCGATAGGCCTCGTTAAAAAATTGCGCAACCTGTTCCTCGCCCAGCAGATCGAGCACGAATATGGAGACGATTCGATCCGCCTCTTTGTCCAACAGAGGGAGCCGCATGGTGTCGTCAGCAGGCACGATCTGTGCCCGCTTGGCATGTGCTGCCAACCGCGACTGCGCCAGCCCGACCATCACCTCGCTGGCATCGCAGCCCAAGTAACGCGCCTCCGGGGGTAGGTATTTCTCGAATAGGCGCTCTGCAAACCTGCCGGTACCACAACCGAGTTCGAAAATATTCTGCGCCAGATCGAAGTCGGCATTCGTCATCAGATCATCGACGGCAGGCAGGCCATAAAAGCTCAGAATATCGAGCTTGCGCCCCATGTGGTCGTAGTAGCTACGCACCTCTGACGCGTCTGGCACCCATTCGATTTCCCGATCAGACATGCCCACACCGTAAGCCGGCAAAGGATTCATGCAACTCATGCATCGCACAATGCGAGAGTCCTGAGACCATCGGCATGGTTATGGCACCGATGGGAAATACCATACCGCTGAAACGATAACCATCCGATAAATCGCTTCGTTGCAGAAGTGCATTCTAGCAATTCAAAACACCGTGGATCGCGAACGCGTGCCATGGTGCACAACGGCAAGCCTGGCGTTCGACATCATTCGGCTTCGATCGGGGGTTGACGGCGGTCATACCGCGCCGACGACAGCCCGGCCATATATCCAGACAGGCTCATCCCTCGAGGCAGCATGAGCGCCGAATTCGAAAACCGCCGCGACGCCGGGCGCAGACTTGCCGATAGGTTGCAGGGTTATACCGGGCGAGATGACGTCGTCGTGCTGGGACTGCCGCGCGGCGGCGTACCCGTGGCCTACGAGGTCGCTCGCGCGCTGAACGCCCCTCTCGATGTGCTCGTCGTGCGCAAGCTCGGCCTGCCGTTCCACCCGGAACTGGCGATGGGCGCCATCGCCTCGGGTGGCGCGGTCGATCTCAACGACGATGTCATTACGGCCTATGGCATCCCTGCGGACGAGCTGGCCCTCGTCAGGGCGCGCGAACTGCGCGAGCTGGAACGCCGCGAGTCCACGTATCGCGGCTCCCGGCCAGCCATCCCCCTTGTCGGCCGCACCGTGATCGTGGTCGACGACGGCCTGGCTACCGGCGCCTCCATGCGTGCGGCGCTGCGCGCGGTGCGGCAAGGCCGTCCAGCCCGGCTCGTGGCGGCCGTACCCGTAGCGCCCCAGGGCTCGCGGGACATGCTCGGCGGCCTTGCCGACGACCTCGTCAGCGTATTTTCGCCCCTCGACTTCGCCTCGTCGGTCAGTTCTACCGCGATTTCGCGCAAACCGAAGACGACGAAGTGCTGCGCCTGCTGCAACGCGCTGCTGCGACCCACCGATCTCCCGACAGCTCCGGGTAGGTACCCGCCCGACGCAGGACCCGTCACCGAAACGGAATTTGCAGGAACATCGACGCGCCGCATCGGTCATTCAATAGGTAGGGCAGGACAAGGCCGGCGCCCCACCCGCAATGCACCCACCGTCTCACGCCGGCCGAACGCCCCGCACCAGCGTGATTTGAACACCTGCAACATCACCCGCCGGCCCGGACTGGCACATCGGCACTTCATCACCGGCGGACGCCGGCAACGACCCGCAGACCGCCAACCGCCGCACCCAAGCCCACGCACGGCATACGGAGGTTTTCCATGAATCATGCAATCGGCGCATCGCATGACCGACTGCGCGTCTGGCGTCAGGCGCTGGCCGCGCCCGCTCGCTACATCCGCCCCTGGTACGGCGCCTATCTGCTGCTCGGCATCGTCACCGCCGGCATCGTGCCGGTACTGCTGCCGCTGATGATGGTCTCGATCTCCCACCGAATGTCGAACGTCGCCTACGTGATGGGCGTCTACGATTTAGGCCTGCTCACCTCGCCGCTGTGGGGCCTGCTCGCCGAACGCCTCAAGCTCTACCGCAGCCTGTTTTTCCTCGCCTTCATCGTCGCCGCCATCGCCATCGGGCTGTTCCCGATGCTCCCCGGACTGCCGAGTTGGATGGGCGCGGCCTTCGCCCTCGGCGCGGGATCGGCCGGCGCAGGCACCATGGCCTCGCTGTTCATCGTCGATTTCGCCCCGCAGGCGGAATGGGAACCGCGCATCGGCCTGCTGCAGAGCTTCAACGGCACCGGGCAGGTGCTGGGGCTGCTGCTCGCCGGCATCTTCTCCCACGGCCAGTTCAATACCGGCCTGTGGGTGGCCGCTGCCCTGCTGGTACCGGCCCTGCTGATCGGCGGGATCGGCCTGCCCGTACAGCGCCACCCGCGGGCGCCCGGGGTGCATCCGCATCGCGTGCTCGACGTGCGCGCCCTGGCCGCCTTCCCGCGCGTCAACTTCCTGTCCGGCGTGGGCTTCCACTTCCATCACCTGAACATCTCCGGCCTGCGCCATCTACCCGCCATCGTGGGCACGCCGTTCGGGCGTTTCATCGTTTCCTGGTTCCTGCTCTCCCTCGGCGTATCCGGATTTTTCACCTATTTCCCGCTGATGCTCGAACACGGCTACGGCCTCGACACGCACATGTCCTCGCTGATCTATGCCGTCGCCGCGGCGGTGGGCATCGCCTTGTTCATCCTCGCCAGCCGCTGGGCGGGGCGCTTCGGATCGGGGAAGGTGTATCAATGGGGGCTCTGGCTGCGCCTGGCCGGCTTCGTCCTGCTGCTCGCCCCCTACGTGACGCCGGTCGGCCCGCGTATCGGCTTTGCCATGGTCGGCTTCGTGCTGATCGTGATCGCCTGGCCGATCCTGAGCGTGGCCGGCACGGGGCTGGCGGCGCGCCTCGCGCCCTTCAGCGAGGGTGCCGCGATGGGGCTGTTCAACGCCTCGCTGGCCCTGGCCACCGTGATCGGTGCCTTCGCCAGCGGCCCGCTGATGGCCGCACTGGGCTTTCGCTCGATGGCGTGGATGGGCGTCGCCGGACTTGCGCTCTCGATTCTGTCGGGGCTGAACCTAGCCCCTCGGCCGGTTGCGGAGCCGAGCAGCAGCTAGCCGGCCGGCGCCGCGTCAGCTGCCGCAAACTGCAGCGTCACCCGCAGCCCGGGAGCGTTGTCCGCCAGGCGCAGCTCCGCCTCGTGCAACGCGGCGATGGCCGCGACCAGGCTCAGCCCCAACCCGCTACCGGACGTGGAACGGCTGGACTCGAGCCGATAGAAGCGCCCGGTGACCTTGTCCAGAGCCTCGGCCGGAATGCCCGGCCCGTCGTCGGCCACCGTCGCCGTCACGCCCTGCGGTCCAGTGTCCAACGCGAGCTCGATGCGGCTGCCGGCCGGCGTGTGGCGCAGCGCGTTCTCGATCAGATTGGCAAAGGCCTGCACCAGCAGCTCGCGGTCGCCGCGCACGTGAATTCCCGGCGGGATGCGTGCGTGCAGGACATGGCCGGCATCCTCGGCCACCGGGAGATAGGCGTCGAGCACCGTGTCCAGCACGGCGGACAGGTCGACGCGCTGGAAGCGGCTGCGACGCGCGCCGGACTCGATCTGCGCGATGCGCAGCAGCGCCGCGAAGGTCTCGAGGATCTGGTCGGTCTGCTCGAGGGCGTGATCCACGGCGAGCTGATAGTCGGCCACGCTGCCGGCGTCCCGCCGCGCGGTTTCCAGGGTCTGGCGAAGTCGCCCCAGCGGCGTGCGCAGGTCGTGGGCGATGTCGTTGCTGACCTGACGCATGCCCTCCATCAGCTCCTGGATGCGCGCCAGCATCCGGTTCAGGTGCGTCGCCAGGGTGTCGAACTCGTCCTCGGTGCCGCGGACCGGAATCCGCCGCGCGAGGTCGCCGGCCACGATGTCGCCGGCGACGCGGTTGATCGCCTCCACCCGGCGCAGCGCGGCCGCGCCCATGAACGCGCCGCCGAGCGCGGCCAGCAGCAGGGTTGCGCCCACGCCCCAGGCCAGCGCGGAGAGCCACAGCTCGCGCATCTCGTTGAGCGCGCCGGCGTCCTGCCCCACGAACAGGAGCAGGTCGCGGCTCAGCGCTCGACCCTCGCCCTGCACCACGCGATGCTCGCCCGACTCGCCCTCGCCGGCGTGGCCGCCGCTGCCCGGCAGCACGAGCTGCTGCCACCCCTCGCGCGGGCGCACGCCGGGCGGCAGGTTGCCGGCGAGCCGCGTGCCCTGCCCATCCAGCAGCAGGAACCAGCCGCCGTGGCCATGCTCCCCCCGCGTGCGCGCGTCGATGGCGTGCCGCAGACCCTCCACGCCGGCATGGCGCAGCACGCTCTCCAGCGTATGGAAATCGGTTTCGGTCACGGCGCGTAGCTGGCGCTCCATGTAGCCCGCGGTCTGCCAGTAGATCACCCCGAACAGGACGAACACCGAGGCGGCGAACAGCGCCGCATAGCCCAGTCCGGTGCGGAACCCGGTGCTGTGCAGCAGTCTATGCGGGCGCACGCAGGGAGTACCCGGCACCGCGCACGGTGTGGATCAGTGGCGGGTCGAAATCGCGGTCGATCTTCTGCCGCAGACGGCTGATGTGGGTCTCGACCACGCTGGTCCTTGGGTCGAAATGGAAGTCCCAGACCTGTTCCAGCAGCATGGTGCGGGTCACCACCTCGCCGGCGTGGCGCAGCAGGTATTCGAGCAGGCGGAATTCGCGCGGCTGCAGTTCGATCGTCGTACCCCGCCGACTGACCCGACGCTTGACCAGATCCATTTCCAGGTCGGCGACGCGCAGCACGGTGGGTGCCTCACTGATCGGTGGCCGGCGCCCGAGCGCGTGCACGCGGGCGGCCAGTTCGGAAAACGCAAAGGGCTTGACCAGATAATCGTCGCCGCCGGCCTCCAGCCCCTCGACCCGGTCGTCGACCCCTCCGAGGGTGGTCAGGAACAGCACCGGCGTCTTGTTGCCGGTCGCGCGGAGAGTCTTCACCAGGGTCAGACCGTCCAGCAGCGGCAGCATACGGTCCACGACCAGGAGGTCGTAGCCGCCCTCGGTGGCGTGAAACAGCCCGTCGCGCCCGTCCACCGCCATGTCCACCGCATGGCCGAGTTCCTGCAGGCCGCGGGCGATGTAGCGCGCGGTTTCGGCATCGTCCTCGACAACCAGTACCTTCATCGCGGGTATCTCCTATGCCGGAAGCAGTCTAGCGCAAGGCGTCCCCGTGCTGGTGTGCACCCCGCATGGGCTCCGGGCGGCGGCCGTCGGTGGCCGCCGCCCGGATCGGTTCAGTCGTCCTCGCCTTCGTGCATGTTCATGCCGTCCCGCTCGTGCTCATGCTCGTGCTCACCCATGGCATTGCGGTTGGCGTACTCATGCTCGGAACGCATTTCCACCGCCTCGGCCTTGCGGCTTTCGAAACTGTTTTCCAGCAGCTTCCCGCTGCGGGCATCGACGCCCACCTCGCGCAGGCCATGTGCGGTCTGAATATCGAACGAATAGCGCAGACCGGACCCACCGTGTTCCCTTTCCAGTTCCGCGCTGCGGATCTTGCCGGGCGCAACCTGCATGGCCTGATCCCGCGCCTGCTGCATCGTCACCTTGGCCTGATCGGCCAGATGCTCGCCCGCATAGGCGGTATACAGGGCACCCGAGCCCAGACTCAGCGCACTGGCACCGATCAACGTCAACACGACTTTTTTCATTGGCATGATTTCATCCTCGACAGTCTTGAGTTCTGCAATCCCCGGGCTTGCCGGGATGGATCCGCACCCGCGGATTCACGGTGCCCAAGATGTCACAGCGGGTCTCATGACGGCCTTGCCGGCAGCTTACCGTTCGGTAAAGTGCCCGCAACTCGGCCGATTGTCGATTCGAGGCACTTTGGGCAAACTCGACAGCCGGACAGTCATTACGCCCAACGTCCGAACCACATCGAGGAATGCCCGACCATGCGCACCCTGCCGCGTATTGCACTGATTTCGACCCTGACCCTCGCCGCCGGCCCAGCTTTCGCCGACGGCCTGCTCTTCGCCCCCGTGCCGCTGGCCATCCAGGCCGCCCGCTCCGGGATTTCGCTGGGCGCCGCGCGACTTTCGCAGAATTTTGCCGAAACCAGCAACGGCGCGACGCTGGATACCGAAACCGGCTCCATCGGCGGCTATACGCTGGGGGTGGGCACGCAATGGAACTACCTGGGGCTACACGCGAACTATTCGGACTTCAAGGGTAACGACACCTACAACGGTGCGCTGCAAGACCTGCAGACCGGTGCCCTCACGCCCTATCAGGACGCCAGCGGCAATCGCATGCTCGACTGGTCCGTGCAGGCGGACCTGGGTTTCTCGCCAGCACCCGGACTCGCGGTCATGCCCGACGTGTTCGCCGGGCGGCATATCTGGTATCGCAGCGCCGGAGGCGTCGGCGGATACGAGGAGGATTACTACAACGACTACCAGGGCATCGGCCTGGACATCGCCTATACGGCCGGCAGCCTGGTACTGAGCGGGTCATATCAGAGCGGCACGACCTCGGGCGCCTACATGGACAGCTACCTCGGCAGTGGTGCTCGCTTCAATCTAGGCAGCCACAGCTGGCAACAGGCCGCCGTGTCGCTCACCTGGGTGCCGAGCCTGCGCTGGAAGGTTTTCGCCAGCTACACGGAAACGCGATTCGGCTACGGACAGTCCGCCCCGCAACCGATCCAGGTCAACGGTTCCACCTACACCTTCTTCGAGCCCGACAGCACCACCCGCGAGGGCGTGTTCAGCGTCGGCGTGCGGGTATTCTGAGCAGGTCGCAAGACTGGGCAAGCGCCAAGGTCGCGACTATATAGAAAGGCATCCATACGGCCAGCCATAACGCTCATGCGCCAAACAGGCATCATCACGAACTGGATCGATGACAAGGGCTTCGGTTTCATCACACCTAGTCAAGGCGGCGAACAGGTTTTCGTGCACGTCACAGCATTCGAGCCCGTGCGTAATCGTCCTACCGTGAATTCGCACGTGACCTACGTGCTCAAAAGCGACTCGCGTGGGCGACTGCGGGCGGAGCAGGTCCAATACGTCGAACAAAACCCCGGCAAATCCACCACCCTGTGGCGGCGAACCGTCGCAATCGCAGTACCGCTGGCGTTCCTGGGTGGCGTTTCTGTGCTGTCCCTGACCGGGAAGCTGGCGCATGAAATCATGTGGCTATATGGGCTCGCCAGCACCGCCGCGTTCCTGCTCTATGCGAAGGACAAGGCCGCCGCACGGAAAAATCGCAGGCGCACGCCGGAAAAGAGGCTCCATTTGCTCGCCCTCGTCGGCGGCTGGCCGGGGGCCTGGGTTGCGCAGCAGTTGTTACGGCACAAATCCAGGAAACCGGAATTCCGCGCGATTTTCTGGGTCACCGTGGTCCTCAATTGCGGCGCTTTTGCCTGGGCCTTGTCGCCCGAAGGCGCGGCGGCTCTCAAAACGACGCTGGATGCCATCGACGCCCAGTGGCTGCGCCACGCCATGATCGAACTCGCCGGGTAAACGGGGATCGGTACGCATCCATGCCGCTAACCTGCGGATGCGTCATTCCCCGTCGCAACGCAGGATTCACCCGCTTCGGCAGTCCGGGCCATCAGTTCTCCTGCAGGGCCGCTATCAGCGGGCAAGGACCGGCAGCGGACTGCCCGACGCAGCACTCGACCAGGCCGGCCAGCGCCGCCTCCATGCGCGCCAGATCCTGCAGCCGTTCACGCACATCGCGCAGGCGCTCGCGCGCCAGCCCTGCCGCCTCCTCACAGTGCGTGCCGTCTTCCAGACGCAACAGATGGCAGACCTCCTGCAGCGTGAAACCCAGCCGCTGCGCCGACTTGATGAACCGCGTCCTTGCGACGTCGGCCTCGCCATAGCGGCGGGCGAGGCGGTTCGCGGAGGAGCCCCTTGCGCAGGTAGAAGCGGATGGTTTCGACGCCGACGCCTGCGACCTTCGCGAAGCCGCCGATGGTCATGAATGCCTTCCCGTTCGTCATGCTCACGTCCCGATACGACTACGCCGCCGAGTCTACGCCCTCCGCCCCACCCGGCAAGCCCGCCTCCTTGACAGCCCCTCGACGGCTGGCTAGGGGTTAAGACTTGCGGAGAGCGATGTGCGGCAGCTCGCGACTCCCGACATCAATAACAAAAGGGGACTCGGCACATGGACAGAAAATACCTGTTCACCGCACTGATCTACGGCATCCTCGGCCTGGCACTGGGCATCCACATGGCCGCCTCGCACGATCACGGCCAGCTCGTCACCCATGCGCACATCATGCTGCTCGGTTTCGTGGTTTCGTTCTTCTATGCGCTCTGCCACAAGCTGTGGTTGCACGAAGCGAACTGCCGCCTGGCCAGCATCCAGTTCTACGCCCATCAGGTCGGCACGCCGGTATTGCTCGTGTGCCTGTTTCTGCTCTATGGCCATATCGCCCCCGAGTCGATTCTCGGACCCTTGCTCGGCATCGCCTCGATCACGGTCCTGCTCGGCATGCTGGCCATGGCGGTGATGGTGGTCATGCGGCGCGCACCGGCCACCTGACCGCCTGTCGACGGGACCCGCACCTAACCCCGACCGAGCAACGCCCCGAGCACGCCGCGCATGAGCTGGCGGCCGAGCTGGCTGCCAATGCTGCGCGCGGCACTCTTGATCAGCGCTTCGCCCACCGACTGACGGCGGCTTCCGGACGGCGCACGCGTGCGGGGCGCGCCGTTCCTTCGCCGTGAGCGGTCCGATGCGCGAGCGCGGCGGCACGATCAGCACGCGCTCGACGGGTTGCGGCCGACCCTTGGCATCCAGCGAGGACACCAGTGCCTCGCCGGTGCCGAGGTCGGTCAGTACCGAGGCCACGTTCAGCGACGGGTTGGACGGTAAATTCTCCGTCGCAGCGCGGATCGACTTGCGGTCCTTGGGCGTGAAGGCGCGCAGGGCGTGCTGCAGCTTGAGACCGAGCTGGCCGAGCACGTCGTCGGGCACGTCGGTCGGGCTCTGCGTCACGAAGTACACGCCCACGCCCTTGGAACGGATCAGGCGCACCACCTGCTCGATCTTCTCGCGCAGCGACGGTGCCGCATTCTCGAACAGCAGGTGCGCCTCGTCGAAGAAGAACACCAGCCTGGGCAGCGGCGCATCCCCGGCCTCGGGCAGTTCCACGAACAGCTCGGCGAGCAGCCACAGCAGAAAGGCCCCATACAACCGTGGCGCCTGGCTGTAGAGCCGGGTCGCGTCGAGCAGACTGATCACGCCGCGCCCGGAAAAGTCGCACTGCATCAGGTCGGTCAGAGTCAGCGCCGGCTCGCCGAAGAAGCGATCGCCGCCCTGCTCTTCCAGCACCAGCAGGCGGCGCTGAATGGTCGCGATGCTCGACGGCGACAGCAGGCCGTACTGGCGCGAAAGCTCGGCGCGATGCTCGCCCAGCCAGACGAGCAGTGCGCGCAAGTCCTTGAGGTCGAGCAGCAGCAGACCCTGTTCGTCCGCGATGCGGAAGGCCGCGTAGAGCACGCCCTCCTGCGTCTCGTTGAGTTCGAGCAGGTTGGCCAGCAGCAGCGGGTCCATTTCCGAGATCGTGGTGCGGATCGGATGCCCGCTCTCGCCGAACAGGTCCCAGAACACCACCGGCGACGGCTCGGCGCGATAGTCGGGAACGGGAATCGACGCCACCCGCTCCTCGATCTTCGGGTGTAGCGAGGCCGCCGCGGCCAGACCCGAGAGGTCGCCCTTGATGTCCGCCGCGAAGACCGGCACGCCGAGGCGCGAGAAGCCCTCGGCCAGAATCTGCAGGCTGACCGTCTTGCCGGTGCCGGTCGCGCCCGCGATCAGCCCGTGGCGATTGCTCATCCGCGCCGGTTGCACTACCTGACTGCCCGATGCGCCGCCCAGCAGCACCGCTGCCCCAGAATCCATACCCCCCTCCCGCATCCATGGCGTGTCCGTCACGCCTTCCCGCAAGTATAGGAAGACCGGACCTCGCCGACCGAGGGCTTAGAACCAGGCCGCGATCAGGCCCTTCTGCCAGACGTAGCGGACGATCATCGCAAAGCACATGAACACGATCAGCGGACGGATCAGGCGCGCGCCGCCGCGCACCACCATGTGCGAGCCGGCCCAGGCGCCGAGCACCTGCCCGAGCACCATGACGCCACCCGCCAGCCACAGCACCTTCCCGCCCAGGGCGAACACGGCGAGCGAGGCCGCGTTGCTGGCGAAATTGAGCAGCTTGGCGCGCGCGGTCGCCGCCACCAGCGGCTGGCCGCGCAGGGCCACGCCGGCGAGCGCGAAGAACGAGCCCGTACCCGGGCCGAAGAAGCCGTCGTAGGCGCCGATCAGCGGCACCACGCCCTTGCTGTAAACCGCCTCGCCCAGGCGCGGTCGGCGCTCGACCGCCCCTGCCTGCGGGGCGAGCAGGAAGTACAGCCCGATCGCGAGCAACACCAGAGGCACGAGCACGTCTAGCACCTCGGGGTGCAGGAACTGAACGGCCACGGTACCCAGGGCTGCACCCAACAGCGCCCAGAAGAACAGCCCGCGGATTTCGCACCAGTTCACCAGATCGCGATGCAGCATGTTCAGCGACGCGGTCAGGGTACCGAAACTGCCCTGCAGCTTGTTGGTGGCGAGTGCGTGCACCGGCGGCACCTGCGCCAGCAGCAGCACCGGCAGCGTGATCAGCCCCCCGCCGCCGGCCAACGTATCGACGAAACCGGCCAGCCCGGCGGCGCCGAACAGCAGAAGCAACAGATCGGGATGCAGGGAGGGCTCGATGCCCACGGCGTATTCCTGACAAGTGCGGCCCGGCCGCGACGTTTCATTCTATCAGCCGGCACGGGGAAACGGCCCCGGCTTACAGTCGTGAATCTGCCGGGATACTCTCCGGAACCGACAGGAAATTACATAAGATTCCAAATAATCCGGAAAATTAATTAATAACACTTATTTAATATCGCGCCATCACGGTGCACCTCGCAACACCCATTCACGCTGAAGGTGCAGACCGTAGATTTTTTCCCATAAACAACACGATCTCAGACGATATTATCCAGGATATTACCTAACTTATCTGCGCAAAAAATTAATGGCATCCTTTTTGCTGAGTATCGACATCGTTCCGACAGAAGAGGATTTCGCGACATGGTCGCCACGGCAGTCCTACAAAAATACCTTACGGTAATTATCGTTACCGGAATTTTCGGCGCCAGCACCTCTCTCGCCATCGCCGACACCAATCAGCCCATTAATATCGCCAAGGTCAAGGACGAATATTCCGGCGGGCAGAAAAAAACTCATGCGGTCGAGCTGGGCTCGACGCAAAACTCCGTGGCCGTAAGCAAAAAAACCCTGAGCAAGCTCACCCCACCCGGAGGCAGTGCCGCCGCCGCACTGACCAACGCCGTGCCCGGGTTCCAGGCGCACCCTGTCGGTTCGTACTCCGGCGCCAGCCGATACCAGATCCGCATCAACGGCACCCAGGTCGGTTTCGACGCCGTCGGCACGCCTGAAATCAACGGCCTGCAGATCCTGTTCGACGGCATCCCGCTGAACAACCCCACCGCCGGCTATCACGGCTTCGAGAGCAACGAACTGCCGATCGCGAGTATGTTCTCCGCGATCAAGGTCATCCAGGGCCCGGGAGCAGTAGCCGACCACTGGTACGACGGTGTCGGCGGAACGGTGAATTTCATGCCCCTAGCGCCCAGCGACAAGGCTTCCGCTGAAATCGTGGCGGGAGGCGGCTCGTTCAATTCGCAATCCCTGTCGACTAATCTGCAATCCGGCTCGATCGACGGCTGGGATACTGTGCTGTCCATGGGTTACACCGGGACCGACGGCATCCGCACCGGACCCACGCCGATTGGACGCACCGAGGCATCGGCAATCTTCGCCGAGACGCGCAAGCACTTCTCGGCCGGCAGTTTTACCGCCGGGCTTTATTACTACGGAGCGCTCGAACACCGCGCGCATGATCTGCCGGTCTATCCGGTCCCCGGCGTGAACGTGGGTGGTTACAACGTGCCCGGAGAATCGCTGAGCCAGCAGACCTCCGGCTGGTACTACACCCCAAGCACCGCGCTGTGGAGCAAGCGCCAGTGGTATGCGGCCATCCTCGGCTTCACCAAGCTGGCCGTCGACCTGTCGAGCAACGTACGCTTCACGGATACCACCTGGTACAAGAACGGCCATCGTTCCAAGCGCGCCATCTTCAACTACAACACCACGCGCACCAGCGGCCCAACCGCCTTCAACTACGACCCGCACAGCCGCTATTTCGGCAATCGCTCGGCAATGCATGTGATGTTGCCCGGCAACGACGTTACGCTTGGCGCGTACTACATGCAGATGAACAGCCAGGCCCAGCTGATCGGCTACAACAGCTTCCAAGCCATCGCCAACGGTCAGGACATCTTCAGTTCGACGCCTGACTTCTACCGCAACTACACCACCCAGTGGACCGGTTCGAACGTCTTCCTGCAGGACGCGATCCACCCGATGTCGCGCCTGACCATTACGCCGGGCGTCGGTATCGAGCACTACGACGTCAAGGTCGTCAATCAGGCCCAGCAGTACTTCCAGATCATCGCACCGGGCAACACGACTGCGTACGTCAGCAACATTCCGGGGGCATCCGGCAGCTTCACCGAGCCGAATTTCAGCCTGGGACTCAACGCCGGCCTGACGCACTCGACGCATCTGTTCGCCACCGCAGCCAATAATTACCAGACCCAGACGGACAATTCCTACGGCGTCGGCGCGTCCGAACCCGTGGTGCCGCCGTCCAAACCAGCCGAGGTCGTCAGCTATATCGGCGGCGTGAAATATCACAGCGGGAAGTGGTTCGCACAGGCCGCGCTGTTCTATACCCACGTCAAGGATCTCACCATTCCCTACACGCAGTCCGCCACGCAGACGGTCATCGTCGAACCGGCCTCCGAGACCATCCAGGGCGTGAATTTCCTGTTGGGCTACAAGCAGCCCGCCGGTCTGAGCGTGTACACCAGCGACAGCATTCAGGATGCGCGCGAGTGGACCTTCAACGCCGCCGGCGACCCGCTGAACGACGTGCCCATGACCGGCACGCCGAAATACAATCTGGGGTTCAATGCCGGCTATGGCTGGTACCGCGCTAATTCGTACTACGACCTGACCCTGAGCGACCGCTATCAGTCGGCGACCTACCTCGCATCCGAAATCACCTCGGCGCCGACCAGCACCCTGTTGCCGGCCTCGCAGGTCAACCTGGTGAATCTCCATTTCACCGATTCGACCACCGCCTTCAATCCCTACGTGGGCGGACTCAAGATGGTCAAGCTCGCCCTTGTCGTCGAAAACCTGCTCAACGTGAAATACAACACCATGGGCTATATCTCATCGGGCAGCGAATACGGTCCGGGCAGCGCGGGCGACATCCTGGCGCAGCCGGGCACGCCGCTGGGCGTGTACGGCTCGGTTTCGGCGTATTTCTGATGCGGCGACCGGCAGTTTCGACAGACCACGGCGAGTTGAGTGCGGGATGCGCTACGTGAACAGGCCCACGCCCACGGTCGGCATTACCACCTTCGGACTCTGCTTCGGGTCCGAAAACAACGACCGCTTCTGGCTGCCGCATCACTACGTCGATCAGGTGATCCGCGCCGGCGGCCTCCCGATCCTGTTGCCGCCGGCACCGGACTATCCGCTGGCCGCGCTCGTCGCCACCCTCGACGGTCTGATCCTGACCGGCGGCGGCGATGTCGAGCCGGCGCGCTACGACGCGCCCTGTCACGCAGCGACCGTGTACATCGACCCGGCACGCGACGCCTTCGAGTTCGCCTTGACACGCCAGTGCATCGAGCGCGACATACCGGTCTTCGCCATCTGCCGAGGCATGCAGGTATTCAACGTCGCGCTCGGCGGCACCCTGTGCCAGCACCTCGAACAACCGGAAGACTTAAGCCTCTGCGACACGCCGCACCGCGACCATCCGCGCGGCCCGATCGCCCACACCGTGGCCATCGACGAGGACAGCCACCTGTACACCCATGTCGGCCGCGCGCACCTCTCGGTGATGTCCAATCATCATCAGTGCGTGGACCATCTGGGCGAGGGCCTGCGCGTCTGTGCACGGGCGGACGACGGCGTGATCGAGGCGGTCGAATCCGTCAACGGACTGCGGGCCATTGCCATCCAGTGGCATCCGGAACTCGGCGGTGAGGATGCCGCGATTCAGGCTCGCCTGTTCGACGCCTTCCTCGGGATGTGCGCCGAGCCGGCGCGGCGCCAGCGGAGCCAGACATGAGCGCACCGCTTTCCTCCCGGGGCGGCCTGACGCGACGCCTGCTGACGGGTCTGCTGCTCCTGCCCGGAGCCGTGCTGGCCCAGGGCCGCCCGACCACCGTCGCCACGGCGCCCAACGTGGGCGGTTTCGGGGCGCCACAGACCGTCACCTCGTTCTCACCCGTCTACAACGACGATTCGAACACCGACATGCAGGCCTACAGCATCCTCTACACGCCGCTGATCTGGCCCTCGCCCGTGATCACCGTCGACTGGAAGCTCGGCCTCGCCGAATCGGTGCACTACAACCGCCAGCGCACCGTCGTGACCGTCAAGCTCAAGCCGCGCCGCTGGACCGACGGCACCCCGGTCACCGCCGCCGATGTGGTCTACACCTGGAAGCTGATCGAACAGCAGGGCAGATCCTATGGACTTTACGGCGTCGGCGGCATGCCCTACGTCATCCGGCAGGCACAGGCCATTTCGGCCGACACGGTGCGCTTCACGCTCAAGCACCCGGTGAGCGAACACTGGTTCACCCTCAACGCCCTGTCCCAGCTCTATCCGCTGCCCGCCAAGGCCTGGGGACAACACAGCAACACCTACTTCCGTAACCACGAGACCGACATGCAGCTCATGCGCGTCTCCGACGGGCCCTATCGCCTAGACCGCTTCGTCCCGGGACGCTACGCACGCTTCTCCGTCAACCCGTATTACCCGGGCAAACTGCCGGTTCGTCATTTCGAGTTGCGCTTCTTCACCGACTGGACCACCCAGTTCTCCGCGCTCAAGACCGGCGAGCTGCAGATCGGCGAGATACCCACCCCGCTGTACAGCGCCCGGCGACTCGTCGCGCACCTGCCGAGCTACGCCAACGCTCCCGGCAAGGCAGGTTTCTATCCCTACGAATTCCGCATGATCCGGCTGAATTTCCGCAATCCGAAGATCGCCTTCATGCGCGACGAAACGGTTCGCCAGGCACTGCAGATGACGATCCCGCAGCAAGCCATCATCGACGTGGTGTTCCACGGGCTCGGCGCGGCGAGCTTCACCGCCGTCCCGCCCGTGCCCGACACCTATCTCTCGCCGTCGATGAAGGCCCTGGACGAGCACCCGAACCGCGAGTACGACCCGGCCAAGGCCGCGCGTCTGCTCGATCAGGATGGATGGAAGGTGCACGATGGCGTGCGCGCCAAGGACGGCAAACGCCTCGAATTCACTCTGCTCTATCTCACCGGCAGCCGCGCGCAGACCGAGGAGGCCGACATGCTCAAGGCCTCCTGGCAAAAGCTCGGCGTCATGGTGCATCTCAAGCGCATGCCACAGGCCACCCTGCTCGCCACCGTGCGCAGCGGAAAATCCGAGGCGGCCATGCTGCTCTGGGCCTATGCACCCAATATGTACCCGTCCGGCGACGGCCTGTTCAACGCCAGCGGCGTACTCGCCAGCGGCTTTCACGACGCCGCACTGGACACCGCCATCAACGCCTCCATCCAGCCGCACGGCCGCGAGGCGCTATGGCACTATGAAGCGTTGCTGGCAAAGCAACTGCCGGTGCTGTTTCTGCCCGTTCCCGGCTATCAGGTCAGGCACGACGCCTGCCTGAGCGGAATGCGCGACTACCTCAACCCCGCGGCCTACATCGCGCCGCAGGCACTCCGCTGGAAGACCTCCGGCAGCTGCATGCAACACAGCTGACGCGTCTGGGTTCGTAAGCAGTGGCATGCATTCTGCTTATCGGAAACGTCCTTCAACCATCGACAAGGAGGTTCACATGCCGTCGTCCCGCAGAATCCCGCGCCTCCGCCGTACGCTGGTCGCCATCGCCTGTCTTGCCGGATTGACTACCGGCGGCGCGGCCACGGCGAACGCACCACGCACCATCGTCACCACGCCCAACGTGGGTGGTTTCGGGGCGCCGCAGACCGTCACCTCGTTTTCGCCGCTGTACAACGACGTGTCGAACACCGACATGCAGGCCTACAGCATTCTCTACACGCCGCTGATCTGGCCCTCGCCCGTGATCACCGTCGACTGGAAGCTCGGCCTCGCCGAATCGGTGCACTACAACCCCCAGCGCACCGTCGTGACCGTCAAGCTCAAGCCGCGCCGCTGGACCGACGGCACCCCGGTCACCGCCGCCGACGTGGTCTATGCCTGGAAACTGATCAAACAGCAGGGCAATAGTTATGGCCTCTACGGTGTCGGCGGCGTCCCCGAGGGCATCAAACAGGTCACTGCCGTCTCACCCGATACGGTGCGCTTCACGCTCAAGCACCCGGTCAACGAGAACTGGTTCACCCTCAACGGACTCTCCCAGTTCTATGCTTTGCCCGCCAAGGTATGGGGCCATCACAGCAACACGTACTTCCGTAACCACGAGACCGACATGAAACTCATGCGCGTCTCCGACGGTCCCTACCGGCTCGACAGCTTTGTCTCCGGGCGCTATGCACGCTATTCCGCCAACCCGGGCTACCCGGAGAAATTGCCCGTGCAGCGCTTCGAACTGCGCTTCTTCCCGGACTGGACCACCCAGTTCTCCGCGCTCAAGACCGGCGAATTGCAGATCGGCGAGGTGCCGACGCCGCTGTACAGCGCCCAGCACCTCGTCGCCCACCTGCATACCTTCGAAAGCGTACCCGGGAAACCCGGTTTCCTGCCCTATGAATTCCGCATGATCTGGCTGAACTTCAAGAACCCGCAGATCGCCTTCATGCGCGACGAAAAAGTTCGGCAGGCACTGCAGATGGCCATTCCGCAGCAGGCCATCATCGACGTGGTGTTCCACGGCCTCGGCGCGGCCAGCTTCACCGCCGTTCCGCCCGTACCCGACACCTATCTTTCGCCGTCGATGAAGGATATGGACGAACACCCGAACCGCGAGTACGACCCGGCCAAGGCCGCGCGCCTGCTCACAAGCGACGGCTGGAAGATGCATGACGGCGTGCGCACCAAGGAAGGCCAACTCCTCGAATTCACCTTGCTCTATCTCACCGGCAGCCGCGCGCAGACCGAGGAGGCCGACATCCTCAAGGCCTCCTGGCAGAAGCTCGGCGTCGTGGTGCATCTCAAGCGCATGCCCCAGGCCACCCTGCTCGCCACCGTACAACCGAACGGACACTGGGAAACGGCCATGCTGCTGTGGTCCTATGCCCCGGACTTCTACCCCTCGGGCGATGGCCTGTTCAATACCGGCGGCGGTGCCAATTTCGGGCAGTACTCGAACCCCGCACTCGATGCCGCCATCACCGGCTCGACCCAACCGCATGGACGCGATGCGCTGTGGCATTACGAAGCGCTACTGGCAAAGCAACTGCCGGTGCTGTTCCTACCTGTACCCGGCTATCTGGTCAAATCCGATGGCTGCTTCAGCAATATGCGCGAATATCTGAACCCAACTGCCTACATCGCACCACAGGCACTTGTCTGGAAACCCGGCACCAGCTGTCAGCCGCGTAGCTGAATATTCCACAAAACCCCAATAATTCCCGGTTGTATTGTCGGGAATTATTGGGGTTTCACACATAAACATATTCATGCGCCGATGAATTTAATCGGCATTTTAATATCCAATAATTAATTACCTACAAATAAAAATATTTTTGCCCCATGCGCCATTACGGTGCCCAGCGCGTCGTTTTTGCATCCATGTTGTGCGCCACGCCCCCTCAATCCGTACAACAGCCCGGATCACTCTCGGAAAAAACCAATAATAATCATATTTATCACATAGTTAAAAAACTGGCACAGCAAATGCTATGCATCGCCCCAAATACAACATCATCCCACAAAACCCGGATTATTTATCTGGTTTAATGGGGGCCAGACACCCGAATATTTCAAGGAAAAACCCATGGAATTCATCACGCATCTAATCAAGCTTTCGGGCGGGCTGCCGATCATCATGGCGCTGCTGTTGCTGGTGGCGGTGGCGGTGATTTTTGACCGGCTGTGGTTTTACTACCGGGTGCTGGGTGCGGGCAACCGGGTGGAGGCCTCGCTCAAGGGGCTTGACTACCGCGACGTGCGGGGTCTCAAGGCGCTGGGCGAGGAGTACGCGCACACCCTGCAGGGGCGCTTGATCCTGCAGGCGGTGGCGTCCAAGGCCGAGACGCCGGACGCGCTGTCGCAGCACCTCGACGAGGAAGTGCTGTGGTCGATGCCGCGGCTGGACCAGTACCTGTGGCTGCTGGACACGGCGGCGACCTTAGGTCCGCTGCTGGGCCTGTTCGGCACCATCATCGGCATGATCGACACCTTCAACGTGCTGGGCAGTTCCGGGGCGGCGGTCAAGGCCACCGGAGGCATTGCCGATGCGCTGGTGTCGACCGGGATGGGTCTTTTCATCGCGATCATCTCGGTGCTGTTCCTGAACCTGCTGAACAAGCGCCTGCGTCTGGCGATGCACCAGCTCGACCTGATCCGGCTGCTGCTGATCAACCGCTTCTACGGCGAAGGCGTCAAGGCGCACGGCGAGACCGGCGCGGAACACTTCGAGACGCGCAGCGCGCTGGGCGCGCACCTAGGCATGGGCGACACGCGCAAGGCCGAGGGCGTGTGAGATGGATCGCTCCCGCTACTTCGAGCATCAGGAACCGCGGCTGAACATCATCCCGATGATCGACATCATGATGTTCCTACTGGTGTTCTTCGTGCTGATGGTGCTGCACATGATCCCCAACACCGGGGTGAAGCTGCACCTGCCGAGCGCGAGCACGGCGACCAAGCTGCCGCACAAGAGCGTGATCATCGGCGTGACCGACAAGGGTGCGGTGCGCTACCAGGACCACACGGTGACCCTGGACGCGCTCAAGCAGGCGCTGTCGGCGCTCAAGGACAAGGCCACGGTGAGCGTGATCATTGCCAGCGACGGCAAGGCCACGGTGCAGGAACTGACCGGGGTGATGAACACCGTGCGCGAGCTGGGGATCAGCAAGATCGGCCTGGCCACGCGCGCGGGGTCCCCGGCGGGCGCCGGCAAGACCGCCGCCGGCAAGACCCCCACTGGGACACCGGCTGCCGCAGCGCCGGCCGGTAGCGCGGCGCCATGAGCGCACTGGCGCCGCTCGGGCCGTGGTCGCCGCCACGGCTGGGTCTGCCGCGGGCGTTCGTGCTGGCGCTCGTGCTCGAAGTGCTGATCGTGGTGCTGCTGCTGTGGCCGTGGCACCACGCCCCGGCCCCGCCGCCGCCGGCGATGCCGCAGCAGGTGACCACGGTGCAGTTCGTCAAGCTGCCGCCGCCGCCCCCACCCAAACCGGTGGTGCAGCCCAGGATCGTGCCGCCGCCGCCGATCCCCAAGCCGCAGATCGTGATCCCGAAGAAGCCCAAGCCCAAGCCGATCGTGCACCACAAGCCCAAGCCGCGGCCCAAGCCCATCGTGCACCACAAGCCCAAGCCCGTGCCCAAGCCCAAGCCCGCGCCGCATCCGCACGTGGTGCCGCACCCGGCGCCGCAGGTGGTCAAGTCGCCGGTGCCGACCCCGCGGGTCGCCCCCGTGTCCGGGCCCAGCCCCTCGGCGATCGCCGCCTACAGCCAGGCGCTGCACGTGCTGATCCAGAACAACGTGGTGGTCGGCGAGATGGTGCGCCAGCTCGGCCTGTCCGGCAGCGTGCGGGTGAGCTTCGTGCTCGGCCCCCAGGGCGGCGCCGCGCAGGACGTGCGCGTGGTCTCAGGCGGGGCCAACCCCCTGATCCGCCGCGACGCCCTCAAGACCGTCGGGCAGCTCAAGTACCCCCCGTTCCCCAAGTCCTTCGGCTCCGCACCCCGCACCTTCGAGGTCGTCGTGCAGATCAACGCCAATGGCTGAGGGCTTAATGCAACGGCACCCGCTGCCGTTTGGTTGGTTCGATTTAGCTTTACCGTGCGCTTCGGCCGGCCCTAGGGAAGGCCGTCCGGGGCGTGCGTACACAACAATAAAAAGTCCGGGCTAGCGCTTTCAATTTGAATCGTTGGGGGTCAATGCAATGAAAGATCGATGAGGTGAAAAAATAATGAAATCAGCATTTTCTCACGCCTCAGCAGTAGCCTTGCTGGGCGTATTGGGTATCGCTGGCAGCCTGTTGCCGGGCATGGCGCAAGCCGCTGATACAAGCGACAACGGAAAAACCGCGTCTACCGACGCGAAAACCATCAAGATCAAGAAGGTTACCAAGAGCTATGAAAAGCTCATCGCAGCCGAGCGCAATATCCCGTCGGTAGTGAACGCGGTTCCCGAGGACAGCATCAAGCATGCGAGCAACGCAAGCTCGATATACTCGCTGCTCAACGAAACCCCCTCGGTGAATGAATACCAGCAGAACATCGGTCCCAACACGCCGGTGCTGGTGGTCCGCGGCGTACGCATGAGCCAGCTCGCGCAGACGTTGGACGGCATCCCGCTGCAGGACATCCTCTATGGTGGCCAGGGCCCGTTCCTGAGCTTCAACGTCGGTAATTCAGTTTCCACCGGCGAGATCCAATCGATCAACGTCTATCCTGGTGTCGCGCCACCGAGTCGCGAAGGTTTCGCCACCGTCGGCGGCACCATCGCCTACACCACGCGCAAGCCCACGGCCAAGCCGTATGCCGAGTTCTCCACCAAGATCGGCTCCTTCGGCACGAACGAGATATCGACCGACCTCAACACCGGTTCGATCGGCGGCGGCATGGACGGCACGAGAGCACTGTTCTACTACGGCCACGAGAGCAGCGATGGCTATATCCTGCACACGCCGTCGACCTACGACAACTTCATGCTGAGCCTGCTCAAGCCCTATGACGAGGGTATGTCCCAGGTTTCTGCGGTTCTGCTGGCGAGTCGCGGCAAATCCGTGGTTCAGACCGCCCCTACGCCGACGGCATGGCTGCAGGAATACGGCCTGTACTATAACCCGCCATCCTCCGATACCTATTCCGAGCAGATCAACAAGTACTACGCCCTGATCCTCGGCGACCGCACCTACATCAATTCGCACCTAATGTTCCAGGGACACATGTTCGACATCTACCGGACCGGGTATTTCAATTCCTGGACCAACCCCAAGTACATCAACGCTTCCTACCCGTATCAGGTCAACTTCCAGGCGCCTTACTTCGGCTATGGTCCCATGGGTCAGGCAAACGGGATATACAACCCGAATCACTTCACCTATGACCCCGCTGCCGTCTTCGGTACCGCACAGGCCGGCGAGGCCGCCGTCGTTGGCAACAACGCCAACAACACCTTCGGCATCAAGGGTTCGACCCTATTACTGCTACCGCACAACGCGGTCAAAGTCGGCCTGATGGGCGTGCGCGAACGCGGCTGGGGCAGCCAGTATGTCTATGGCAATCTGCAAATGCCGCAGATCAACGGCTATAACTCGATGTCCGACAACAGCGCCTACGCGCTACGCAGCGTCTACAGCGGCTACATCCAGGACAAGATCACCCTGATGGGCGGCAAGCTGCACATCGAACCTGGTTACACTTACTCCGGTGTGAACACCGTGGTCGATCAGCCATGGAGTATCTACGACACCACCGGCACTGCACCGCCCTACATCCTGAACAGCTGGTATACCGTCAGCACCCCCTACCTAGGTCTGGCCTACGACCTGCGCAAGGACCTGATCGCCTACGCGAGCTACGGCAAGGGTGCCCGCTACTCGCCGGCAAGTGACCTGGGATACGGGAACCAAGGGCAGGCCGTGGCGCCGGCCCCTGAAATCGTCAACATGTACGAGGCGGGACTCCGTTACGACACGGCGCGCGCCTACGCCAACTTCGACGTGTATCTGCAGGAACAGAAGGATATGTTCTCCTTCTACATCAACTACACGACCGGTGCCGCGCAGTATCAAAACGTCGGCAAGGAACGCATGCAGGGTGCCGAGCTCAGCGGCGCTTACAAGCTGACCCCGGCCGTGGAGCTGACCGCCAACACCTCGTACACCGAAGCACGCTACGTCAACGGCTTCTGGGCGTTGATGACGCCGTTCGAGGGTCAGTACGGCTACGCCTTCGCCGGCGACCACGTGCCCTTCGTGCCGGCCTGGACGGGCAACCTCGGCATCAAGTACGACAAGAACGGCACCTACGTCAAACTGTCGACGCACTACACCGGACGTATGCACTACGTCTACACCCTTGGGCCGAACGAAACCCAGACCTATCAGGGTATCGGGCTGGCGGACGCCACGGTGTCTTCACCCAACACCTTCGGCGGGTTCTGGATCTTCGATCTGAAGGCCTCGCAGAAGCTGCCGGTGCACATGGGCTACCTGAAAGACGTCAAGCTCACGCTCAACGTCGACAACCTGTTCGACAAGAAGTACTACTCCCACTTCTACAACATCTATAAGGAGTATGACTTCGCTGCCGTGGGTACGCCTTACGACGCGGCCTACCCGGGCATGCCCCGCTACATCAGCCTGGGCCTTTCGGCCAAGTTCTCCTGACGGGGACGTGCCGGCGCGGAGCAATCCGCGCTGGCACCATTGCGCGTTTACAGGCCCAGATGCTGGCCATAGACTCCGCACCACCTACTCTGCCTGAACGACCACGGACATGAATCCACGACAGAATTCCAGACTGCTCGCGGCCGCAGGGCTGCTGACCGCACTCGCCGCCCCTCTCGCCCATGCGGCAGACCCCACGCCCCGGCACGGCGGCACGGTGGTCACCGTCCCAGGCGTCGGCGTCGCGCCGCCAGCGGCCGTGAACGGTCTCAATCCGCTGCTGTCCTCATCGCTGTACAATCAACAGGCCGCCGGCCTGATGTATCTCGGCCTGCTGTGGATCGACCGGCACCTCAAGATCGACTACACGCGCTCCGTCGCCAGCGGCATCCAGGTCTCGGCCGACCGAACCGTGTACACGGTCACGCTGCACAAGCGCTATCGCTGGTCGGATGGCCAGCCGGTCACCGCCGAAGACGTGGCCTACGATTACCACATGATCGAAAAACTCGGGCCGAAGTTTCCCAACTACGGCACCGGCGGCATCCCGACCCTGGTCAAGTCCTTCGAGGTGCTCGGACCCTATCGCTTCCGCATCACCCTCAAGCGCCCGGTCAATGCGGACTGGTTCGAGCTCGACGGTCTCGGCCTGCTCATGCCCTTACCCAAGCAGGCCTGGGAACACTACAGCGTCAAGACCATGTTCAACCACATGGTCGACCCGAGCTTCTTCCAGGTCGTCGATGGGCCGTTCAAGCTGCAGTCCTTCGTGCAGGGACGCTATGTCAGCTTCGTGCCCAACCCCAAATACACTGGCCCCAACCCGCCCTACATCGACCGTCTGGTGCTGCGCTTCCTGAACACCCCGCAGGCCGTATTCGCCGCGCTGCGCACCGGCGCCATCCAGATCGGTACCCTGCCGCGCTCGCTGTATCCGGCCCGCGCCCAGCTCGCCGCCCTCGGCACCTATGAGATCAAGGGGTTGTGGGGCTTCAACTACATGGGCTTCAATTATTCCAACCCGAATCTCGGCTTCATCCACGACGTGCGCGTACGTCAGGCCATGATGCATGCCATCGACCAGCCGCTGCTGGTCAAGCTGGAAGATTTCGGCATGGGTCAGCGCGACTACGGCCCGGTGCCGGTCGATCCGCCCACCTTCCTCTCGCCCCACGCGCGCAAGATGCTGGACTCCAAGGTCTACGACCCCGCGCTCGCCGACCGTCTGCTCGACGAGGCCGGCTGGAAGCGCGGCCCCGGCGGTATCCGCGAAAAGGACGGCCACAAGCTCGCTTTCACCATGTACGTGCAGGCTGGCCGTACCCGCGGTCCGACCATGATCGCCGGCATGCTTGCGCAGGTCGGCATCAAGCTGCGCCTGCGCGAAAAACCCTTCAACAGCGTCATCGCCGAATATACCGACCCCAGCAACAAGCAGTGGCAGTCGATCTACCTGGGCTGGAGTCTGTCCACCTACCCCAGCGCCGGCACCATCTTCAAAACCGGCGGAGCGCTGAATGACTACCATTACAGCGATCCCAAGCTGGACAAGCTGATCGACGAGGTCACCAAGAAATCGGGGTTGGCGCCGCTCTACGCCTTCCAGGACTACATGATCAAGACCCAGCCGGTGATCTTCCTGCCCTACTCCTACAAACTCGTCAAATACGCACGCAACATCCACGGCATAGACAAGGCGTTCACCCCGCTCGGCGGCTTCAACCCGCAGTATCTCTGGGTTTCGGCGAAGTAGGAGCAAGACCATGTGGAGCCTGATTGCAAGACGTCTGGGCACCTCGGTGACCTCGATCGTGATTCTCGTCACCCTGGTGTTCTTCATGATCCACGCCACGCCCGGCGGCCCCGCCTACAGCATCCTGGGCATGCGCTCCTCGCCCGCCGCGGTGGCCGCGCTGAACCACCAGATGGGCCTGGACAAGCCGCTGTACGTGCAATACCTGACCTGGTGGGGGCATCTGTTCGAGGGCAACCTCGGCTATTCCTTCACCCAGCATGCCCCGGTGTCCTCGCTGCTCGGCAGCTACCTGCGCAACACCCTGCTGCTGTACGCCTCGGCAACCCTGATCGCGATCCTGCTGTCGGTGCTACTCGGCATGCTGCAGGGCGCGCTGGAACGCCGCGCGGCCGGACGCCTGATCGGCGCCTTCCAGCTCACCTTCTACGCCATGCCGATCTTCTTCGTCGGCGGCATGCTGATCCTGATCTTCGCCATCGACCTCGGCTGGCTGCCCTCCGGCGGCATCACCGCCAGCGACGGCAGCGGCGGCACACTGGTCTACCTGCGCCACATGATTCTGCCGGGCACCGCGCTGGCGCTGCCGCTGACCGCCGGCCTGTCGCGCTACTTCGGCCACTCCACGCGCAACGAATACCGCCTGGACTACGTGCGCACCGCGCGCTCGCGCGGCCTGCCGCCGCTGCGCATCGCCATCGGCCACGTACTGCGCAACGCCGTGCGCCCGCTGGTAACCGTAATCGGCATGATGCTGCCCTACATCTTCGTCGGAGGCGTGCTCACGGAAAGCGTGTTCAACTATCCCGGCCTCGGCTGGCTGTTGTGGCAGTCGGCGCTCAACCAGGATTACCCCACCCTTACCGCCATCGTCCTGCTGATCGGACTGCTGACCATCTTCGGCAACCTGATCGCGGACCTGGCCAACAGCATTCTTGACGTCCGAGTCCGCTATGAGTAGCCAAGTGACTGCCCCCGAAACCCGGTCGTCCGCCGCCGTGCGAGGCCTCTGGCCGCGCCTCGGCGAGCGCCTGCCCGCCGGGCTGCGCGACGCCCTCGCGCGCTACCACCACCCGATGACCTGGACCGGCATCGCCCTGTTCGCGGGCATGCTGGCGTTCAGCTTCCTGGGTCCGCTGGTCTACACCGCGAACCCGTTCACCATCCACGCCATGCACATCCTCTCGCCGCCCTCGCTCGCCTTCCCCTTCGGCACCGACAACCTCGGCCGCGACATGCTCGCGCGCGCCATGGCGGGCGGGCGCTCCAGCCTCACCGTGGGCGTGCTCGGCTCGCTGGTCGCCATGCTGACCGGCATCGCCTACGGCATGCTCTCGGCGCTCGGCCCGAGCTGGCTGGACAAGGCGCTGATGCGCCTGCTCGACGCCCTGCTTGCCCTGCCCACGCTGGTGCTGATGATCTTCTTCGCCGCGATCATCCCGCTCGACGTGGTCAGCCTGACGCTGCTGCTCGGCCTGGTTTCCTGGCCCGGGCTGGCGCGCATCGTGCGCAACGAGGCTCTGGCCTATCGCGAGCGCGACTACGTCCAGGCCGCGCGCCAGTTCGGCGCCGGCACCTTCTACATCGCCCGCGTGCATCTGCTGCGCGCGATGCTGCCGATCCTGATCGTGAACACCACCTTCATGGTCGCCGACGTCATCCTCGGACTCGCCGGGCTGTCCTTCCTCGGCCTCGGCATCCAGCCGCCGCGCGCCTCCTGGGGCGGGCTGCTCAACGAAGGCGTGCAGCAGGTGTTCCTCAACGACTGGTGGCTGATCCTATTTCCGGGCCTCCTGATCTTCGGCGCCATCCTGGCGATGAACTTCATCGGGCAGGGCCTGCTCACCCGGCTGGAGGGACGCGCATGAGCCTGCTCGAGATTTCGGACCTCGGCATCAGCTTCGGCCGCGGCCGCCGCCGCGTCGACGTGGTCGACCACGTGAACCTTGCCCTCGAGGCCGGGCAGATGCTCGCCCTGGTCGGCGAATCCGGCTCCGGCAAGTCGCTCACCGCCACCGCCGTCAACCGCCTGCTGCCCTACGGCGGCTGGCTCAGCGGCGGACACATCCGCCTCGCCGGGCGCGACCTCGCCGACCTGCCCGAGCGCGAGATGCGCGCCGTGCGCGGGCGCGAGATCGGCATGGTGTTCCAGAACCCGCTGTCGGCGATGAACCCCAGCCTCACCGTGGCCCGCCAGATCGGCGAGTCCTACCGCCTGTACACCGGCGCCAGCGAGCAGGCCGCCCGCGAACGCGCGCTCGAACTGCTGCGCGAGGTCGGCGTGCCCGACGCCGCGGCGCGCCTCGACGACTATCCGCACCAGTTCTCCGGCGGCATGCGCCAGCGCGTGATGATCGCCATGGCGCTGACCTGCGAACCCAAGCTGCTGATCGCCGACGAGCCGACTACCGCGCTCGACGTCACTATCCAGGCGCAGATCCTGCGCCTGATCCGGCGGCTGCAGCACGAGCGCGATCTTGCCGTGATCTTCATCACCCACGACCTCTCGCTGGTCGCCGAATACGCCGACCGCGTGGCGGTAATGTACGCCGGACGCATCGTCGAGCAGGCCAGCGCCGACGAATTCTTCGCCACGCCGCAACATCCCTACAGCCGCGCGCTGCTGGCCGCGATCCCGCGCGTCGACGGCGAGCCGGCGCGCCTGGCCGACATCGACGGCCTGCCGCCCGACCCGCGCGACTTCCCGCCGGGCTGCCGCTTCGCGCCGCGCTGCCCGCAGCGCCAGGACCGCTGCACCCAGGCCTATCCCGAAACCCTGTACAGCGGCGGCCACGGCGTCGCCTGCTTCCGCGCCCAGGAGCTGCCCGCATGAGCCCCCTGCTCGACGTCGAAGACTTGTCGGTCCGCTTCAATCTCGGCGAGGGCGGCCTGTTGCGCAAGACGCGCGGCACCATCCACGCCGTGTCGGACGTCAGCCTACATCTCGAACGCGGCGAATGTCTTGGCCTGGTCGGCGAATCCGGCTCCGGCAAGAGCACCCTGGGGCGCGCCATCCTGCAGATGACCCGCCCCAGCGATGGCCGCGTATACCTCGACGGCCACGAGCTGACCAAGCTGCCCGAGCGCCAGCTGCGCCCCTACCGCCGGCGCATGCAGATGGTGTTTCAGGACCCGATGGACGCGATGAACCCGCGCATGACCGTGGAACAGGTGATCGTCGAGCCGCTGCGCCTGCAGGGCATCGGCGACCGCCGCGACCGCCGCGCGCGCGCCGCCGAACTGATGGAAACCATGGGCCTGCCGGTCTCCGGCCTGCAGCGCTACCCGGGGCAGTTCTCCGGCGGCCAGCGCCAGCGCATCGCTATCGCACGGGCGCTGGCCCCGCAGCCGGACCTGCTGGTGCTGGACGAGCCCACCTCCGGGCTCGACGTCTCGATGCAGGCGCGCATCCTCAACCTGCTCGCCGACATCCGCCAGTCGCTCGGCCTGAGCTACGTGTTCATCAGCCACGACCTCGGCGCGGTCGGCTACCTCGCCCAGCGCATCGCCGTGCTCTACCTCGGCCGCGTGGTCGAGCTGGCCCCGGCGCGCACTCTGCTCGCCGCACCGCGTCACCCCTACACCGCCTCGCTGCTGGAGGCCCTGCCGCGACTCGACCGCAAGGCCGAGGACGACTACGCCCCCGCGCGCGGCGAGCCGCCCTCGCCGGTGAACCCGCCGAGCGGCTGCGCCTTCCACCCGCGCTGCCCCGCCGCGCAGGCCGTGTGCGCCAACGAACGCCCGGCGCTGTCCGCCGCCGGCAGCACGCACCGCGTGGCCTGCCACTTCCCCCTGGCCCAGGAATCCGCCGCGTGAACACTCCGCAAACCCGTTATGGCAACGACCTGGAAGTGATCGCCCACCGCGCCCGCGACCTGCTCGCCGGCACCGCGCGCTGGCGCGTCCTCGTTGAACAGACCGACACCCTCGGCTGCCTGGTACGCCGCGGCGTGCTGCAGCCGCCCGAACGCAGCGCGCGCCGCGCCGTACTGATCACCGTCGAAGAACAGGGCGCGCTCGGCTACGGCGCGACCACCGATCTTAGCGCCGACGGCCTGACGCAGGCGGTCGAACGGGCGCGCCGCATGGCCGCCGTGCTGCCGGCGCGCCGCCTCGGTGCCGGCCTGCCCGCGGACGCCACGGACCCCGTGCCGGCGTTCGTCGAGCCCTGGGCGGACTACGTCGACATGACGCTCGCCGAACGCATCGAATGGCTGCACGACCTCGAGATCGCCATGGCCATCGACGACCGCATCCACAGCCGCGCCGCGCTGCTCGAAACCACGCGCCGTGAGCGCGTGCTCCTCGACCAGTCCGGGCGCGAGCAGCGACAGGTCTGGCGGCTGTGCCAGGCCGGCCTGCGGGCGGTGGCGGTCGGCGCGGACGGCAGCCAGTGGCGCAGCCACGGTCACAGCTTCCAGGGACCGGCCACGCCGGAACATCTGGCCGCGCTCGACTTCACCCGCGAACGCGCGGCGGCCCTGTCGCGCGACGCGCTCGCACTGCTGGACGCGCCCGAGTGTCCCACCGGCACCCGCGACCTGATCCTGCTGCCCGAGCAGATGACCCTGCAGATCCACGAGAGCATCGGCCACCCGCTGGAGCTCGACCGCATCCTCGGCGACGAGCGCAACTACGCCGGCTGGAGCTTCGTCCGCCTCGAAGATTTCGGCACCCTGCAGTACGGCTCGCCGCAGCTCAACGTACTGTTCGCCCCGGACGAGCTCGGCGAATTCGCGAGCTACGCCTGCGACGACGACGGCCTGCCGGCGCGCCGCACTCACCTGATCCGCGGAGGCCTGCTGGAACGCCCCCTGGGCGGCGCCCGCTCGGCGGCGCGCGCCGGGCTGGAACCGGTCGCCTGCACACGCGCGACCAGCGCCCTGCGGCCGCCCATCGACCGCATGGCCAACCTCAACATCGCCCCCGGCGAGCAGTCGCTGGGCGAGCTGATCGGCGGCGTCGAACACGGCGTGCTGCTCGGCCAGAACCGCTCCTGGTCCATTGACCAGCGTCGCGAGAAATTTCAGTTCGGCTGCGAGTGGGGCCGGCTGATCGAGGACGGCGAGCTGCAGGGGCTGGTGCGCAATCCCAACTACCGCGGCCGCACCCTGCCGTTCTGGCACAGCCTCGACGGCGTCGGCGGCGCCGATACCTTCCAGGTGCTCGGCCTCGGCAACTGCGGCAAGGGCGAACCCAACCAGAGCATCGGCGTCGGCCACGCCTCCCCGGCCTGCCGCTTCCGCGGCATCGAGGTGTTCGGAGGTGCGGCATGAACGACCTTCAGCCTCTGATCCACACCCTCGCCGAGCGCCTGCCCGCCCTCGCCAGCGACGGCGAGACCCTGTTCGCCTACGTCTACGGTGAGCAGACCGACTTCGCCCGACTCAGCCGCTCGCGCATCAACCAGCTCGGCCATATCCACCAGCGCCGGCTCACGCTGACCCTGAGCGACGGCCGCTCCGCGGTGAAGGACACCTGGGACTTCGACGCCGGCGCCCTCGACACCCTGGCGCCGCGCATCGAGCGCCTGCGCGGCGATCTGGCCGCCTCGCCCGACGACCCCTACCTCAGCCTGGACGCCTCGCCGCGCACTGCGCACAGCGGGCAACCCTACGAAGAACGCGATCTCGAACCCTGGCTGGAGGCGCTGCTGGCAAACACCGCGGACGACGACCTCGTCGGCATCGCCCTGTCCGGCCCGCAGGGCTTCGGCTTGGCCAGCAGCCTGGGCCATGCCCTGAGCCACCGCAGCGGCGGCCTGTCGCTGGACGCCAGCCTGTTCACCCCGACGCACCAGGCGGTCAAGATCGAGTGGAGCGCCCCAGCCGACGGCCCCGCGGACCCCGCCGCGGCACTCGCGCAGGCGCGCGAGCGGCTGGCGCTGCTCGGCGGCGAACCCTACGCCCCCGCGCCGGGACGCTACCGCGCCTACCTCGCCCCCGAGGCCCTGACCGAACTGCTCGGCGTGACCGTCTGGCAGGGCTTCTCGCGGCAGGCGGTGGAAAGCGGCAACAGCCCGCTCGACCGCCTGTTCCGCGGCACCGCCGGCTTCGCCCCCAACGTGCGCCTGCGCGAGCTGCGCGAGGACTCCAACGCGCCTCCCTTCGGCGCCGCCGGGCACACCCTGCCGGGCGCCGTCGACCTCGTGATCGACGGCCGCGCAGGCGACACCCTGGTCAGCCCCCGCGCCGCGCTCGAATACGGCGGCACGATCAACTCCGACAGCGGCATGCCCATCGCGCTGACCCTGGACGGAGGCGACCTCGCCGAGGCCGACGCCCTCGCCGCGCTGGGCACCGGGCTGTACCTCGGGCGGCTGTGGTACGCCAACCTCTCCGACCCGACGCACTGCCGCGTCACCGCGATGACCCGCTACGACTGCTTCTGGGTGGAGGACGGCCGCATCCGCGCGCCGCTCGCGCCGATGCGCATCGACGCCAGCCTCTACAGCCTGCTCGGCCCCGATCTCATCGCCCTGAGCCGCGAACGCCATCGCCTGGAGGACACCTCCAGCTACGAGCGCCGTGCCAGCGGTCACCAGCTGCTGCCCGGCGCACTGTGCGCGGCGCTGCCCGTCACCCTGTGACCCCGGCGCCGCGTTTGCAACCCGACCGCATTCCCGACAACGAACAAGGATCTCGCATGCTCCACCGCTTGCCGACGCGCGCCGTTCTCGCGGCCCTTTCCCTGATCCTCGCCTGCGGCGGCGCCGCGCGCGCCGCGACCCCGGACAGCGTTTCCACCTGCACCGGCGTCGGTCTGTCGGCACCGATGATCGTCAACTCGCTGCTGCCCGTGGTGAACAACGACTCGGTGGGCAACGAACAGGCGATCCTGCTGATGTTTCCCTATCTGCTGTGGGTGGGCAACGACCTGCGCCTGGACTACACGCACAGCATCGCCAGCGGGATCGCCGTGTCGGATCACGACACTGTGTTCACCCTCAAGCTCAAACCCTGGCGCTGGTCCGACGGCAGCCCGGTCACCGCGGACGACGTCATCTACGACTTCCAGCTGATCCGCGCCTACGGCGCGCGCTACCTCAACGCCGGGATCGGCGGCATGCCCGGGATCGTGAAGTCGATGACCGCGCCGACGCCGGACACCCTGCGCGTGGAGACCCGCCATCCGGTCAATCCGCACTGGTTCGAGCTCAACGGCCTCACCCAGCTGCGCCCGCTGCCGCGCCACGCCTGGCACGACATGAAGGTGGACGAACTGGTCAAGCGCCAGGACCAGACGGGGATGGTCGCGGTAACCGACGGCCCCTACCGGCTTGTGAAATATGTCCCCGGGCGCTACATGAGCTTCGTCGCCAACCCGAAGTATTCCGGGCCGCAACCGCACATCAAGCACTTCGTGCTCCACATGTACACCGACAGCCAGTCCGCCTTCGCCGCGCTCAAGACCGGCGAGCTGCAGCTCGGCCACGTGCCGCCCTCGCTGATCCCGGCCAAGCGCATGGTCGCTGACCTCAAGGGCCAGTTCTATCCGGGCGGCTTCAACGTCAGCTACATCGCGCTCAACTTCGACAACCCGGCGGTATCCTGGTTGCGCGATCTCAAGGTACGCCAGGCTCTGCAGCTCGCCATCGACCAGCCGCTGCTGATCCAGGCCGCGCTGCACGGCCTCGGCACGCCGAATTTCGGCCCCGTGCCGGCGGTGCCGCCGACCTATCTCTCGCCCGCGCAGCGCGCCGCCGATGCCCATCCCTCGGCCCAGTACGACCCGGCCCGCGCGCGCAAGCTGCTCGCCCAGGCCGGCTGGATGCCGGGAGCGGGCGGCATCCGGCGCAAGAACGGGCAGCGTCTGGTGCTCACCCTGCTGGTCACCAGCGGCACGCCGCACCGCATCGCCGAGGCCGAGATCATCAAGCAGACCTGGCGCGCCATCGGCGTCGACCTGCGCATTCGTCTGGTGCCCTTCAACCAGGAACTGGCCGAGGTGCGCCCCGGCGGTCACTGGCAGGTGGCGATGATGGCCTGGATCTACGCCCCCGACTACTACCCCACCGGCGACGGCATGTTCGATACCGGCGGCGGCGCCAACTATGGCAACTACAGCGATCCCAAGATGGACGCCCTGATCCGTGCCTCGACCAGCGATCCCGGCCTCAAGGGGCTGTATCGCTACCAGGATTACGTCGCCGAACAGCTGCCGGTGCTGTTCCGGCCATCACCCGGCTATCTGGTCAAGTACGACCCGCGGCTGCACGGCGTGAAGGATTACCTCAGCCCGCTGGGCTACATCTGGCCGCAAAGCCTGTACTACGCTAAGTAACCGTCCGCGCACGGCGGCAGAAATGCCGCCCGCGCGGACGGCATGCCGCATGCATGTCGTTTCCCGCGGCCGTCATGGCCCTCAACCGGAGCGTCTGCGATACATGACCAAGCTCTATCCGCACCCTGAATTCATCGACGCGGCGATCGGCTGGCGGCGCCACCTGCATCGCCATCCCGAACTCGCCTACCGCGAGTTCGACACCTCCGCCTACGTGCTTGAACGCCTGCACGAGCTCGGCTACGAACCGCAATTCGGCATCGGTGGCACCGGCGTCGTCGCTCTGTTACAGGGCGAACGTCCGGGGCCGACCATCGCCCTGCGCGCCGACATGGACGCCCTGCCGCTGACCGAATGCGCGCAGCGCGAACACCGCTCCACCCGCAATGGCGTGATGCATGCCTGCGGGCACGACGGACACACCGCGATTCTGCTGGGTGCCGCCGGCGCGCTGGCCACCCGGCGCGACTTCGCCGGCACCGTGGCCTTCGTGTTCCAGCCCGCCGAGGAAGGCGAGGCCGGCGCCCGCGCCATGCTCGAAGACCCACGCTGGCCGGGTTTCGGCATCGAACGCATCTACGGCCTGCACAACTGGCCCGACCTGCCGCTGGGCGAATTCGCCATCCTCGAAGGCCCGTGCATGGCCGCCTCCGACATCTGGGACATCCGCCTGCGCGGCCGCGGCGGTCATGCCGGCTGGCCGCACCGCACCCAGGACACCGCCGGCGTCGTGGCCGCGCTGACCGCCGCGCTGTCCGGACTCACGCGACGCATTGCCGCGCCGACCGACCCGGCCGTGGTCACCGTCACCCAGATCCATGCCGGTACCGCGTACAACGTGATCCCCGCCGAGGCGCACATCGCCGGCACGGTGCGCACGCTGCAGCCGGACACCCAGGCAAACATCCGCGAGGCGATGGAAGAGGCTGCGCGCAGCATCGCCGCGCTCTACGGCATGGAGGCCGAACTCGACTACCAGCCGCAGTACCCGGTGACCTTCAACCACGCCACCGAGGTCGCCGACCTGCGCCGCGCCGCCGCCCGCGTCGACGGCCTGCGCGAAAGCGACCGTCCGCCCACTCCCTCGATGGGCGCGGAGGACTTCTCCTTCTTCACCCAGCGTCTGCCCGGCGCCTACCTCTGGCTCGGCATCCGCGACGCCGAGCACGAGGCCTCGCTGCACAGCTGCGCCTACGACTTCAACGACGCCGCCATCGCCCACGGCATCGAGCTGTGGGTCGCGCTGGTCGAGAATCTGCTCGGAGGGAAGTGACGCTCCCGGACGGACGCCCGGGGAACGGAACCGGCGCGAGACGCACGTCTCGCGCCGGTGCGGCGGGGTCAGCACGACCCCGCCGGCATAGGGCTAGCCCTTGGAGCACTGCGCGCTGCCGTTGGCGGCCATGCCCGACGAGCCGAACTGGCTCTGCATGCCGCCCTCGCCATACAGGCTGCGCTTGTGCTTCGTACCGCTGCTGCTGCCGGTTGCGGTCGAGCCCTGCATCGTACCTTGGCCGTGCGACGGCTTGGCGTACATATTGAAGGAGCTATGCAAACCTGGCCCGGCACTCGCACTGCTCTGCGACCCGGCAAATGCTGCTCCGCTCACAAGCATGCCCACGGCCAGTCCGGCCCCCAAAATCAATCTTGCTGGTCGATGTCCAGACATGAAACCTCCTCTGTTGCAAAGCCAAAAACCAGCGCTCCCGAGGTCCGGGCGCCGGCGGGATCGCATCAAACGATGCCCGGCCTGTCGACAACGGTTAAGGCGGACGAGTTCCTGAACTTGCGAATCCGGCCGCGCGACCGGCCGATCCACGCAACCGCTCACGCGTGCCTCACGGGCGCGTGGTGGGCAACAGCGGATACGCGCGCTGCCCGGACCCGTCCTGCGGCGGAGAATCCGGCTGCTGCGACGGCTGATCCTTGCGCTTGCGCTCGTCCTTGCGCCGATGCCGGTCCTGCTGGCGTTGATCCTGTCGCTTGCGATTGTCCTGCTCACGCCGATCCTGACGCTGATGGCGCTCATCGCGCGGACGGTCATGAGGCGGCGGCGCATACCGATCCTGATACTGCCGCACCGGCGGAGCCGGCGGCGGCATTTGCGGCGGATAGTACCCGCGGTCGCCGGCCGGTCCCATCGGCTGAGCATATCGCCCCGGCGACGGGCCTTCGTCATGCCGCTCGGGATAACCCTCGTCGTGCCGACGCACGCCGTAGATCGGCACCACCGGATAAACCACAGGCCCCGGATAAGCGCCGCCCACCGGCACATCGCACCCGGCCAGGGTCGCGGTTGCGGCCACCAGTCCGATTATCCATACAGCCTGTCTTTTCATTGACTCTCCCGGTCAGTGTTTTTTGATAAGTGTTGGTTGGTAAGACCATGGGGTGACGGGAAAGTTGGGGGAGAGAGGGGATGCCCACAAACGACCCCGACAAGTCATTTGTGTTGCCCTCCTAGAGCGTCAGATATGTCGCTCTTTGCTGACACCCGCATGCAAAATCCCGACTTAATTACTTGGGTATTGACATGGAAGATCATGTCTGTTGATATGAGTATAAGAATTCTCTAATGTTTCGAGGCATTTCAACATGATCATTTTCCGTCAGTTGTTTGATACCGATACGTCCACTTATACCTATCTGCTCGCCGATGCACTGACTCACGAGGGGATCATCATCGATCCGGTGAAGGAACTGCATGAGCGCGATCTCAGCGCCATTCGCGAACTTGGCATTGAGCTGCGCTATACGGTCGATACCCACGTTCACGCCGATCACGTCACCGGCTCAGGTTCGCTGCGCGAAGCGACTGGCGCCAAGGTCATCACCGGCGCCGCTACTGACCTGATCTGCTCCGATAGGCTGATCGCTGATGGCGAAACACTGACCTTCGGCAACGAGGTTCTAACCGCCATCGCCACTCCCGGTCATACCGATGGTTGCACCAGCTACCGCTGGCGAGACCGACTGTTTACTGGTGACACTCTGTTGATCAATGCTTGTGGGCGCACCGACTTCCAGCAGGGTGATTCAGGGCGGCTGTATGACAGCATTCAACGTCTATTTGCCTTTGCCGATGAAACGCTCATCTTCCCTGGACACGACTACGCAGGCCGACGGGTGTCTAGTATCGGCCAGGAAAAAACGCTTAATCCGCGGCTGGCGGATAAGGATCGGCAGGCATTCATGGACATCATGAATAGCTTGGACCTGCCTTACCCTCGACACATCGACCGTGCCCTGCCAGCCAACCTAACCTGCGGCTTGGCCGCCTGAGCACGGATTCCGGTATTAGCTGAACATCGTTCCGGCAATTGGTGACGAGGTTACTGTGCTGACCAGAACGCAGATTCTCAGAAATTGTTCTTTCTCTGTGGTGCCACACTGCGTATTTCGGCGCAACGTGACCGGTCATTTCGCTCGAACGTGACCGCCCGTTTCGGATCAACGTGACCGGCCATTTCGTTTGATCGTGACCGATTTCGGCTCTTTTTCCGAAATCGGCGGTCACGTTCCTCCGTCATCTCATCCAAGCCACTGGAATTCTTTCACTTATTCCGGCACAACCGCGCTCCTTTGCTCACTCAAGGAGACAGCGGTGCCGGCAGCGAGGATTCCAATGAAGCATGTCATCGAGGTGCTGCGCCTCAAATACGCAGCCCAACTCAGCCACGCGCAGATCAGCCGCGCCTGCGGCCTGTCCAAGGGCGCGGTCAACAAGTACGTCAACCTGGCCAGGGCTCAAGGCATCACCTGGCCGTTGCCTGCGGACATGGACGAGGCCGCCCTGGAGGCACGTCTGTTTCCCGCCAAGGCGCCCTCGAGCCGGTTCGTCGTCCCCGACGGCTTCCAGATCCATCAGGAACTCAAGCGCAAGGGCGTGACCCTGCAACTGCTCTGGGCCGAGTACTGCGCCGCGCACGGCGAGCGCGCGTACGCGTATACCCAGTTCTGTCACCATTACCGGCAGTGGCGAGAGCGGCAGAAGCGCAGCCTGCGCCAGCACCATCAGGCCGGGGAAAAGGTCTTCATCGATTACTGCGGGCCCACGGTCGACATCGTCGACCGTCACACCGGCGAGGTGCGTACCGCACAGATCTTTGTCGGCGTGCTCGGGGCCTCCAGCTACACCTATGTCGAGGCTACCTGGACCCAGTCGCTGCCCGACTGGATCGCCTCCCACCAGCGCATGCTGGGCTTCTTCGGCGGGGTGCCGGCGCTGCTGGTGCCGGACAACCTCAAGGCGGCGGTTCAGCGCGCCGAGCGCTACGCGCCGCAGCTCAACGCCACCTATGCCGAGATGGCGGCGCACTACGGCACCGCCGTGCTGCCGGCGCGGCCCTACAAGCCCAAGGACAAGGCCAAGGTCGAAGTGGCGGTGCAGGTGGTCGAGCGCTGGATCCTGGCGCGGCTGCGCCACCACCGCTTCTTCTCGCTGGCCGAGTTGAACCGGGCCATCGCCGCGCTGTTGCCTGAACTGAACGAGCGGCTCTTCCAGGGTCGCACCGAGAGCCGTCGCGACCTGTTCGAGAGCCTCGATCGGCCCGCGCTGCGCCCGCTGCCGGGCGAGGCTTACGTCTACGCCGAGTGGCGACGCGCCCGGCCCGGCATCGACTACCACGTCGAGGTCGACAAGCGCTGCTACAGCGTCCCGCATGCCCTGGTCGGCCAGGTGCTGGACCTGCGCATCACCGCCACCACGATCGAGGTGCTGCACCGGGGTCAGCGCGTGGCCCTGCATCCGCGCCACCACGGCCCGGGCCGCTACGTCACCGTCACCGAGCACATGCCCAAGACCCATCAGGTGCACCGTGACTGGTCACCCAAGCGCTTCCTGCGCTGGGCGAGCCAGATCGGCCCCAGCACGGCCGAGGTGGTACGCCGCCAGCTGACCGACCGGCCTCATCCGGAGCACGGCTACCGCGCCTGCCTGGGGCTGCTCAGCCTCGCTCGGCGTTACCGCCCGGCGCGCCTGGAGGCGGCCTGCGCTCGAGCCTTGGCCATCGACTCGGCCCGTTACCAGAGCGTCAAGTCGATCCTCGCCCGCGGCCTTGACCAACAGCCCCTCGATCAGAGCCCGGCCCAGGAGGCACTGCCCCTGCACGCCAATGTCCGCGGCGCCAACTACTATCACTGAGGAGCTCCACGCCATGCTCAATCAACAGACCCGCCAACAGCTGCGCACCCTCAACCTCACCGGCATGCTCGCCGCCCTCGAGCAACAACAGGGCCAACCCCAGACCCATGCGCTGTCCTTCGACGAGCGCCTCGCCCTGCTCATCGAGCACGAGGTGCTGCACCGCGAGAACCGACGCCTCACCCGCCTGCTCAAGGCCGCCCGCCTGCGCGTGCCGGCCTGCGTCGAGGACATCGACTACCACCACCGCCGGGGCCTGGAAAAGCCCCGCATGGCCCAACTGGCCAGCCTCGACTGGATACACCAGGCACTGAACCTGTGCCTCACCGGACCGACCGGCTGCGGCAAGACCTGGCTCGCCTGCGCACTGGGCAATCAGGCCTGCCGGCGCGGCCTGTCGGTGCGCTACCTGCGCCTGCCGGCGCTGTTCGAGCAGCTGCGCATCGCCCACGGCGACGGCTCCTACGTCCGGCTCATGGGCCAGCTCCTCAAAACCGACCTGCTGATCCTCGACGACTGGGGCATCCAAAAGCTCAACACCGCACAGCGCAACGACCTGATGGAAGTCATCGAGGATCGCCACGGCCGACGCTCCACCCTGATCGCCAGCCAGTTGCCTATCGAACACTGGCACGACTACCTCGGTGAAGCCACCCTGGCCGACGCTATCCTCGACCGCCTCCTGCACGGCTCACACCGACTCAACCTGACCGGCGAGTCCATGCGCAAGATCCAGGCTCCGGTTGACGGATCGTGACCGCTCAGGATAGAAAAACCACTCCAGTGCGCAACCAATGAGAGCAGCGGTCACGTTCACCGAAATCGGCGGTCACCTTCGACGAAATGCGCAGCCACACTATGACCAGACGACAACATCAGACCATAACCGATCCTATGCGGCCTTCTGGGCTCTCTAATATTCCTGTCCGTTATTCGCAAATCTGCAGGCAAATCGTATTACTCAGCAGTCAGAAATACAGGCAACAGAAGGATGCTCGAAGCATGACCTGACGAGCGCGGGATTGTCAGCCATGGATTGAAGCTGAGCAGCGACCCGGCCCTTGAGTTTTTCGCCCTTGCGTAATGGATTGCGCGCCACGCCTGTTCTCTTGGCGTGGCTCCAGACCAGCTCATCCGGGTTGAGGTCTGGTGCATAGCCCGGCAAGACGTGCAGCGTCAGCGCACCTGCCGTGCTGGCCACATACTCTTTGACGATGGCTTTTTTGTGCGCTGGCAAGCCGTCGATGATCAGATGCACCGGCCGCCCGCGCTCGGCCATCATGTTCTTGAGCAGGTGCACGAACCATTCCCCGGTGAGGGCTCCTGGGTAGGTCTCGAACCAGAAGGCGCCCTTGGCGTTGACCGCCGAGGCCGCCGAGATCGACTGACGCTGACCGGGGCGTTCCACCACGGGGGTCTGGCCTTTAGCGCCCCAGGTCTTGCCATGCACGGCATCGGTGCGAAAGCCCGACTCGTCCCAGAAAAACACCTCGGCCTTCTCGCGCTTGGCGCGCCGGGCAATAGCCGGGTACGTTTCCTTGACCCAGCGCGCGATCGCTTCGGGATCACGCTGGTAGGCGCGCTGCAGGGGTTTTTGCGGTGTCAGGCCCACGCGGGCGAGCAAGGCCCCGATGCTCGCCCGCGACAGCGTCACCCCAAAGCGTTGGGCAACCAGCTCGCGCACGAGTTGGCGCGTCCACAGGCCAAAGTCAAAGCCGTACTGACGCGGGTTCTTGCCGTTGATCCACCGAAAGACTCGGCGCTCTTGCGCAGCAGTCAGGCGGCGCGGGCGCCCTGTGCCCTTGCGCGAGAGCAAGGCGCGTTTGCCGTGCCCACGACCGTGGGCCTTGGCCCGTACCTTGTAGGCCCACCGCGGTGCAGACCGAACGAGGTGGCCACCGCGGCTGGCGACTCGCCTTCGTTCATTCGCTGCAGGGCCAGCAGCCGCATCTCTTGCAGCGCAGCGCGCGACACCTTGCGTCCATCTCTCTTCAGGGAACATGAAGACAACCCATATCACCACTTGTTCCCTAATTTACTGACTTGTCAGCAATGGAAACAACGTCCATTTTTTTCAACATCCCTTGTTACAAGCCTCAAGCTGAAACGCCAAGTCGATAACCGCTCACAGTGGGTAAACCTGATAGGTCGTATAGATACGAAAATGGATGTTGGATATTAGCTGCTCGCGTTCGCCCAGTACTTCGCATCAATGAGTGAGCGCACCTCAGCATTGCTAATGCGAATCATTCTCGTTATCCTTGGTGTATTCAGACAGCCGTCACTTCCAAGGAACGTTGTATGCGCATGCAATCAACCCTCATAGTCTTAGCACTCGCATTGCTTGCCGTCACCGCCGAGGCCTCGCCGACTTTCAAAATCGCTCTAAAACCACACAGCTTTGTCCCAGATATTTTGATTGTTCCAGCCGGTGTGCGGATCAAGCTGTTGGTGAAGAACACCCGTAACCTACCTTCGGAATTTGAAAGCTTCGACCTCAACAGGGAACAGCTCATCCCTGCAGGCGGGACCATCACGGTATGGATCGGGCCGCTTTCATCAGGCAAGTACAAGATCTTCGACGATTTCAACCCAGATACCAGCGGTTGGATTGAGGTTCCAAAAGATACCAAGGCCGCTCAGTCATGATTGGCGCATTGATTATCGTCTTTCGGGAAGTGCTGGAAGCCGCCCTGGTGATTGGGATTGTAGGTGCCGCCGTGAAAGGGGTTCCGCGGCGCGGTGTATTGATCGGTACTGGGGTTGCCATTGGCGTCATAGTCGCCGCGCTCGTTGCCAGTGGTATCGATGTGGTATCAGGTTTCGCCCACGGTACCGGTCAGGCGCTATTCGAGGCCGGCGTGCTTACCGTCGCAGGGCTCATGCTTGCCTGGCACAACCTTTGGGTGGCAGAACACGGTCGTGAAATGGCCGCTCGGCTAAAAACCCTGGGCACCGCCGTGACCGCCGGCCAAGAACCGGCGACTATGCTGGTTGTCGTTACGGCTCTTGCCGTCATGCGGGAAGGTTCGGAAGTCTCGCTGTTTCTGTATGGCATCGCCGCCAGCGGCGTAAATGACATGCAAGTGCTTATCGGCGGTCTGTTGGGCGTCGCAGCTGGAGTCACTGTGGGCTATACGCTGTTCGCCGGACTCTCACGCATACCCATCAAGTCGTTATTCAGGGTAAGCGGCGTGATCATCCTTTTCATTGCCTCCGGCATGCTTTCACGAGGTGCGGCGTTCCTCGTGCAGGCCGGATACCTGCCCCCACTGATTCCGGGTGTTTGGAATACGTCATGGCTGGTTCCGGGAGGCAGCGTATTCGGACGCAGCCTCGAGGCGTTAGTAGGTTACACGCCTGCGCCTTCACTCATGCAGGTACTGGTGTGGATCGGCGCGCTCACGATCATCGGTGTACCCATGCTGGTCAAAAGCGGCCGCCTCAGACTACCCGCCGCCGGCGCCGTAATGCTGGCCATCATGACCTTGGTCCTTATCGTAGGTGTGTTCGTGGGCGCCCAGGCATATGCCGCCGACTACAAGGTCTACTCGCCCACGGTGGTCAAGGGCGAGACTGAGCTTGAAATGCGCGCTTTCAATAGCTGGGGTGCTGGCCCACTGAGTGGTGCCAGACAGGCCGTCAAATTTGCTGCCGGCCATACGTTTACCCATTGGTGGGCTACGGAAGTGTATGCCGAAGCGGAAAAAGAACCGAGCGAATCATTAAAGTTGGAAGACTTTGAATGGGAAAATCGCTTCCAACTCACCCCTCAGGGGAAATACTGGGCGGATGTCGGGCTGATCAATGAAAATGAGATTCCCCGATACGCAAACGATCCATATCGAATCAGCATCGGCCCATCCCTTGCAAAGGATTTCGGACGCATCTCTGCACGGCTGAATCTGCTAGTCGCTCATGAGTATGGAACCCATGCACGTCATGGTATTGAATTGGATTACCGAGCCCGCATCCAATACCGCTGGCGCCGCGAACTATCCCCAATAGTCGAGGCCTATGGTGAACCGGTAGGATGGACAGGGCTATATGGACCCTCCCGTCAGCAGCTGGGAATGGGCTTGGTCGGTCAGTTCACCACCGAGCCGGGCAAAGACTTGCGTTATGGGTTGGTGGCTCTGTATGGGACGACCACGGCCGCGTCCCGTGAGACCTTGGTTGCCCGTTTGGAATATGAGTTCTTCTGATAGAAATGTCCGCAAAATGAGCAAGCCCTGTGCACAGCGAGATCAACGCCATATCTGTCATGGGTGGCCATAATCTCATTTAACGCGAACCGCGTGTTCTCGGATTCGAAATGTATGATCAAGGTTTGGGATCAATTAATTTGTTGGAATGTTAATGGCTTAGATCATCACGCTGCTGTAGGTATTCATCCCGCTCGATACCCTCTTGAACAGCTTTCTTGACCCCATCAATGGCCTTCCTGTACCAATACGCAGCCTTGGTTTTGTCACGTGGTACACCAAGATCTTTGGCGTAGGCGTCTCCCAGATGGAGTTGCGCATCGTAGTAGCCCTGATCGGCGGATTTCCCGAACCAGTACATGGCATTACGGAACAAATCGACAACCTGCCCGTTGTTCCTTGATCGCGCGGAGATTGAAAGCTTTTCTGCCTTTTCGAGATATGCCATCTCGAGTTTTTCCTGGGCAGTCGCATCTCCGTGCTCGGCTTCAGCGTGAAGTCCAACTGAGATACCGGAATCCGCCGAAGCCGCATTCGCCAGTGCAGGCCTAAACAGGCCTGCCAGGAAAATCAAAGGGCTTATTTTGCCGTGACGAAATGGCATCCCATTTCCAGATTCACAAGCGAATCGTTTTCAGTTGATCATCCATGCAATTCGGTTAGCTACTCTGCCGAACCATCTTTGAATCGCCACCGGTTCCTTAGACATCGTCGGCATAATTGGTTGCCTTCGATATGGCCGTACTACACGAAGTTGCAGACGCTCAAATGACCTATATGATCGAAGGTTCTATGCCCGCAGCCGTAAGTGGCCAAATCTTGACCCCCACATTAATTGAGAAAAAATCGAGGCCAAGTCCCGCATTGTTTCACCTTTAATACTGATGAAGGGTTTCGGGTGCGAGTCAGTCTATTCGTGATTGAACTTGCATGGCGATGTGCCCACCCTGATTTGTTCGACGCATCCATGCAACTCACCCCTCCGGGGCTAATGCGCAAAACCGTTCCCGGCGATTTTTTCTTTGCTCGCTCAAAGAAACCGGGGAAAGAAATGTATCCGAAACGCCTTGGCCCTGCGGGCGAGGCAAAGCGTAACGGGAACTCTAATCAAATGACTTCCTGCTTCGCGTTCGTGACGCGCTTAGCTTGTCTTTATGTAACTACTCAGCTAATTCTCAGAGATCGCCAGAGCAAAAGCCGGTAGCTTGCGATCGAATACTAGGCGCAACGCCTCCGAAGCCGTGACCCCCTGCTTTCGGCAGGTCGATAGATATCCCCGTATGCGGCAAAACATCGCGGCACCCTCCAGGCTGCGGAAGCAGCCGGAGATCTTCTGCTGCACTTTGGTCATACGGATATCGTTCTCCGCCTGATTGTTCGTGAACGGCACATTGACGTCCACCATGAAACGCAGCACATCGTCTTCATAGGCCATCAGACGCTCCAGCAGATTGCGGGCCTTGCTCCGCTTGATCCGCCCCCGAGGCTTGTTGTCGGGTGGTTTTTCCGGCTCAGGGCATTCCAGTTGCCCCGCCTCGAGCACATCTCGGTAGCGCTGCCGGTAAGCATTGGCCTCGGTCAGCGGCAGGATGCCGCCAGCGTTCTCGACGGCCTGATGAATCTCTCTGAGCAGCTTGCCCATCGCTTCCGCCCATTGTTGTCCGTCCTGCTCGAATGCTCGTTCCAGTTCGCGCAGGTGGTGGGCATTGCACAGGGCATGGGTGCAGTCCCGATAACGGTAATAGGGTTTCCAATGGTCATGACACAGCACACCGCGGAACCGTGGCAGGATCCCGATCGCGTCCATCGCCTCCTGGCCTCGCTTACTGTGGACCTGATAATGCGTCCAATCAGCATTGGACAGAGCATGCAGCCAATGGCGTTTGCCATCAATGTTGACCCCGGTCTCGTCGGCATGAGCGGACACGGCTTTGGCCAATGCCGTTTTGCTGATCGCCTCAAAGGCCGCCAGGCGGGTAAATGCCTCGCGATTGAAGTTCACCAGTGAACCATCGCTCAAAGGGATGCCCAACTGATCGGCAAAGTAATCCTGGATCCGCTTGTAGGGCAAGAGCTGATATTGGGACAGATAGACGGCATGGGCCTTGAGGCCGGAACCATACTGCACCTTCTTATCCACCCCTTCCGGGAATGAAGCCACAAAACGTTGGCCTGATTCATTCTCCAGGATCTGCGCCCGATACTCGGTCACGATCCGGCTGATGTCGATATCAAAAACCTGGCGAGTCTCGAAACCCGCCTCGGTATAGCAGCCTTTCGGCAAGCGACGACGATCGATCTTGAGGACCTCGATCTCATCGGGATGCTCGACCGGGCGCAAGGTCTTGCCCACGTGCCCCGGCTGGCCACCGGAAGGTCGGCTTGAGCGCACACGCTGGCTGCGTGGCCGATTGGGATCCGATGCCGGCGGCTGACTGCTGTTGCGGCTATTGAGCCCGAGACGGTTGAGTAACACGACGAACAACATGAGCATCATCTCGATACTGGCGCGGAGTGCCGGAGATAGGTCTTTCTCCTGCTCCAGTTGCGCCCTGACCTGTGCCAGGGTGATCTCGATATCGACGCCGTCGATCCGCACGCAAGACTGCTCCAAAGAAGTAATGAAGCTATTATCTCACGGGTTTTGAAGTGCCAATTTTCTCGTTTGTAAGGCGATCTGGCGGCGTAAAATAATTGACTGACGGTGGGGCAGTGCCTCGCGTGATGTCGCAAGGAAGACTACGCCTCTGTCGCTTTCGGAGACCAATAATCGCACTCGTTACAGCGCCGCCATATTTTCAAAAAAACTACCAAAAACCCTGTCAAGTACTTTTTGTAATTATTTTCACTGAGTAGTTACGTCTTTATTTCTGTCTATCCCCTTATCGCCTTGCCTCGCGGGGATGCGGCTGGACGGAGTCGGCCCGGAGGACCCGGGCCGAGCAGCCCGCGCCCGGACGGCGCTTGGCTGCGGCCCCGGCCAGACGGATTCACGCGAGGTTGCCCGTAGGGTCAAGGCGATCTGGGGCGAATTTCTTTGCTAGCCGTTCTAAAAAGGTGTTGGTCATCATTCGCGCGATCGTCCAGAAAGTGCTTGTGTGACAGCGGCTTGTGGCGATGGTTGTCGACGTGTGGCGCGAGGGAAATATTTTCCGCAGGTGAAGTTGTACGCAATTTTCAATGAAAGCTCAGGCGATTCTATTTGTTGCGACATCCGTACGTTATCAAGGACCAACACCTTTGTAGAACGTCTAGATTTCTTTGGTGACTTTCTTTATTCGTCCAAAGAAAAAATCGTCGGGAACGGTTTTTCGCGTCAGCCCCGAAGGAGTAAGGCGCAGGGATGCGCCGTACAAAGTCACTCGCACGCCCGCACCGAAACCAGTCAAGAACGCCGTCGCTCAAGGCGTGTGAAACCGTCCCACCGTTCCCACTCAATGCGCCATCAGTCACAGCGAGCCGAAGTGCACTCAAGTCACATAAAGAACGCCGCCGCCCAAAGCGCGTGAAACTGCCCCATCACAGTCGATAAACTGCCTCAGGGGTTCACAACCTCCCAAGCCAAGAGAAATACCTTATCGAACCCATGGACACACAAAGGCTCACAACAACCTCCACGTGCCCGAGGACCACCTCATGCTAACCCTGTTCGGCGCCGTCGCCGTCACCCTGATGATGTTGTTCTATGCGCTGGAATCGCGCTCGCCCTGGTTCACGCTGCTGTTCGCGCTCTCTTGCTTCGCCTCATCGGCCTACGGCTGGCTAGCCGGTACCTGGCCGTTCGGCGTGATCGAGCTGATCTGGGGCGGGATCGCTGCGTACAAATGGCGCGGGCGGATGCGTGGAGCGGCGACCTGAAGGTCTGGAGGGATCAGCCGGAATAACCGCCCGGCATGGGCTCCCAGAGTTCGCGCGCCTCGAACTGGGGCAGTTCCTCGGTTTCACGGTAGGCGCCCTCGCACCATTCGCGCACGTGTTCGTCGGCTAGGCAGGTGTGCACGTACTCCGCGGCCACGCCTTCCAGCGGAGTGTTGTAGACGGAAAAGCGCAGCGCGACCGGAACGTACATCGCATCGGCGATGGTGAATCCGCCGAACAACCAGGGCCCGAGCCCACCGAAGCGGGCGCGGCAGTCGGTCCATAGGCCAGTGATGCGCGCCACCTCAGCCTCGATCTCGGGGCCTGGCGAACGCCAGCGGAAACGCCCGCGCAGGTTCATCGGCAGATAAGTGCGCACGGCCTGGAAACCGGCATGCATTTCGGCGCTCACCGATCTTGCGACGGCGCGCGCCTCGGGGTCGGCGGGCCAACCGCGGCCGTCGAGCAATTGCTCCGAAACGTATTCGCAGATGGCGAGCGAGTCCCACACCGCGAGCGGACCGTGGTGCAGCACCGGCACCTTGCCGGAGGGCGACAGCCCGGCGACCCGCTCCGCGTACTCGGGCGTGTAGAGCGGCACGCGGATTTCCTCGAAGCGCAGGCCGTGGCGGCGCAGCAGCAGCCAGGGCCGCAGCGACCAGGAGGAGTAGTTCTTGTTGCCGATCACCAGCTTGAGTTCGCTCATCGTCGCACCTCCGCGGCGGCTCATACCGCCCGCATTTCGATCCGGCGCACGAATTCCTCCATCAGGGTGCGGTACAGCGCTTCGCCCATGATGTCGTCCTCGACACCGGCGTCGATGTTGGGGTTGTCGTTAACCTCGATGACCACGACCTTGTCGCCGGCCTGCTTGAGGTCCACCCCATAGAGCCCGTCGCCGAGCAGCTTAGCCGCACGCAACGCGGTCTTGACCACCTTGGCGGGCGCTTCATCCACCGGCCAGGTCTTGAAGCCGCCGGCCTGGGCGTTGCCGCCCTTGTCGTCGTGCTTGAGGATCTGCCAGTGCTTCTTGGACATGAAATACTGGCACACGAACAGCGGCTTGTTGTTGAGGATGCCCACGCGCCAGTCGAACTCGGTGTACATGAATTCCTGCGCGAGGATCAGGTCCGAGTCCTTGAAGAACTGTCCGGCGAGTCGCTTGAGTTCGGCGGCGTTGTTGGCCTTGACCACGCCGCGCGAGAACGAACCGTCGGGAATCTTGAGCACCATCGGGTAGCCCAGTTCGGCCTCGAGTTCGTCGACGTTGTCGCGGCTGACGATGATCGTGCGCGGACGCGGCACGCGGTGCGCCTTGAGCAGCTCGGCAAGATACACCTTATTGGTGCAGCGCAGGATCGAGTCGGGGTCGTCGATCACCACCATGCCCTCGCTCTCGGCCTTCTTGGCGAACTGGTAGGTGTAGTGGTCGATGCTGGTGGTCTCGCGGATGAACAGCGCGTCGTACTCGGCAAGCCGGCCGTAGTCGCGCCGCGTGATCAGCTCGACATCCACGCCCACCGCCTTGCCGGCGCGCACCATGTGCGCCAGCGCGCCGCGGTTGGAGGGCGGCAGCTTTTCGTCCGGGTTGTGCAGGATGGCGAGGTCGTAGCGGTAGCGCGTGCGGCTGCGCGGCTTGCGCCAGCGGCGCGCCAGGAACACGCCGAGCGCCTCGGCGAAGGCGGCCTGCTGTTCCGCGGTGAGCGCCTGCGGGTGCAGCGCCTGGATCGCGCTGATGCGCCATTCGCCCTGACGGCGCAGCTCCACGCGCAGCACGGGGCAGCGGAAGGCGTCGAAGATCTGCCGCGCGAGGTCCTGCCACTCCGGCGAGGAGGTCTGCCCGAAATAGAGCATCAGCTCCAGGCCGTTGACGGTGACGTCCTGCCGCGTGCGGCCCACGGTCTTGCGCGCGAGGCGCTCCAGGTCCTCGGTGTCGAGGGTGTAGATCGCCTTGCGGCTGAGATCCTGGATGGTACGCACGCTCGGGATCACGCGGTGCCCGCGCGCCTCGGCGAGCAGCGAGGTGTAGTAGCCGACGCTGAGATAGCGGTAGCTGCGCGCGAGGTTGATGACCTGCAGGTCGTCGTCCATGCCCTCCGCCGCACCGCTGAGATAGTCGCGCACGGTGACGACCTTGAGTGCCGGATAGATGTCCTTCCAGTCCGACAGATTTTCCACCACCACTAACGGTTCAGGCATCGGCAGCCTCCCTGCGGCTGACGATCAGCACGGCCTTGAGGCCGGCGCGTCCGTAACGGGTCATGTGTTCGAACTCCTTCTGCAAAATCGGCATGTTGATGGAATCCAGGGCCGTTTCGCCCTGTTCGTAATCGATGAAGGGATCGTGGACGTAGACGAAGCGTTCGTCGAAACCTGTGACCACGACCCAGTGCGGAAATTTCTCGCCGTAGATCTGGTACGAGCTGATCAGCACCACCGGAATCCCGCCGGCCTCGAAGCGCGCCTTGAGATCGGCGACGCGCAGCGGCGTGAAGTGGATCGGCACGTCGTGCGCCTCAAGCTCGGCCAGGAAATCCTCCTGTACCAGGCGCATGACCTCCTTCTTGACTTCGCTGCGCACAGAATCGACCAGGAAGTTGGCCCCGTCGCTGACGAATATCTCGACGTCGAAGCCACGGTGCCAGGCCGACAGGCCGAGCCCGAAGGGCCCGCAGCCGCCGTGCCCCGAGGTCATGAAGATGATGGTCGCCTCGCGCCAGATGCGCAGCTCCAGCGTGCGGTTCATCGGCTGCTCCGGCTGCAGCGCGCTCATCGCCATCATCAGCGAGGAAGGGCCGCAGGTGAAGTCGAGCGTCTGCTCGTAGTAGGGCACGCGAACCTGCTCCGCCCGGAGATGCGGCGCCAGCGACTTCTCGAAGCGCAGCGCCTCCATGTGGTCCTCGTAGTAGTCCGGCACCTGGTCGAACTGGCGATAGCCGAGCGAGCGGAACAGCGCCAGAGAGGCGGTGTTGTCGCGGCGGATCTCCAGCCGCAGGGTGATGCGCCCCTCCGCCTTGGCGCGGGCCTCGGCCGCCTCCACCAGGGCGCGGCCGACGCCCTGCCCGCGCAGCGCGGCGCTGACCGCGATCGAGTAGATACGCGCCAGCGAGGTGCCGCGACTATAGAGCGTAAGCACATAGGCCTCGACCCGGCCGTCGTGCGCGTGCACCAGCACGTCCGAGTGCGCACGCGTGATCATGTAACGGAACTGGCGACGGCTCAGGCGGTCGGTCTGGAAGCAGGTTTCCTCCAGACGCAGCAGGTCGTCGACATCGTCCAGGGTGGCGGGGCGGATCATGGGGGCATCCTCGCTGTGCGGCGCATTCCGCCGTGGGTGCGCGGCAGGCTTCCGGCCGGCAGGCGCAACCGCCTATGCTATGACTTCCCGTCAGCGACTGGAATCCTTCCGATGCCCGCGCCACCGCTCGAACAGATGCTCGCCGAACTCATCGCCACCCCGTCGGTGAGCAGCGTCTCGCCCGCCTTCGACAGCGGTAACCTCGCTCTGGTGGAAAAACTCGCCGGCTGGCTGGAGGACGCCGGCTTCCGGGTCGAGATCATTCCACTGGAACATTTTCCGGACAAGGCCAACCTGATCGCCACCCTCGGCGAGGGCGAGGGCGGGCTCGTGCTCTCCGGGCACACCGACACCGTGCCCTTCGACGACGGCCTGTGGACCCACGATCCGTTCCGCCTGACCGCGGCCGACGGCCGCTTCTACGGCCTCGGCACCGCGGACATGAAGAGCTTTCTCGCGCTCGCCATCGAGGCCGCACGCGGGCTCGACCCGGCCCGGCTGGAGCATCCGCTGATCATCGTCGGCACCGCCGACGAGGAAAGCAGCATGGACGGCGCACGCATGCTCACCCGCCTGGGCCGGCCGCGCGCGCGCTACTGCGTGATCGGCGAGCCGACCGACCTGCGTCCGGTGCGCATGCACAAGGGCATCATCATGGAGGCGGTGCGCGTGACCGGGCACAGCGGCCATTCCAGCGACCCGGATCGCGGCCGCAATGCCCTCGAGGGCATGCACCACGTGATGGGCGAACTGCTCGCTTGGCGCGACGAACTGCGCCGCCAGCACCACCCCGCCTTCGCCGTGCCCTACCCCACGCTCAACCTCGGCCATGTACACGGCGGCGACAACCCCAACCGCATCTGCGCGAGCTGCGAGCTGCATTTCGACCTGCGCCCGCTGCCCGGCATGCACATCGAGGCGCTGCGCGAGGAACTGCACCACCGCGTCGGCCGAGCGCTGGAGGGCCGTGGCCTCGGCTTCGAAACCCACCCACTGTTCTTTGGCATCGAGGCTTTCGAGACCCCCGCCGACGCCGCCCTGGTCACGACCCTGGTCGAACTCAGCGGCCACCCTGCTCAGGCTGTTGCCTTCGGCACCGAGGCGCCTTTCTTCCGCGACCTCGGCATCGAAACCGTGGTCATCGGCCCCGGCAGCATCGATCAGGCGCACCAGCCGGACGAATACATCGAACAGGCCGCGCTGGGACAGACAGTCGACATGCTGCGCGAACTGATCCGACGCCTGTGCCTCGCACACTGAAGGCGCCGCGCCGGCAGTCGATTTCGTTATAGTTAGGCCTCATTCACAGGATCGCCCCGCGTGAGCAAGACCGCAGCCCACAATCCGAACATCGCCTGGTTCCGCCAGGCCGCGCCGTACATCCACGCACACCGTGGCCGCACCTTCGTCGTCGCCTTCGGCGGCGAGGCCATCGCGGACACAACCTTCCCCGATCTGGTGCACGACATCGCCCTGCTCGCCAGCCTGGGCGTGCGCGTGGTGCTGGTGCACGGTGCCCGCCCGCAGATCGAGGCACGACTGAAGGCGGCCGGCCGGGAACTGCATTACGCAAACGGACTGCGCATCACCGACGCGGCCGCGATGAGCTCGGTGATCGCGGGCATCGCGGACGCCCGCGCCGAGGTCGAGGCGCGCCTGTCCATGAGCATCGCCGACACGCCGATGTCCGGCATGCGCCTGACCGTGGTCGGCGGCAATCACGTGATCGCCAAGCCGGTCGGCGTGCGCGACGGCATCGACTACCAGCACACCGGCGAGGTGCGCCGCGTCGAGACCGGCGCCATCCGCCCGCATCTCGATCTGGGCCATCTGGTGCTGATTTCCCCGCGCGGCTATTCGCCCACCGGGGAGATGTTCAACCTCAGCGCGGCCGAGGTCGCGACCGCCGTGGCCTGCGCGCTGCGCGCCGACAAGCTCATTTTCCTGGAGGAAACCACGGGTCTGCGCGACGCACGCCGGCGTCCGCTGCGCCAGATCGGCCTCGCCGAAGCACAGGCCCTGCTCGGCGGCAGGCGGCGGCTGACCGACGAGACGCGCCGGCATCTGCACGGTGCCATCGACGCCTGCCTGAACGGCGTACGGCGCGTGCATCTGGTCGACCGGCGCATCGACGGCGCGCTACTGCTCGAGCTTTACACCCGCGACGGCGTCGGCACCCTGATCAGCACCGGCGGCTACGAGCACCTGCGCCCGGCAATGATCGACGACGTCGCCGGCATCCTCTCGCTGATCGCCCCGCTGGAGGCGGAGGGCGTGCTGGTGCGTCGCTCGCGCGAACAGCTCGAACTCGAGATCGGCCATTTCAGCGTGATCGAACGCGACGGACTCATCATCGCGTGCGCCGCGCTCTACGGTTTCGCCGACGAAGACGTCGGCGAGCTGGCCTGCCTCGTGGTGCACCCGGACTACCGCCATCAGGGCCATGGCGACACCCTGCTCGCGCACATCGAGGAGCGCGCACGCCATCGGGGCCTGCAACGCCTGTTCGTGCTCACCACGCGCACCGCCCACTGGTTCCGTGAACGCGGGTTCGTGCCCGGGCAGATCGATCAGCTTCCGGTGGCCCGCCGAGCGCTCTACAACTACCAACGCAACTCGCGGATATTCCTCAAGACGCTCGACTGACTGCGGCCGGGTCCGCACTGGCCACGCCGCGACGCAGTATTTACAATCGCTCCACTTGTGCGCCGGCCGCACCGGCGCCCCTCCCATCGAACTCAGGAGACTCCCATGCGCATGCTTCACACCATGCTCCGCGTCGGCGATCTGGACCGTTCCATCAGCTTCTACACCGAGGTGCTCGGCATGCAGCTGCTGCGTCGCCAGGACTACCCTGAGGGCCAGTTCACCCTCGCCTTCGTCGGCTACGGCGACGAGGACAGCAACACCGTGCTCGAACTAACCCACAACTGGGATCAGGACCGCTACGACCTCGGCACCGGCTTCGGCCACGTCGCCATCGAGGTGGACGACGTGTATCAGGCCGGCGAGGCCATCCGCAAACGCGGCGGCAAGATCATCCGCGAACCCGGCCCGATGAATGCCGGCACCACCATCATCGCCTTCGTCGAGGACCCCGACGGCTATGCCATCGAACTGATAGGCAAGCGGCATTGAGCACCGCCGCCCGGCAAACCGGCGCGCAGGCCTGCGAACTCAAAGGCAGCCGCTTTACGCTGTCCGTACTCAACCTGCTCGACACCGATCTCGCGGCGATCGACGCGAAGCTGGGCGCGCTGGTGGCCCAGGCGCCCGGCTTTCTCGAACGCGCCCCGGTGGTGCTGGACGCGGCACGGATCGCCGAGCAGGGTGCGGCCCTCGATCTCGACGGCCTGGTCGCCGTGCTGCGCAAGCACACCTTGGTTCCGGTGGCCCTGCGCGGCGGCGACGCCGCCCTGCAGGAACGCGCCATGGCGGCCGGCCTGGCGCTGATGCCCGAAACCGCGGCGCCCGTGGCGGGCAGCCGCACGACGGAGCAGGTAAGCCCTGCCGCGGCCCCGGGCGGCGGCCCGCGCATCGTCAACCGGCCGGTACGCTCCGGTCAGCAAGTCTACGCCGAGGGCGGCGACCTGATCGTGCTCGGGGCGGTCAGTGCGGGCGCCGAGATCATTGCCGACGGCAGCATCCACGTCTACGGCGCCCTGCGCGGTCGCGCCATCGCAGGCGCGCGCGGCGACGAGGCGGCCCACATCTTCTGCCAGTCGCTGGAAGCCGAGCTGATCTCCATCGCCGGCTGCTACCGCGTGTTCGAAACCGAACCCGACGAGACTCGCGGACGCCCCGTGCATGCCTCGCTCAGCGGCGAGCGCCTGTTGATCGAGATGCTCTGATATAATCTGCGACGATATGTTCTATTCTGTGACAGGCGGGTGACGGTCCCACTGCCGGCAACCACCGGCGACCGCCTGCCGGGACGGGCTTCCCACAACATTGCATCGCCTTCGGCACACTGGAGACACGCGTGGCCAGGATCATCGTCGTAACCTCGGGCAAGGGCGGCGTCGGCAAGACGACCACCGCTGCGGCTTTCTCCACTGGACTCGCCCAGAAAGGGCACAAGACCGCGGTCATCGACTTCGACGTCGGTCTGCGCAACCTCGACCTGATCATGGGTTGCGAGCGCCGCGTGGTCTACGACCTGATCAACGTCACCCAAGGCGAGGCGACGCTGAACCAGGCCCTGATCCGCGACAAGCGTGTCGACAACCTGTATGTGCTGCCCGCCTCACAGACCCGCGACAAGGATGCCCTGAAACGCGACGGCGTCGCCCGTGTGCTCGACGAATTGCATGAAATGGATTTCGACTATGTGGTCTGCGATTCCCCCGCCGGTATCGAACAGGGTGCGCAGATGGCGCTTTACTTCGCCGACGAGGCGCTGATCGTGACCAATCCCGAGGTTTCCTCGGTGCGTGACTCGGACCGCATCCTCGGTATCCTGCAGAGCAAGTCCAAGCGCGCCGAAAACGGCCAGGACGCGGTGAAGGAACACCTGCTGATCACGCGCTACAACCCGGGCCGCGTTTCCACCGGCGACATGCTCAGCATGGAGGACATCCTCGACATCCTGGCGATCCCGCTGATCGGCGTGGTACCGGAGTCTCCGGCGGTGCTCAAGGCCTCGAACGCCGGCACTCCGGTCATTCTCGAGGACAAGACCGACGCCGGCCAGGCGTATTCCGACGTGGTCGCGCGCTTCCTCGGCGACAATCGCCCGCTGCGCTTCATCAAACCGGAAAAACGCGGTCTGCTGAACCGCCTGTTCGGATAACGCTATGGGTCTGTTCGACATCTTTCGCAAGAACAAACCGACCAGCAGCGCGCAGATAGCCAAGGAGCGCCTGCAGATCGTCATCTCCCACGAACGCGCCGTACGTGGCAGCCCGGACTATCTGCCGCGCCTCAAGCAGGACATCCTTGAAGTGATCCGGCGCTACCACGCGATCACCGACGAACAGGTCGACCTACGCGTCGACAAGGCCGGCGGCCGCGAAATCCTCGAACTCAACGTCACCCTGGCGAGCGAAACCAAGGCCGCCGGCTCCTGAACCGGCCTGCCCGCACCGGCTCGCCGCAAACGATTATGAATACAACCTCCGACTATCAGCCCCCACTGGCGCACTATTTCAGCGAACTGGAAGCCCGTTACGGCGATGCATTCAGTTTCGACCGTCTGAACGATGAGGAACTGCTGGAACTTGAGCGCCTCGGTCGCGACGCCATCGAACGCGATCCGCGGGTCTCCGCCGTGGAGAAAGCCAATCTCAAACCGCTACTCACACTGATCGAGATGCAACGGCGAAAGCGCGGCCTCGTGGCGAGCGGCGGCACCACCCACTGAAACAGCGGTAAAGGCCCTAGGACCCCAGACGTTCCTCGGTCGTGTCGCTCACTTCGACCGCATGATTGCGTCGGCGACGCGCGGCCCACGCCTCGTCGATCACCAAGGGCAGGAAAATGACCAGATCGTAAGCACGCACCGCGATCAGCCCGACCAAATGCACGACCCAAGCCGTAACGCGTGCCAGAATAGCTCCCAACCCCAGGATGGCGATCAGCAGGCTCATGCCCACTTGTCGACCGCTGCGCAATGCAGTCTCGAAGGGTAATTCGATCGCCATCAGCAACAGTCCAAGCAGCACGCTCAGACCGACCGCCGCGAGAACAGGCGCCGCCCCCGGTGGCAGCGGGGGCTCAACCGGGGTATCAGCACCCAGCGCCACCAGTAGCGCCTGAAACACCAGGATCAGTATCGCCAGGGCAGCCAGCCAGCTCATCGCACGCAGCCGCAATCGACTTGGGAGCCCGCCAAGTATCGGTAGCAGGCGGGTCATGCGCCCGAGCTCCAGCAGTAGCCCGCCCAGCAGCACAGGGGCACAGACCAGTGCCCACACCGCCACCGTGCCCAGTGACTGCCCGAGCACCGCAGGTTCACCTGCAAGCAGGCGGTTCAGCGGCGAATGCAGAAGGGCCAGCTGCCCGCCCGCCACGACGCCGAAACCGGCCAGCATTGCCAGTGCCAGCAAAAAATAGGTCAGATGCCGCAGTTGCAGCGACAGACTCGGTTTCAGCGGCATCTGCCGCACCTGTTCGAAAGCTTGCCAGTGCTCGTCCGCCGCCGTCATCCTATCGTCCAGTTCACCGACTGTGCGCTCCATCCGCTCCAGCACCCTGGTTGCCTTACGCCAGCTGGGCGCGATGCGACGCAGGCTGTTATGCCGTTTTCGGCTCGCATAGCGGTACTCCTCAAGAGCGTCGTGGCTGGCGCGGGTCAATGTGCTATGCATCGCATCCAGAATATTGGCCAGGGCCGGATCGGCTCCCCTGCCGCTGTGCGCCACTGCATCCACCGCCTCAAGCCAGTTGGGTGGCACCGGCGGTACCTCGGTGCTGGCCTCGTAATTCTGTTCCATACGCACGCACAGCTCGCCGACCTGGCGCGAGAGGTTGGGGAAATCCGATAGTTCGCCACGCACGGTACCGGTCAGGCGACGGTAGTCGCGCTTCACCGAGCGCGCTGCCGCAGCCTGCGCGGCACTGTTCAGCATTTCCGTCTGCAACGTCACAGCACGGCGACGCAGGCGCCAGATCAGCGCAGCCAGACCTCGAAGCGCACGCGCCAACGCTCGACTGACCCCGAAGAGCAGTCGATGCGCATGGGTCCTGGCAAGATACAGCAGCACCAGCGCGAAGAACCCCCAAAGCAACGCAGATTCCCACTCGAAACCAGGCTCGAGGGTCAATATCCCGTACACGTCCATGAGAGTCTCCAGTGCCTTGGACGGCTGTCTAGATTTTACAGTTTACTAGGCGATCACACGGCGTGCAGACGCCGACTCCTGTTGTATGGCTCCAATCAGCCTCACTCGACATCGTGTCATGTCGGCAAATTGGGCGTTCAGACGTCAAGGCCGGAAGATAATTATTCGAAGTATCCTGCCCGATTACCCGTGCATTATCGACGATTTATGTCACTTCGCCACTACATGGTCTTGATACCCATGGGGCGGCACAGGTTTTCCCAAGCCGTATAAACGAAAAGGGCGGCCGCCGCCGCCCTCTTCCCTCCGCTGACAGATGCCTCAGGACTGTGCCTGGGCCTCCGCCTGCTGTTTGCGAACCTCTTCGTGCACCTGCGCCATGTCGATCTCGCGCACCTTGCCGATCACGTCCTCAAGCTGCGCCGGCGACAGCATGCCCGGCTGCGAGAAAAGGATCACCTGTTCGCGAAAGATCATCAGGGTCGGGATCGAGCGAATCTGGAAGGCTGCTGCCAGACCCTGCTGTTCCTCGGTATTGACCTTGGCGAAGACGATATCCGGATGATTCTCGGAGGCCGCCTCGAAGGTGGGGGCGAAGGCACGGCAAGGCGCACACCAGGATGCCCAGTAATCGATGATCACGATATCGTTGTCCTGAACGGTGGACTCGAAATCGTCCTGGGTCAATTCTCTCACTGCCATTGCCGGCTCCTCACGCATTGCGCGCCGTCGTGTATTGGCGGTTGATTATATACCAAGTCAGACGACTGTCCCAAGACAGCACCCCGCCCTCAGGCCCTGCTCAGGAAGGCCAGCAGTTCATCGAGTCGTCGCAGAGGGTCGTCCATTTCGAACAATTCCTGTTTGCGCGCCGACGGCAACGGCAATAGCTCACTCAGCCGAGCACCGACCCAGCCCGCGTCGTCATAAGCCGTCGCCAAACTGCTGTAGGGCCCACCGAGCTGTTCGAGCATGCGCTGCAGCAAATCCTGCAGTCGCGCGTAGTTCCCAGGGATCGGTTGGGTCGGTTCGGCGATATCCAGCAGCTCAACCTCACCGATCAGCAACCCGTTCGCTGCCACGGCGTAATCAATGATCCGCAGGCGCTGTTCGCCTTGGGCCACGATGCCAAGCAGACCGTCATCGCGCTGGTTCCAGTCGGCAATTCGCGCCAGGGTGCCCAGACGATGGATATTCGGGGCAGGCCCCACTTCCTGGCCGGATTCGATCGCGCATATGGCGAACCCAGTGTCGCTGCGCAGGCAGTCCCGCACCATATCCAAATAGCGCGTTTCGAAGATGCGTAGAGGGAGCAGCCCGCCGGGAAACAGAACGCTGTGCAAGGGGAACAGGGGCAGACGCACGGTCACGCGTCCGCGTCAGGCTCGCCCCAGGGCGGCAGCAGGGTTTGCGGTATTTCCAGATGGTCGAGAATCCGCGCCACCATGAAATCGACCAGATCCTCGACCCGAGTCGGTCGATGGTAAAAACCTGGGTTGGCCGGCATCATCACCGCACCCATGCGGGTCAGACGCAGCATGTTTTCAAGGTGAATTTCCGACAGAGGGGTCTCACGCAACACCACGATGAGCGTGCGACGTTCCTTGAGGGCGACGTCGGCTGCACGCTCGATCAGCGAACGCGAGGCGCCGACCGCAACCGCCGACAGCGTCCCGGTGGTGCAAGGGCAGATCACCATTGCCTCCGCCGCTCCGGAGCCACTGGCCACCGGCGCGGTCCACTGCTGTTCGCCGAACACGTGCAGCTGGCCGGGCGCGGCGCCATAGAGCCCGCCTAGGGCTCGTGCCAGTTCGGACTGACGGCCCGGAAGCTGCAGATCCGTTTCCATGCCGATCACGACGCGAGCCGGCTGTGAGAGCATCAGATAGACGCGCGTGCCGGAACGCAGCAGGCATTCGAGCAGGCGCAGGCCGTACTGCACGCCTGAGGCGCCGGTCAGCGCCAGGGACACGGTACGCGGCCAGTCGCTCATGCCGTCGACTCCGCACGCTCGGCCAGCGCCGCGCGCACGCGCAGCGGCAGACCGCCGAAACTGCCGTTGCTCATGAACACCACCTGATCGCTTGCACGCAGTTCGCCGATGAGTGCAGCTTCCAGGCCGTCTAGATCGGCGAGCACGGCCGCCCGCTCACCCAGTTCTGCGGCTACTTCGCGCAGCGACCAGCCCAGATCCGAGGGCTGATAGAGGAATACGCGATCGGCTTGGGAGAGCGATGCACCGAGCGTCTGGCGATGAACGCCCATGCGCATGGTGGCGGAACGCGGTTCCAACACCGCCACGATCCGCGCACGGCCGCTGCGTGCGCGCAGGCCCTGTAGGGTGGTGGCGATGGCGGTGGGATGATGCGCGAAATCGTCGTACAGGGTCACGCCGGCGACGTCGCCAACCACCTGCAGGCGACGCGCCACCCCGCCGAAGGAGGACACCGCCTCCAGGCCGCTCTCCAGAGGTACGCCGGCATGCCGCGCGGCGAGCAGCGCGCCCAGGGCGTTCGATACGTTGTGCCGCCCGAGCAGCTTCCAGGCAATCTCGCCCAGCGGCCGGTTGTCGTGGAGCACCTCGAAACGGCTGCCGTCCTCGGCGATCAGGCGCGCGCTCCAGCCATCTCCGCCATCCAGCGTGAAGGGCTCGACGGGCGTCCAGCACCCCATGGCGAGCATCTCGTCCAATGCCGCATCGTCGCCGCGGCGGACGATCAGGCCATTACCCGGCACGGTGCGCACTAGGTGGTGAAATTGCCGCTGGATCGCGGCGAGATCGGGAAAGATGTCGGCATGATCGTATTCGAGATTATTCAGCAGCAGGGTCCGTGGTCGATAATGGACGAACTTGGAGCGCTTGTCGAAGAAGGCGGTATCGTACTCGTCCGCCTCGACCACGAAGAAGGGACTCTCGCCCAGACGCGCTGATACGCCGAAATCCGCCGGAACGCCGCCGATCAGGAAACCGGGCTCGAGTCCCGCATGCTGCAGGATGTGCGCGAGCAGGCTGCTGGTGGTGGTCTTGCCGTGGGTCCCGGCCACCGCTAGCACCCAGCGACCGTGCAGCACGTGCTCGGCCAGCCACTGGGGCCCCGAGGTGTAGTCCAGCCCGCGATCCAGCATGGCCTCGACCGCAGGCACGCCGCGGCGCATGAAGTTGCCCACCACGACCTGATCCGGGGCTGGGTCGAGCTGCGCCGGATCGTAGCCCTCGTGGACAGCGATGCCGGCGGCTTCGAGCTGGGTGCTCATGGGCGGGTAGAGTTGGGTATCGCTGCCGGAGACCTCATGGCCCGCTGCCTTGGCGAGTTGCGCCAAGCCGCCCATGAAGGTTCCGCCGATGCCCAGGATATGTACGTGCATAGGCTGCCTTTTCCTGTGACCGTCGCGGCGTCAGTTACCGATCGCGCCGCCGAAGAACCCGGTGATTAGCAGCGATGCCGTGAACATGAAGCCCAGCGCCGTTGCCACGCCCAGCCAGGTTTGCCGCAAATCCAGCGCGAAGCGAAAGATACGCCCGAATACCGCGATCATCCAGCCGAGCGTGATCAGATAACCCACGGCGGTAAAGGGTGCCTGCCCGCCCGTAGCTTCGGCATGGTAAAGCACCAGCAGCTGTGGCATCAGCACCAACCCCAGGACCGCCCCTGTGGAACCCAATGCGGTCAGGGTCTGCACCAGCCGCTGCGGGTGCTGGGTCAGCGCCAAGGCGCCGTATGACCAGGCCACCAGCACTGCGGTTTCCACCACTGCCTGAATCAGACCAGCCCAGAAGCCGGAAAGCGGGAGCGCGTTCAAGGTGCTCACAAGCAGATATGCGGTCAGCGACAGCACCATCCAACTGCGCGCTGCAGGCATATCCTGCGGGCCTGCCCGCATCATGCACAGATCGAATATGCGCTTGAGGAAACTGAGAATCGACACGGCGTCTGGCATGATACAAAGTGATTATGGCTTGTTCATACTGCTGATCGGCATGCTGTTGTGCCTAAAAAAACGCCAATCAAGGCGCGAGGAGTGCAGTTTGGTGGTTCCAAATACACGACGGGCAACCCGAGTAGCGCTATTTCAACCGCACCTCGTAGGACCGAGTTGCTTATCTTGTCCCGCGATATTGCCGCTCGCTTATGTAGCCGGGCAACGGCACTCACCACACTTTGCGAACCATACGAAGCGGCTCCAACAATGTCCGCTCAGCCGCATGAACAGGCCCTAGGATAGCACGCGACCCAACCTCCGAATGATACGCCCCACACTCAGGCAAGCGCAGCGCACGCCGCATTTTTCAATGCGCCAGGGGCACCGCCTGGATCTCCTTGCCGACGGCAACCACTTCTTTCCAGCGATGCTCGCAGCCATCGACTCGGCTCGCCATTACGTGTTGATGGAAATGTACCTGTTCGAATCAGGCAGACTGGCCGACCGCTTCATCGCTGCACTGATCGATGCAGCGGACCGAGGCGTCCAGGTTCACCTGCTGCTGGACGATTTCGGCTCGCTGAAACTGCAGGCGCACGACCGAGTCAGGTTGCGTACCGGGGGCGTGATCCTGGCCCTCTACAACCCCCTGCGACTCGGACGATTGTCCGCCAACCTGCATCGGGATCATCGCAAGCTGCTGCTGATCGACGGACGGGTCGCATTCACCGGCGGCAGCGGCATCACCGACGACTTCGACCCGTCGATCCGCACGCGACGCTGGTGGCACGACCTTATGCTGCGTATTGAGGGTCCGGTGGTACACGACTGGCAGCGTCTGTTCGAACGCACCTGGCGCCAATCCAGCGATGCCGCTCTGCCAGCACTGCCGACCAAACTGCCGGAACCGGCGGGACCGCATGCCACGAGGCTGGTGGTCAACGACGGCCGCCGCCGCGAAATCCAGCGGCACCTGGTCCGGCGGCTGTCCGATGCGCAACAGCGAATTGCGATCAGCGTGGCCTATTTCGTCCCACCCCCGCGTATCCGGGCGACCCTGCGCCGGGCCGCGCGGCGCGGCGTCAAGGTCGACCTAATCCTGCCCGGTCGGCACACCGATCACCAGTCGGCACGCTATGCCGGACGTCGTTTCTACACCCAGTTGCTGCGCGCCGGTGTGCGTATCCACGAGTACACGCCCCGCTTCTCACACGTGAAGCTGATGATCTGCGACGACTGGGTCAGCCTGGGCTCAGCCAACCTCGACCACTGGACGCTGCGCTGGAATCTCGAGGCCAACCTGGAATTCGAGGACACGGATTTCGCCGCCACGGCGCTAGCCCAATTCACGGCAGATCTGGCTCAGGCCCGCGAGGTCGACCTGCCAACGTGGATGGCGCGCGGACACAGGGCCCGCGCACGCGAATGGTTCTGGAGCCTGATCAGCAGCTGGCTGGTGCGCTGGGAGGCGATACGGCCGCCGCGCGCGCCGGTGCGCCGCGGCTGACACGGAGCCTGCTCAGGCCTTGCGCCCGCGCGCGGCGGCGATGCGCAGGCGCAGCGCGTTGAGCTTGATGAAGCCCGCCGCATCCTTCTGGTCGTAGGCGCCGGCGTCGTCCTCGAAGGTCGCGATGCTGGCGTCGAACAGGCTGTCGTCGGACTTGCGCCCGGCCACGCTGATGCCGCCCTTGTAGAGCTTCAGACGCACCACGCCGTTCACCGACGTCTGCGAGGCGTCGATCATGGCCTGCAGCATGCGCCGCTCGGGGCTCCACCAGTAGCCGTTGTAGATGAGGCTGGCATAGCGCGGCATCAGCTCGTCCTTGAGATGCGCTGCCTCGCGGTCCAGGGTGATGGACTCGATCGCACGGTGCGCCTTCATCAGGATGGTGCCGCCGGGCGTCTCGTAGCAGCCGCGCGACTTCATGCCGACGTAGCGGTTCTCGACGATGTCGAGCCGGCCGATGCCGTTGGCGCCGCCGAGCGCGTTCAGTTTGGCCAACACCGCGGCGGGGCTCATGGCCTCGCCGTCGATGGCCACCACATCGCCGCACGCAAAGGTGAGTTCGACGTAGGTCGGTGCGTCCGGCGCCTGCTCGGGCGAGACGCTCCAACGCCACATGGATTCCTCGGCCTCGGCCCAAGGATCCTCCAGGATGCCGCCTTCGTAGGAGATGTGCAGCAGGTTGGCATCCATCGAGTACGGGGACGTGTGGCCATGGCGCTCGATCGGAATGCCGTGCTGCTCGGCGTAGGCCAGCAGCCGCTCGCGCGAGGTGAGATCCCACTCGCGCCAGGGCGCGATCACCTGAATCCCCGGCTTGAGGGCATAGGCACCCAGCTCGAAGCGCACCTGATCGTTGCCCTTGCCGGTGGCGCCGTGGGAAACGGCATCGGCGCCGGTCTGGTTGGCGATCTCCACTAGGCGCTTGGCGATCAGCGGGCGCGCGATGGAGGTGCCGAGCAGGTACTCGCCCTCGTAGATCGCGTTGGCACGGAACATGGGGAACACGAAGTCGCGCACGAACTCCTCGCGCAGATCCTCGATGTAGATCTCCTTGACGCCCAGCTTCTGCGCCTTGGCGCGCGCCGGCTCAACCTCTTCACCCTGTCCCAGGTCGGCGGTGAAGGTCACCACCTCGCAGCCGTAGGTCTCCTGCAGCCACTTGAGGATCACCGAGGTATCGAGGCCGCCCGAATAGGCGAGCACGACCTTGTTCACGTCTGCCATGATGCTTTGCTCCGCGTTGATGCCCGCCGGTTGCCGGCGGCGACAGGGGCGCGATTATAACGCAGCGCCCCCTAGCGGATAAGCACGACCGTGGTACGCCGGTTAAGTGCCCGGTCTCGCGATGTGCGATTGCTGGCCACCGGACGGTATTCGCCCTGCGACGCGATCGAAATGGCCTGCGTCACCCCATGCTCGCGCAGGAAGTGCTCCACCGCCGCCGCGCGGCGCAAACCGAGGGCATAGTTGGAGGAGGCGCTGCCGACGTTGTCGGTATTGCCGATGGCTCGCACGATACGCACGGGGCCGCCGAATATGCGCAGATACTCGGCCAGACGCGCAAGGCGCGCGCGTCCCCGAGCACTAGGCTTGTCGCTGCCGGTAGCGAAATGCACCAGGGTCTTCTCGTAGTCGGCGAACGTCACCGGCTTGAGTTTGCCCACGCAGGTCTGCAGACGCACCAGCGCCGACCTGAAGCGCAGCGAGGAGATTTGCGCACGCACTCTGGCCTGGTCGCCGATGGTGTAGTCCAGCGTGGCGAAATGTCCGTTGCGCAAAGCAAACATCACCTCGCGCGCAGGCATCTCGCCGAAGCGGATCAAACCGTTGCGCGTATCGTTGCCGCTCTCCAGGGCATCCGCAGGCAGCGACTGGCCAGGCTGCCAGGGAGCCGGTTGCAGGCGCAGGCGAACGCGCTGCCCCTGGTATAGACCCTTGCGCACATTCGCTTCGAATATCAGCCTACCATCAGCGCGCTGAATTAGGTTGACCTGGCCGAATTCAGGTATCGACTGTTCCAGGCGGCATTCGAACGGTCCCGAATGCAGGCGCCACTTAACATCGGCCATAGCTGCCGAAAAAGCCAACAGCGGCTGCGCGTGGCTCGTCCCGACCAACATCAGCAAGGCCGCGAAGGCTATCCAGCGTTGCAAGTACATGACAAGGCGGCTCCACTCCCGAACGTCGAGTGTATCGGCCTGCTCGGACGGACCTTTAATCTGCGCCTCCAGACAGGTGCAACCGCTCCTCAACCCCATTGTCAAAAAAATGGCAAAATGTATGCGATTGACGATGCAAGACCCATCCGATATGACGGACCCACTCATCCCACGACGGATGAACTACTACACAAGCGAGGCCAAGCAACATGTCCAACGCTGCTAGAACACTGCAAGAAGCTGCATCCGGAGTCGAACTCACCCCCGAACAACTGGCCGGTCTGGGCAAGGTCGGGGATACAGCCAATCAGGTTACCGAACTGCTCGGGATGTCGCAGACCGTGCTCGCCGACCTGCGCGACGACATCGACGTCGACGCGATCGCCGACCGGCTCGGCCCGGAGATGGAGGCACTGATCCAGACTCTCCGCGAGATCATGCGACTGGTAGATGTGGATTCCGTGCAGACGCTGCACGAACGCGTCCATGCCGGCGTGGTGAACATGGAGGAATCTCACGTCATGGAGGCGGCGCCCGAACTCCTCGCCCTAGTAGGCAGCCTGCACGAAAGCGGCCTGCTCAAGCTACTGCCGCCGATCCTGACCCAACTCAAGGGCCTGACAGTAAATATCGATGCGGAGCTGATCGGCGAGCGTCTGGCTGGCATCAACACCTCGCTGTCCTACTGGACGGAAACGGCGCGCGAGGGACTGCGCATCGCCGGCGATCAGATCTCCGAGATGGATCTTCCGGGTCAGGTCGCCAAACTCGAGGACATGGCCGATCAGTGGTGGCACATTGCGCTGCGTGCGAAGAAATTGGCGCAAGGAGATGCTGACACGCTGGGTGAGCGTGTCGAATGGCTGCTGGGCCATGCCGAACGCCTGAGTGTCCAGATCGGCCCGGTGCTCGGAGCCCTGGCGGAGCTAGCACCAGAGGCCGTCAAATCGATCGACTTCTCCACCATCGCGGGCAAGATCACCAGCGGCGCCATCGAGTGGATCGAGATCGGCGTGCAGGCCCAGGCCTTCGTCAAGGGCGACAGCGAATCGCTGGCAGCGCGCGTGCGCGCGATGCTTGAAGGTGCACGCGAAGCCGGCCTGGACCAGATGATTCCGGACCTGATGGGCATGCTCGGCACCGTCAACCGTACCGGATTGCTACGCAAGGTGAACCTACTGCTCGGTACCCTGGAACCGCATATCCCAGCGGATGAGGAGCTCAAGCGCTGGCTGGAGCAGGGTACGGTCCTCGCGCAGCGCTACCAGCCCCAGATCGCCGGTGCATTACCCGCTTTGGACGGGGCCCTCAAAGCGATGGAGGGTACAGAAAACAAGGGCGGCGGTATCTTTGGCCTGCTCGGTATCGTTTTCTCACGCAAAACGCAGTACGTGCTGCGCTTCGTGATCGAATTCGCATACCGCTTCCTGCGCGGCAACAAGTAAGCGGAACATATGCCGGGTGGGGTAATGCCCCACCCGGCTCCCTCAGTAGAACTTTTTATCCATTGATCAGGTCTACAAATGGCCGCCGACTGGCAGTCATTCGGAGATCCGATCATGCTAAAAAAACAAACGCTCACCCTTGCCTTCATCAGCGCAACACTCGCTGCCATGCCTGTGACCCATGCCGGCACTTTCCATGGCGCCCAAGCCAATCCACACCGCGAATACGGCGCAATCTTCCAGATCGACAACGGCGGCAATGGCGCAATCAAGAAAACCCTCAACAACATTGAGAATCTGCTGCATGACCCGCGTCTGAAGGGCCACATCAAAATCGAACTCATCGCCAACAGCAAGGGCTTCGATGTCTATGTAAAGGGCAACGGTTTTCGTCGTAAACTCAAGGAACTGCAGCATCAGGGCGTTATCCTGGCCCAATGTGGCAACACCCTACGGGAACTGCATGTCAATCGACATGACTTGTATCCCTTCATCACCGTGGTGCCATCCGGTGTGGGTGAGATCACGATCCGAGAGAGCGAAGGTTGGGCCTATATCCATCCTGGCGCCCCTCATCATGAGGGCTTCTGATCTGTGCGATGCAGGGTTGTCATAACTGTGTTATTAATTGCGTGTCACCGCTAAAGCATGCGAACTAACGACAACACTAAGGTGCACGCATGAGGATCCTGAGCAAAATCGGCCGGCTACTGCTGGCCCTTGCAACATTTGCCGCTCCGGCACTTGCCATCGCTGCAAAGCCATTGATACTGACCGCCCCACCGCGCGAATCGCCGGAGGCCGCTAAACGGCTGTATGACCCTCTCGCGCAGGAACTTAGTAAGTTGGTAGGAGAACCCGTTGTCTACCAATACCCCGGGCTCTACATGGGAGACTGGGGCACTTACACCCACCGAATGCAAATGGGTGATTTCACCTTTGTATTCGATGGGCCCCAGTTCGTCTCTTGGCGCATGAAATACCTTCATGACATCCCCCTCGTCAGCCTACCGGGGCATCTCGGCTATGTGGTAGTGACGACTAGCGCACAGGTCACTTCGCTCAACGACCTGATCGGCAGCCGAGTCTGCGGAATCGACTCGCCAAACCTGCTGACCATGAGTTTCCTGAGCTTGTACAAGGATCCTCTACAGCAACCCACGCTAGTAGCCATCGACAACGGTGGAATGATGGCCATTTATAAAGCACAAATGGCTGGTAAGTGCGGCACGGCGATTTATCGCGACTCATTTTTCAAAAGGCATCTGAATGATGCCCAGCGTTCCAAGCTAAGGGTGATCTACACCTCGAGCCGCAACATGCCCAATCAAACCCTCACCGCCAGTCCCGACGTTCCCATAGCCGCACGTGCCCGTATCATTGCGGCGCTAACGACACCCCAAGGTGCGCAGGCAGCCACGCCGATATTCAATCGCTTTGCCAAGGGTGCCACTCACTTCATCCCCGCGAATCCAGCGGCTTTCAAAGATCTGTGGAATCTGTTGACGCCGCTCGGATGGGTTTCCGGTTGGGTTCCCAAACCGGACCCTCAACAAGCTCCCTAAAAACCCAATAGAAGATCTGGCCGTCTGAAGTGCTCTACTCGGCCAGATCTGTCCATCTGCCCCCGGTCAAGTTCTCCCAGGGCAGCCGCGTCCATCTCGAATACCGCGAACGGCGTCCCAGCCGCAGCTCACAGGGTCTCATAGTGCCAGAGGTCGGAATCGAGCACCGTGGCCAACCGTTCGTCGTGGGCGACCGGTGGGACGCCGCCGATGGCAAAGCCCACCCGCGCCTTGACCCACTTGCCCTCGGCACGCGTCAGCTTCACCCCGAGTACGGTCTCGACCTTGCCAACATCGACGCGATTGGCGCCCGAGGCGACGATCAGCACCGGCGGGTCGTTGGCCGCATCGCGGAATATCAGCGACTTGGCGATCTGCCCGATCTCGCAGCCGATGGCATCGGCCGCCTCATGGGCAGTACGCGTGGACTCGGGGAAAGTGCGGACGTGACATGCCACCCCGCCGCGCGGCGAGATAGTCTTGCACCCGCTGCGTGCTGGCCGGCAAGTCGCCGCTCATCTCAGCGGCGCTTGGGGATGTACAGGTCCGTGATCGTGCCTTCGGCCGCTTCGGCGGCGAAGTTCAGGGTCTCGGACAGCGTCGGGTGCGGATGCACCGCGAGCGCCAGATCTCCGGCCTCGGCATCCATCTCCAGCGCCAGCACCGCTTCGGCGATCAGCTCGCCGGCGTTGGGGCCGACGATGCCGGCGCCGAGCACGCGATGGGTGTCGGGATCGAACAGGACCTTGGTCAGGCCCTCGTCGCGCCCCAGCGACAACGAGCGCCCACTCGCCGCCCAGGGGAAGGCGCCCTTTTCGTAGGCGATGCCCTGCCCCTTGGCTTCGGTCTCGGTCAGTCCCATCCAGGCGACCTCCGGATCGGTGTAGGCCACCGACGGAATGGTGCGGGCGTCGAAGTGCACCTTCTGCCCGGCGATGACCTCGGCCGCGACCTTGCCCTCGTGCGTGGCCTTGTGCGCCAGCATCGGTTGGCCGACGATGTCGCCGATGGCGAAGATGTGCGGCACGTTGGTTCGCTGCTGGCTGTCGACCGCGATGAAGCCGCGTTCGTCCACCGCCACGCCGGCGGCCTCGGCACCGATCAGCTTGCCGTTGGGCGCGCGTCCGACCGCCACCAGCACGCGGTCGAAGACGTCCTCGGCCGGCGCCTTGTCGCCCTTGAAGCGACACAGCAAGCCTTTCTTGTCCGGCTCGACGGCGGTGACCTGAGTCTGGAGGAAAATGTTCTCGTAACGCGCCTTGATGCGCTTCTCCAGCGGCCGCACGATGTCGCGGTCGGCGCCGGGAATGAGGCCGTCGGCCAGCTCGACCACGGTGACCTTGGCGCCCAGCGCATGGTAGACGGTGGCCATTTCCAGGCCGATGATCCCGCCGCCGATGACCAGCAGGCGCTTGGGCACTTCCTGCAGTTCCAGCGCGTCGGTGGAATCCATCACGCGCGGATCGTCCCAGGGCACGAAAGGCAGCTTGGCGACGCGCGAACCGGCGGCGATGATCGCCTGCTGGAAGCGGATCAGCCGGCTGCCCTCGGCGGTTTCCACGGCCAGCGTGTGCGGCGAGGTGAAGCGGCCCTCGCCGTGCACGATCTGCACCTTGCGCTGCTTGACCAGCTGCGCGAGGCCGCCGGTGAGCTTGCCGATGATGCCGTCCTTGTAGGCGCGGATGGCGTCGAGATCGATCTTCGGCTTGCCGAAGCTCACGCCGTGCTCGGCGAACTCCGCCGCCTCGTTGATCACCTGCGCGGTATGCAGCAGCGCCTTGGAGGGGATGCAGCCGACGTTCAGACACACGCCGCCGATCACCGCATGACGCTCTACCAGCACCACCTTCTTGCCGAGGTCCGCGGCGCGGAACGCGGCGGTGTAGCCGCCGGGGCCGGAGCCGAGCACCAGCACATCGGTCTCGATGTCGGCGTCGCCGGTCTCGACTGCCGGCGCGGGTGCGGCTGTGGGAGCCGCTTCAGGCTTGGCTGGCGCCTGGGCTGCGGGGGCCGGTGCTACGGCGGCCTCCGCTTCGAGGGTGAGGATCGGCGTCCCCTGCGCCACGCGGTCGCCAACCTTGACCATGAGTTCCTTCACCGTACCGCCCTGCGGCGCGGGAATTTCCATGCTCGCCTTGTCGGACTCCAGGGTGATCAGCGAAGCCTCGGGTGCGACCGTATCACCAGGCGCGACGAGCACCTCGATGACCTCGACTTCCTTGAAGTCGCCGATGTCCGGAACGGTGACGGTAATGATCTCTGCCATGGATGACTCCGACAACTAATTGCAGGTTGCTGTGACTCGCTCAGACGAGCCCTGTTGCGACGCCCTATCGTGCCGCATGAAGTAGAGTCGCCGCAGCCTGCTACAACAGCATCCGCCGCGTATCCGACAGCAGCTTGCTCAGAAAGGTGGTGAACCGCGCGCCCAGCGCACCGTCGACGACGCGGTGGTCGTACGACAGCGACAGCGGCAGCATCAGGCGCGGCACGAACTCGCCATCCTCGTAGACCGGCTGCCAGCGCGCGCGCGACACGCCCAGGATGGCGACCTCGGGCGCGTTGACGATGGGCGTGAATGCCGTGCCGCCGAGCCCGCCCAAGCTGGAGATGGAGAAGCAGCCGCCCTGCATGTCCGAGGGTTTGAGCTTCTTCTCGCGAGCGCGCACCGAAACTTCGCCGAGTTCGCGGGCCAGGTCGATCAGGCTCTTGCGGTCGACATCGCGGATCACCGGCACGACCAGGCCGTCGGCGGTGTCCACCGCGATGCCGATGTGAAAGTATTTCTTGAGAATCAGGTTTTCCTGCGTCGAGTCGAGCGAGGCGTTGAAGCGCGGGAATTCGCGCAGCGCCGATACCACCGCCTTCATCAGGAAGGCGAGCAGGGTGAGCTTGACGCCCTTGGCGGCGTACTCCTCGACCATCTGCTTGCGAAAGGATTCGAGATCGGTCACGTCCGCCTCGTCGAACTGGGTGACGTGCGGCACAGTGACCCAGTTGCGGTGCAGGTTCTGCCCGGTCAGCTTGTTGATCTTGGTCAGTGCCTGGGTCTCGACCTCGCCGAACTGGGAGAAATCGATCTCGGGCATGGCAGCAACGCCAAGACCCGAGCCGCCGCGCGTCTGGCTCAGCGCCCGCTTGACATAGTTCTGCACGTCCTCGCGCAGAATACGGCCCTTAGGTCCGCTGCCGCTCACCTCTCCCAGATCGACGCCCAGTTCGCGCGCGAAGCGGCGTATCGCAGGACTGGCATGGGCCTTGCGAAAACGCTGCTCGTTGAGGTGTGCGGTCGGCGAGGGCTTCGTCGCTGCAGCGGGGGCAGGCGCAGGCGCCACAGGCACGGACCTGGATTCGGCAGCGGCCGGAATGGGCGTTGCGGGCGGCGAAGCCTCGGCCGGTGCCGGCGGCGCCTTGGCCGTCGCGGATGTGGCGTCCGCCGGTTCCAGCACCAGGATGGGGGCGCCCTCAGCAACCTGATCACCCACCTTGACCTTCAGCTCGCGCACCACGCCGCCTTCGGGCGCGGGGATTTCCATGCTCGCCTTGTCCGATTCCAGGGTGATCAGCGAGGCATCCGGCGCGATCGTATCGCCCGGTGCCACCAGCACCTCGATCACCTCGACCGACTTGAAGTCGCCGATGTCGGGAACCCGGATCTCCTTGAGTTCTGTCATGCGCTTGCTCCGTTGCTCAGGCGGTCGTCGGATGCGGCTTGGAAGGATCGATGCCGTAAAGTGCGATGGCCTTGCTCACATCGGACGCGGACACCGTACCCTCGTCGGCCAGCGCCTTGAGCGCAGCCACAGCGACATGGTAGCGGTCGACCTCGAAATACTTGCGCAGCTGCGCGCGCGTGTCGCTGCGACCGAAGCCATCCGTACCGAGCACGACATAACGTCCGGGCACCCAGGCGCGGATCTGTTCGGCGTACTGCTTGACGTAGTCCGTGGCCGCGATGAATGGCCCGTTCCGGCCCTTGAGACAACCGGCGACGTAGGGCTCGCGCGGTGCGGCATCCGGGTGCAGTCGATTCCAGCGCTCGGCGGCATCGGCCTCGCGGAACAGCTCGTTGAAGCTGGGCGCGCTCCAGATGTCCGCGGCAACGCCGAAATCCTGCTCCAGCAGTTCGGCGGCGGCGATGACCTCGCGCAGGATCGTGCCGGAGCCAAGCAACTGCACTTTTTTCTTCTTGCGCCCGCCCTGACTGAACAGATACAACCCCTTGACGATGCCTTCCTCGGCACCCTTGGGCATGGCCGGCTGGTGATAGTTCTCGTTCATCACCGTGATGTAGTAGAAAACGTTCTCCTGCTCGTCGTACATCCGGCGCATGCCGTCGCGCACGATCACCGCCAGCTCATAGGCGAAGGTCGGATCGTAGCTGACGCAATTGGGAATGAAACCGGCCATCACATGGCTCTGGCCGTCCTGATGCTGCAGACCCTCTCCAGCCAGCGTGGTCCGGCCGGCTGTGGCGCCCATCAGGAAACCGCGCGCCTGCATGTCGCCGGCAGCCCAAAGGAAATCGCCCACACGCTGGAAGCCGAACATCGAATAGAAGGCGAAGAACGGCACCATGTTGACGCCATGGTTGCTGTAGGCGGTGGCCGCCGCCAGCCAGGAGGATACGGCACCGGCCTCGTTGATCCCTTCTTCCAGGATCTGGCCGGACTGGTCCTCCTTGTAGAACATGATCTGGTCCTTGTCCTCCGGCGTGTAGAGCTGACCGACGGAGGAGTAGATACCGAGCTGGCGGAACATGCCTTCCATGCCGAAGGTACGCGCCTCGTCAGGGATGATGGGCACCACGTTCTTGCCGATCTTCTTGTCGCGGGTCAACGCGGTGAGGATGCGCACGAAGGCCATAGTCGTGGACATTTCTCGTTCACCGCTGTCCTCCAGCAATTGTGCGAAGGCATCAAGATCGGGGACTTCGAGGGGTGCCGCCAACGGCTTGCGCGCCGGCAGGTAGCCGCCAAGCGCCTCGCGCCGCTCACGCAGATAGCGCAGTTCTTCGCTGTCCTCGGCGGGACGGAAGTACTTGCAATTAACCACGTCCTCGTCGGACAGCGGGATGTCGAAACGGTCGCGGAAGGCAAGCAGTTCTTCATCGTGCAGCTTCTTCTGCTGATGGGTACGGTTCTGCCCTTGCCCCGCACGCCCCATGCCATAGCCCTTGACGGTATGCGCCAGGATCACTGTCGGCTGACCGGCGTGCCGAGTCGCAGCCGCATAGGCGGCGTAAACCTTATAAGGATCGTGACCACCGCGATTGAGGCGCCAGATGTCCTCGTCGGACATGGTCGCGACCATGGCCTTGAGTTCCGGATACTTGCCGAAGAAGTGCTCGCGAACGTAGGCGCCGTCCTTGGATTTGTAGTTCTGGTACTCGCCGTCCACGGCCTCCATCATGCGGCGCTGCAGCAGGCCGTCATGATCGCGCGCGAACAGCGGGTCCCAGTAACGCCCCCAAAGTATCTTGATCGCGTTCCAGCCGGCGCCGCGGAACAGCGCCTCGAACTCCTGCACCACCTTGCCGTTGCCGCGCACGGGACCGTCCAGGCGTTGCAGGTTGCAGTTGATGACGAAGATCAGGTTGTCCAGCTTCTCGCGCGCGGCGAGCGAGATGCCGGCCATGCTCTCCGGCTCGTCCATCTCGCCGTCGCCGATGAAGCACCACACCTTGCGGTCCCGCGTATCGGCCAGGCCGCGGTCGCTCAGATACTTCATGAAACGCGCCTGATATACGGCCTGCAGCGGGCCGAGCCCCATGGACACGGTCGGGAACTGCCAGAAGTCGGGCATCGACCAGGGGTGCGGATAGGACGGGATGCCCTTTCCGTCGACCTCCTGGCGGAAGTTGTCGAGCTGCTCTTCGCTCAAACGTCCCTCCAGGAAGGCACGGGCGTAGATGCCGGGCGAGGAATGGCCCTGGAAATAGACCAGATCGCCGCCATGCTCGTGCGTCGGCGCGCGCCAGAAATGATTGAAGCCGACGTCATACATCGTCGCGATCGAAGCAAAGGTTGCGATGTGTCCGCCCAGCTCGGAGCTCTTGCGATTGGCCTTGACCACCATGGCCAGCGCGTTCCAGCGGATCAGCGAGCGGATACGACGCTCCATGGCCGGGTCGCCGGGCAGGATCGTTTCGAGATGCGGCGGGATCGTATTGACGTATGCCGTATTCGCCGAATAAGGCAGATAGGCACCCGAGCGCCGAGCCTTGTCGATCAGCTGCTCAAGCAGGTAGTGCGCGCGTTCCACACCCTCCTGTTCGATCACGGACTCGAGCGCATCGAGCCATTCCTGGGTCTCGAGCGCATCGGCATCCTGCAACTGGAACTGACTATTCATGGCGAACCTCCTGGCTTGGCGCTGAACCCGCCGGGTCCAGCGCAGGCGTGCACGCCCGGCGTCGAAGCGCCGGCCGTGCAACGTATTACGGGTGCCTTCAAGAAGCGGCGCCATCATCATGTTTTTTATTGGGGGGGTCAAGAACCCGCCCTCTGCCCCCCCCCCTAGCGGGAGACATCAAACATTCCCCAGCGACAGCGGGCTAGGGTAAGCTGGCGGACATGCCATACCACTCCCTATTCGTCGCATGAGCGACTACGTACCCATGGGGCAACGCTTCCGAGGGTTCCTGCCCGTGGTCGTCGATGTCGAGACCGGAGGCTTCAACTCCCAAACTGATGCCTTGCTGCAAATCGCGGCGATCACTCTGCGCATGGACGAAATGGGTTATCTCCACCGCGACCAGACGATCAGCCGCCATGTCGTGCCCTTCGAAGGCGCAAACCTCGAACCGGCCTCGCTCGAGGTCAACGGCATCGACCCCTGGCACCCTCTCCGGCTGGCCATTCCAGAGCGCGAAGCGTTACAGGACCTGTTCAAGGAAATCCGGCGCGCGGTCGCCGAGAATGAATGCACCCGCGCGATACTTGTGGGACACAACGCGGCCTTCGATCTCGGTTTCGTGAATGCAGCCGTGGCACGCACGGGCATCAAGCGCAATCCGTTCCACCCTTTCAGCAATTTCGACACCGTCACCCTGGCGGCCATGGCCTACGGCCAAACCGTGCTCGCGCGAGCGATACGCGCCGCCGGATTGGAATGGAATTCCTCTCAGGCGCACAGCGCAACCTACGATGCTGAAATGACCGCAGACCTCTTCTGCGCGATCCTCAACCGCTGGCGAGAAAGCCAGGGGGATATGCCTGGAGACCCGGACTAAACTGCTTGCATACTCTGGTAAAACGCGAACACAGCCATTTGATAATCATTTATTATAAAACCCAATAACAAAATGGTCGAATGGCCATACGCTTGAGGAATGCCAGTTGCCCCCCGATCTCAGCCTGATCATTGTCGACGACATGAGATTTTCCCGTATCGTGCTCGAACAGAGCCTGCAGAAGATCGGCTATTCGGACATACGCCTGGCCACGAGTGGCGAAGAAGCCCTGGCAATGGCAACTGAACGACGCGCCGATGTCGTGTTGGCCGACTGGGTCATGCCTGAAATGAGCGGTCTCGAACTGCTCGGCGCAATCCGCCGCCTGGACGAGCAGCGCCACTGGTATACAGCCGTCCTGCTGTTCACGGCCAAGGGCGGCAACGAAGCGCTGCTCGAAGCATTCCGCCATGGTGTGGACGATTATCTGACCAAGCCGCCCGATCATGATGAACTCGCAGCTCGAATCTACGGTGCCGGACGCATCGCATCGCTGCACAACGCCCTGCTGCAAACCACCGATGCGGTTCAGGCTGCCAATCGCGAACTGCTGGCCGCCAACCAGATCGACACCTTGACCGGATTGGGCAATCGCCGATATCTGGAGTTACGCCTCGAAGCGATGTTGCTGTCCGCGCAGACGCGCAAAAGCGGTGTCTGCCTCGCGCTGGTCGCCATCGACCACTTCAAGCAGGTCAACGAACGCTATAGCTACGACGTCGGCGACGAGATGCTGAACAATGTTGCGCTGAGGCTGCGCAACGCAGTACGCCCCACGGACGTGATCACTCGCCACGGCGAGGACACCTTTGCGATTGCCATGGCCTATCAGGAACCGAGCCACCCGCGGCCGGATCTGTTCGCACGTCTCGTGGAAACCGCCGGCGTACGACCTTATGCCAGCGACATGGGCAACATTGAAATCACCGTGTCGATCGGTGCGCATTGCCATCAGCCTGGAGCGGCAACCGAACCGCTCAGCGACTTCATCGGCACAGCCGAGGAGAATCTCTCGGCAGCCAAGGCTGCCGGGCGCAACGGATACGTCTATCGTTGAAACCGATGCGCCGGCTGCCTACTTACCCCACCTAATCCTGCTTGGTGGCGACCGCGGCCTTGACTGCCTTTTCCAGCTCACCACTCTGGAACATTTCCAGCGTGATATCGCAACCGCCGACTAACTCGCCGTTGATGTACAACTGCGGGAACGTCGGCCAGTTGGCATAGCGCGGTAGGTTCTCGAAGATCTCCGCATCCGCCAGCACGTTCACATAGGCGAAATCCTCTCCGCAGCGCTTGAGCGCCTCGGCGGCGCGGCTGGAAAAGCCGCACATGGGGAACTGCGGCGTGCCCTTCATGAACAGCACCACAGGATGATTCTTCACTTGCTCGTCAATTCGATCCATGACGTCCATGCGCCACCTCGTTCTTCAGTGTGTTGCGACGGGAACAATCCCGATGACCTCGGCAGTCTACCGCGGAATCCCGGAATATTAAGCCCGCAGTTCCCACGGTTTTGCCCGGAGGGTCAGCGCGCCTCGCCGCCCAGATGCCGCTGCAGCCAAAGCTCGAGCAGCGCCATGTGCCACAGCTTGTTGCCTCGGATCGCGGTAAAGCTAGACTCCGCCTCGGGTTCGTGCAGGAGCGCGTCGACGTAGTCGCGCCGAAACAGCCCGCGCTCGCGGCTCACCTGCGAATTGACGATGTCGGCCATGAAGTCGTAGGCCTCGCCACGCACGTATTTCAGCGCGGGCACCGGGAAATACCCCTTGGGACGATCAATCACCGCATCGGGAATGCGTCCGCGTGCGATCTGCTTGAGGGCATACTTGCCGCCGTCGCGCAGTTTCAGTTCGGGCGGCATACTCGCGGCCAGCTCGACCAGTTCGTGGTCCAGAAAGGGCACGCGCGCTTCCAGGCCCCAGGCCATGGTCATGTTGTCCACGCGCTTGACCGGGTCGTCGACGATCAGTGTGGTGGCGTCGAAACGCAGCACCTGGTCGATGAATTCGTCCGCATCCGGTTCTCCGAGGCGCTCGGCAACATAGGCCGAGGTCACGTCGTCGGTCGCGTAAGCCGGCATCACCGTACGTAAGTATTCGGCGTGATCGCGGTCGAAATAGCGCGGGCGGAAACGCTCGATCGGCGTGCCCTGCGCTCCGGCCATCTGCGGGTACCAGAAATAGCCGCCAAAGACCTCGTCCGCCCCCTGCCCGGACTGCACCACCTTGACGTGGCGCGAAACCTGACCCGAGAGCAGGTAAAAGGCCACCGCATCCTGCGCCACCATCGGCTCGGACATCTGGTCGACGGCCTCCGGCAGGCGGGTCAGTACCTCGCTGTTGGGGATCTCGAACTTGTGGTGCTCGGTCGCATAGCGTTCGGCGACCGGGTCCGAGTACTCGAACTCGCTGCCCTTCTCCTCCGGCTGGTCCTCGAAACCGACGGTGAAGGTCTTGACGCCACTCGCCCCCGATTCGGCAAGCAGGGCCACCAGCAGGCTGGAGTCGAGACCGCCGGAAAGCAGCACGCCGACGGGTACGTCGGCGATTCGCATGCGCCGTTCGACCGCGGTGCGCAACGATTCGTGCACCGCCTCGATCCACTCCGCCTCGCTGCGCGGTTCTGCCGGTCGGTGCGCGGCCAGGCGCCAGTAGGTGCGCAGGTGCTGACGTCCGTCGGCACCGATAGTGAGCGTATGCGCGGGCGGTAACTTACGAATGCCCTTGAGTAGTGTGCGTGGCGCGGGTACTACGGCGTGCAGGCTGAGATGATGATGCAGGGCGATCGGATCGATGTCGGTGTCGACTCCGCCTCCGGCCAGCAGGGCTTGGACATTGGAAGCGAAACGGAAACCGGCACGCGTTTCGCTGTAGTACAGCGGCTTGATGCCAAGACGATCGCGTGCCAGGAACAGGTGCTGGGCGCGTACGTCCCAGATGGCGAAGGCGAACATGCCGAGCAGACGCTCGACACAATCCTCGCCCCATTCGGCATAAGCCTTGAGGATCACCTCGGTATCGCCGTTGGAGCGGAACGCATGACCACGCGCGATCAGCTCGCGGCGGAGTTCTGGGTAGTTGTAGATAGTGCCGTTGAAGACGATGGTTGCCCCCGTTGCGGCATCGGTCATCGGCTGATCGGCGGCGGCGGACAGGTCGATGATGGCAAGACGCCGATGCCCGAGCAGCACGGGTCCGTCACGATAATGGCCCTCGTGATCCGGGCCGCGACGGCGCAGGCGGTCGAGCATGCGCTGCAACACGGAGGCATCGGGTTGACCGCCCCCGAAACCCATTTCACCTGCGATCCCACACATAAGTCCCTCATCGGCAGCAGTTCGAAGGCAGGGCATTATTGCATGTCCGTCCGGCCTGTCCTATGTTAGGCACCCTCACCCAGTTCGCCGGGCTCGGCTTCGCCCAGCCCTCATCCAAAACCCAGAAAACCGCGAAGGAGACCCCCATGGCCTTTGAACTGCCATCCCTACCCTATGCCAAGGACGCACTGGCTCCGCACATCTCGGCGGAGACCCTCGAGTTCCATCACGACAAGCACCACGCCACCTATGTGACGAATCTGAACAAACTGGTACCCGGTACCGAATTCGAAGGTGCCAGCCTCGAAGACATCATCTGCAAGGCCCCGGCTGGTGGCATCTTCAACAATGCCGCGCAGGTCTGGAACCATACCTTCTACTTCAACGCCCTGAGCCCGAACGGCGGTGGCGAACCGACCGGCGCCCTGGCCGAGGCGATTGCCAGCACCTTCGGCAGCTTCGCCGAGTTCAAGGAGAAGTTCAGCCAGTCTGCGGCCACCAACTTCGGCTCCGGCTGGACCTGGTTGGTGAAGAACGCCTCCGGCGCGCTTGAGATCGTGAACACCGGCAATGCCGGCAATCCGCTGCGCGACGGCCACACCCCGCTGCTGACCGTAGACGTCTGGGAACACGCGTACTACATCGACTACCGCAACGCCCGTCCGAAATATCTCGAGGGCTGGTGGAATCTGGTCAATTGGGCGTTCGTGGCCGAGAACTACGGCGCCTGAACCCAAGCCCCCTACCCGGTCCACACCCGGCGTAGGGGCTTTTATTTCGGCGCACGGCGCTTATAATCAAGCATTCGGCAGCCTGCAGTGCTGCCGTTTTCTTTTATGGCAGCGACAGCATGAGCGACACACTGATGCACACCTACGCCCGCCTGCCCGTCGCCTTCGTGCGCGGAGAAGGCGCCTGGCTGTACGACGAAACGGGCACACCCTATCTCGACGCCCTCTCTGGGATAGCCGTGTGCGGGCTCGGTCACGCCCACCCGGCCGTGCAGGCCGCGCTTGCGGACCAGGCCGCCACCTTGCTGCACACATCCAATCTGTACCGCATTCCCCTGCAGGAACGTCTCGGCGAACGGCTGTGCACCCAGGCCGGTATGGACAAGGTGTTCTTCGGCAACTCCGGCGCCGAGGCCAACGAGGCTGCGATCAAGCTCGCCAGGCTCTACGGTCACCAGCGCGGCATCGAGCTGCCCGAGATCGTGGTCATGGAAAACAGCTTCCACGGCCGCACCCTGGCGACTCTGACTGCAACCGGCAACCGCAAGGTCCAGGCCGGATTCGAACCGCTGGTCCGGGGCTTCGTACGTGCGCCCTACGGCGATGTCGAGGCCTTGCGTACCATCGCCGCGAATCGCCCCGGCGTGGTCGCGATATTGGTCGAGCCGATCCAGGGCGAGGGCGGCATCCGCATACCGCCGGAAAGCTACCTCCGCGACCTGCGCGCGCTGTGCGACGAATTCGGCTGGCTGCTGATGCTGGACGAGATCCAGACCGGCATGGGACGCGCCGGACGCTGGTTCGCGCATCAGCTCGCCGGGATCAGGCCCGACGTGATGACGCTCGCCAAGGCGCTCGGCAACGGCGTACCCATCGGCGCCTGCCTTGCGCGCGGCCCAGCGGCCGAAGTATTCGCCCCCGGCAACCACGGCTCCACGTTCGGCGGCAACCCGCTCGCCTGTCGCGCCGCGCTCGCTGTCGTCGACACCATCGAATCCCACGGCCTGGTCGAACGCGCCGCCGCACTCGGCAGCCGTCTGCTGGATGCCTTGCGCGCACGTGTCGGCGGGTTGCCGGGCGTCGTCGAGGTACGCGGCTGCGGACTGCTGCTCGGCATCGAACTGGATCGCCCGTGCGGCGAATTGGTCGGCCGCGCACTGGAAGAGCGCCTGCTCATCAATGTCACTGCAGGAAACGTGATCCGCCTGCTGCCCCCGCTGATCCTCGACGACGCGCAGGCCGAGCGTCTGGTCGACAGCCTCGGCAGCCTGCTGGAGGCCTTTCTGCACGACTCGCCCGAGCAGGCCCAGGCATGAAGGTCCGCCACTTCCTGAGTCTGGACGACCTGAGCGCCCACGAACTGCGTACGCTGATCGAACGCGCCAACGAACTGAAGTCGATCCAGCATCTCGGCAACCGCCATACGCCGCTGCTCGGCAAGACACTCGGCATGATCTTCGAAAAGGCCTCCACGCGTACCCGCGTGTCCTTCGAGGTCGGCATGGCGCAGCTCGGCGGCCATGCGCTGTTTCTTTCCCCGCGCGATACCCAGCTCGGACGCGGCGAACCGATCGAGGACACCGCGCGCGTGCTCTCGCGGATGGTCGATGTCGTCATGATTCGCACCTTCGCGCACGAGACCCTCGAGCGCTTCGCGGCGCATTCCCGCGTGCCGGTCATCAACGGCCTGAGCGACGACGTGCACCCCTGTCAACTGCTCGCCGACCTGCAGACCTACACCGAACACCGGGGCGACATCCAGGGACGCACCGTGGCCTGGATCGGCGACGGCAACAACATGTGCCACTCCTGGATGAACGCTGCGCGACTGCTGGATTTCAAGCTGCGCATCGCCTGCCCCCCGGGTTACGAACCGGATGCACGCTTCACCGCCGCGGCCGGCGAGCATGCCGAGATCATGCACGACGCGGCGGCGGCCGCTGCCGGTGCGGACCTGCTGGTGACCGATGTCTGGGCCAGCATGGGCCAGGAGGAAGAACAGGCACGGCGCGCCGCGGCCTTCGCTGCCTATCAGATCGACAAGCAGCTCATGGCGGCAGCGGCGCCGGATGCCCTGTTCATGCACTGCCTGCCGGCACATCGCGGAGAGGAGGTTTCCGCGGACGTGATCGACGGCCCGCAAAGCGTGGTCTGGGACGAGGCGGAAAACCGTTTGCATGCACAGAAGGCCCTGCTCGAATTCCTGCTCGACGTCGCCCTGAGGGGATGAGCGAGGCCAGACCCCGCATTCGCATCCTGCGCGGGCGCGATATCGCAATCGGCCCAGGCAAGGCCGATCTCCTCCAGGCCATCGACGCCACCGGCTCGATCTCGTCCGCCGCGCGACAGATGGACATGTCCTACCGCCGCGCTTGGCTCCTCGTGGATACGATGAACCAGTGCTTCGTGACGCCCCTGGTGGATACCGCGGTCGGCGGAAGCGGCGGCGGCGGCGCCCGTCTGACCCCGTTGGGACTAGAGGTCCTGCAACGCTACCGCGCCATGGAAACCAACGCAGCGGCCGCCATCGCCGACGACGCCGCACGGTTGAATGCCTGCCTGAAACCCCTCGAAGACTGAACCCGGCTCGCGGCACGGGCATAGGTGACCCTCGTTGTATCCGATGGTATATTCCGTACGCCGTATTCCGAAAAACATAACGCTTCGCGCCCGGAGAGAGGTCTTCATGCGCCGATTGCTCGCCCTGCTGCTTGCCACGCTGACGCTCGGCACTGCCGCCGCCCACGCCCAACCGGCCCTGACCGTCGCCTACGCCGGCTCGATGGGCGTGGTCATGGATCGCCATATCTCGCCAACCTTCGAGCGAAAGTACCCGGTCAGCGTGCGCGGCATCGGCCAAGGCGCCTGGGCGCTGGCGCGCCTGATCGCTGGAGGCCAGATGCGCGCCGACGTATTCGTTTCGGTCACTCCGGGCCCCATGCGCCTGCTGATCGAAAAAGGGCTGGTGCATCGCGCCGTGCCGGTCGCCAGCACCCAGATGGTGATTGCCTACAGCCCCAAATCGCGCTTCGCGGCACGATTCCGCGAAGCGGCGGCTGGCCGGCGCACATGGTACCGGGTACTGGAAGAACCGGGCCTGCGCTTCGGGCGAACGGATCCTGCCACCGATCCGCAGGGCCGCAACGTGATCCTGAGCTTTCAGCTGGCTGCGCTTTATTATCATCGTCCCCGACTGGTACAACGTGTGCTCGGCCCGTTGCGCAACCCGCGGCAGATATTCACCGAGCCGTCCCTGCTCAGTCGTCTTGAGTCCGGCCAGATCGATGCGGTGGCAGGTTACCTCAGCGCGGTCCGTTCGCATCGCCTGCCTTACGTCGCCCTGCCGGCGCAAATCAACCTCGGCGATCCCGCCTACATGCGTGACTGGTACAGCCGCGCCGGCTTCGAAGTGAGCGGCCTGCACGGCGGGAAAGTCCGGGTCAAGCCGCAGCCCCTTGTGTTCTACGCCGCCGTGTTGGACAACGCGTCGCATCCCGACCTCGCGCGATCGTTCGTGCGCTTTCTGCGCTCGCCGGTCGCCCAGAAGATGTTTCGAGACAACGGCTATAGCCCGCCTCACGGCAAGCCGCTTGGATGAACCGGGCGAACCGCCTCCTCGCGCTCACTGCGACACTGGGGCTAGGGCTGCTGGCGCTGCCCTTCGCCGCCCTGATCGGCGCGACGCACTGGCACAGCCTCGGATTCGTACCTGGCGATGCCGCCTCGATCGGCATTTCGCTGACCTATACGGCCATCGCTCTGGTCGTCATCGCGCTGCTGGGAACGCCGCTCGCCTACTGGCTGGCACGCAGCCGATTCCACGGCAAATGGCTGGTCGAGGCGTTGGTTCTGCTGCCACTGCTGACCCCACCGCTGGCCATGGGCATTTTGTTGAGCACGCTGTACGGCCCCTATGGATGGGCAGGCAAGCCGCTGGCCCGCCTGGGCGTTGAACTGACCAACACGGCATATGCCTTCGTGCTCGCCCAAGTCTATAGCGCGGCGCCCTATTTCATCGTGACCGCCCGCGCCGCCTTCGAGGGCGTGCCGCGCGAACTCGAACAGGTTGCACTCACCCTGGGCAAAACCCGCTGGCAGTGCTTCGTCTCCATCACCTTACCGCTGGCTGGGCTGGGTCTTGCCGCCGCGGCCGCACTCGCCTGGGTGCGTGCCCTGGGTGAATTCGGGGTAGTCCTGATCATCGCCTACTTCCCCCAGGGCATTCCGGTGAAACTGTGGGTCAACCTGCAGGACTACGGACTCTCCGCAGTCTACCCCCTGCTGTGGCTGTTCTTTCTGGTTGCCATGCCTCTCCCTCTGCTGCTGGGTGCGTTGTCGCGCAGATCCGGCTTGGTGCGCGCGTGATCCATCTCGAATACCGCATCGAATACCCCGTGGTGCTGGACGTATCGCTCGACGTAGCCGGTTTCAGCGTCCTGCTCGGTTCCAGCGGTGCGGGCAAAAGCACCCTGCTCAAGGCCGTGGCCGGCCTGCTCCCTGCCACAGGGCGTCCGTTCGCAGAACTGCCGCCGGAGCGCCGCCCCGTGGGTTATCTGCCTCAGGGTTATGCCCTCTTCCCGCATCTCCGGGTCTGGGAGAATGTCGCCTTCGCCTTGCGGGGATCGCGTAACCGGCGCCGTGCCGAAGCCGACGCCCTGCTGGACGGCGTAGGCCTGGTCGAGCTTGCCGAACGCCGACCCGAGACGCTGTCCGGCGGACAGCAGCAACGGGTGGCTCTCGCCAGAGCCCTGGCCCGGAAACCCGAACTCCTGCTGCTGGACGAACCGACGTCCGCGCTCGATGCCACCACCCGCGATCAGGTCATGGGCGAATTGATCGAACTCGTCGACGAGCAAGCGATTCCCACCCTGGCCGTCACCCATGACCCGCACCTGGCCGCCATGGCCGACCGCATGGGCGTGCTTGCCGGTGGACGCATCGCTCAACAGGGAAGCCCGGCCGAGGTGTTCGGTCATCCGACGGATGCAGCGGTGGCGCGGCAGGTGGGCTATCAGAACCTGCTTCCGGCACGCGTAAGGCGCATTGCCGCAACGCACAGCGAAATCGCTTGCGGTGACGTTACCCTGCAGGTTCCCGGAGAACCGCGCTTCGCCGCGGGCGATGAGGCGTTGCTCGCCATCCGCGCGGAGGACATTCACTGCGGGAAACCGCACGAGACGGCGCGTGGCGCCCAGTTGACGCCGTTCCCGGCCCGCATAGACCGTCTGCGAGCCGACGGCGTCGGACTCAGGCTGTTTTGCGAAACGCCCCTGGGAGGCCTGGCCGTGCGTATTCCCCGATGCGGGTCGAACCTGCGACTCGGCGATGCCGTGACGTTGCTGCTGGATATGGCAGCCGCCCGGTTACTGCCGCTCAGCGCCTGAGTCGGATTCGCTCAGGAACCGGAAACCTCGGCAAGCATGGCAGCAAAATCCGCTTTCGCCGGCGCGCCCTTGATCACCTTGGCCTTGCCGTCCTTCTTGAGATAAATGATCGTCGGCACGACCTCCATCCCGGTCTTGGCCAGCAGCTTCTTGTTGTAATCAAGCGCCTTGCGGGTCGCGGCGGTCATGTGCGCCAAGGGTTTAAGTCCGCCCAGCTTGCCGCGCGCGCGCACGAAATGGTCTTCGTTTTCCTTCAACGCAGCCTTGGGATCGCGCGCTTCCAACATGGCCGCGGCCTTGCCGGGACTCGTCCGCGTAAGGATGTCCACCGGAACCCAGCGAAACTGATACTTCTTGAGATAGGCCTGTGAATCCACGTACACGAGATGGCAGTAGGGGCAGTTGGGATCGAAGATCACGTACACGACACGGTGCCCATGCCCCTCGGCGATCCAATGCGCCTTTGCCGCATCACGCAGCAATTCGGACCTGGATTGAGTGGCTGCCTGGGCCAGGCCGGAGAGGGTGAGCCAGATACCCAATACCAGCCACAAGTAGCGCAGATACGGCTTGCTCATAGCACGAACGTTCACGTCGAAACCTCCAAGCGGCCCTGGGTTATAAGAATGCGCATTTGCCGATGACGGTGCCGACGTTTCCGCCCGGCACCGTCATCGGACACGGGTTGGGTCTGGACCTACAGCCCGTACTCCTTGGGGAAGGCAATGCCCGGGTTGTCCTTGACGCCGACCAGACGCGGCACGTCGAGCTTGTCCACGCGCACGTGCTTCTGCTTGCGCAGCCAGTCTGCGAACACGTCCCACACCGGCTTGCCCTCAACCGGACGCGACACGGCGGCCCATCCGGCCACCTTGTATTTCTTGTTCATCGAGATCGGCTTGCCGCCGACGTGGAGCTCCTTGATGCGATGGCCGATCTTCTTGTTCGGGTCCATCACGTACTGGATATTGCCCACGCGGATCATGTCGCCGCCCTGCTGGTAGTAGGGGTCCTTGTTGAACAGGTTGTCGCCGACATCCTCCATGATCATCTTGATGGTCTTGCCGGTGTACTCGTTGATCGTCACCTGCGGGTAGGTGATCGCGGTCTGGCCCATCACGTCGTCGAAGGTGATGGTTTCGCCCGGCAGCTTGGCGTAGCCCCAGCGGAAGCCAGGCGAGAACGCCGCTTCAGCATCCATCTCCTCCATCAGCGCCTGCACCAGCAACTGGTCGAAGGTGCCATTGAAGTTGTCGCGACGGTAAAGCAGGCTCTCGGTCACGGCCAACGGCTCGGAGAGCTTCTTCACATAAGGCGCGCGCACCTTTTCGATGTAGGCCGCCATCTCGGCATCCGGCTTAAGCAGATTGGAGAACACGGGCATGTAGTGGAAGCGATAACCCTTGAGCCTCCCCTTGCCGACGTCGAGATCGAAGCGGGCCAGGATCTTGCCGTTGGTCGAGGTGTTGATGACCAGGGTCTTGCCGATCTTGACCGGACGCGGCCCCATGATGTCGTGGGTGTGACCGCCCAGGATGATGTCGATGCCCTTGACGTTGGCCGCCATCTTCATGTCGACGTCGGCGCCGTTGTGCGACAGGACCACGACGAGATCCGCGTTCTCCTTGTGGCGGCATTCGTCGACCATCTTCTGCATATGGTCCTGCTTGATGCCGAAGGTCCAGTCCGGAATCATGTAGCGCGGATTGGCGATCGGGGTATACGGGAAGGCCTGGCCGATGATCGCGATCCTGCGCCCACTCACCACCCGGATCATGTACGGCTTGAATACCAGATCGCCCCAGGTGCTGTCGTTGATGTTCTGGGCCAGGAATTCGGCCTTCAGGTGCTTGTCGACCAGTTCCTTCACCCGCTTCTGGCCGTAGGTGAATTCCCAGTGGCCCACCATGGCATCCACGCCCATGAGGTTCTGTGCGCCCACCATGTCCGCGCCTTTGGTGTACAGCGAGGTTGCCGAACCCTGCCAGGTATCGCCCGCGTCGAGCAGCAGCGTACGATCCTTGCGTTCATCCCGATAGCGTTTGATCAGGCTGGTCAGGTGTGCGAAACCGCCCATCTTGCCGTACTTCTGCGCGAGTTCGGCGTAGTCCAGACAATCGAACGCGTAGGCGTCCTGGGTGCCGGCCATTTCGTGGTAGAACTTGAGAAAATGCTCGCCTGTCAGGTGCGGCGGACGGCCGATTGCCGCACCAACGCCGATGTTCGTATCCGGCTCTCTCCAGTACACCGGATTGAGCTGCGCATGGCAGTCGGTGAAGTGCAGCAGCGTGACGTTGCCGTAATCGGGGATCTCGTAAAAGTCCTCTGCGCTCTTGCCCGCGGCCTGGGCGAAGCGGGGACTCAGGAAACCGGCGATACCTGCCACGGCCATCATCTGCATGAACTCTCGGCGCGATATACTCATGGGGTTGCGACCCTCCTAGACTGCATTGGTATGAAATCCCTCGCCGGTTTCGCCGACGCGCACCACTCGATTACGGCGACTAGTGCGCCCCGCAAGCCCGTATATGCCTTGCCCGGGCCTTGCGAAGGTGTACGGTTGCGTATGACGTGACGGCGATTCGGTTTATTCCAGGCCCTTTGCCACGATGATGACCCTTGCCCACTGACATATTAGGATAGAACCCGCTTGAACGACCGCCTGCCCGACATCGAATCCCTGCCCCGCCACGCCTCTCCGCCGATCAGTGCCGTCATCCGCCGGATACCGGAGGACTTCTGGGTAGACGAAATCCCCGTCACCGAACCCAACGGAGAGGGCGAACATCTTTGGGTCTTCGTCGAAAAGCGAAGCGAAAACACGGCCGAGCTTGCCAATCGGCTGGCACGCGCCGCGGGAATCAGAAAATCCGCGGTCAGCTATGCGGGGCGCAAGGATCGCCATGCATTGACCCGCCAGTGGTTCAGCCTGCACATGCCGGGGCTCCCGGATCCGTCCATCGAACAGCTGGCGCAGGCGGGATTGAACGTGCTGCGACACGCGCGCCATACACGCAAATTGCGTATCGGCGCATTGCGCGGCAACCGTTTCAGCTTGTGCCTGCGCGAGGTCGAGGGCGAGCGCAGTACGCTCGATCAGTGCCTGCAGGCCATCGCGGAACACGGAGTACCGAATTATTTCGGCGAACAGCGTTTCGGCCGCGCCGGCGGCAATCTCGCCGGTGCACTGGCCATGTTCGAGGGCCGGACGCGCCCGGACCGCGAACGCCGCAGCCTATACCTTTCGGCAGCCCGCAGCGCACTGTTCAATGCCATCCTCGCGGAACGGGTGCGTACTGACTGCTGGAACTGCCTGCTTCCTGGAGAGGCGGTTCAACTCGATGGTAGCGGCAGCTTCTTTGTGACGGATGCAGTCGACGGAGATCTACCGCAACGGCTCGATGCCTGGGACATACACCCCAGCGGCGCGCTTTGGGGGGCAGGAGAACCACCCAGTCACGACCGTGCGGGAGCACTCGAGCGTGAAGTCGCCAGCCGTTTCCCGGACCTGGCGGCCGGCCTGCGCGCGGCGGGCATGAAGCAGGAACGCCGTCCGCTGCGCGTGCGGCCGGCCGACCTGACGTGGCGCTGGGAGGATGCAGCACAAAGCGACCTGATCCTGGAATTCACCCTGCCCGCCGGAGTGTTTGCAACCGCGGTGCTCCGCGAAATCGCCGACTACACCGATGCGGCTGCAAGCGCACCGACACAGCGCCAGGAGGCCGCTGAGCAACATTGACGGTGACGACATTCCGCGAAGCGCTGCGCCAATGGAGCAGTCCCGAGTTCGAACACGCGCTCGCCATGGCCATCGCATGCATGGGCGTGGAAGAGCTGCCGCTGCAGCAAGCCCTCCAGCACGGGAGTCATGCGCTCGCCGACCCCATAGAGGTCATCATCATCGAGGTGCTGGCAGATACGCTGGGATTAGATATCCGCGCGGGAATCTTGTACACCAGCGTCATCGCCGGCTGCCAGTGCGCCGACGATCCGACGCCGACGAGCACCGCACAGGAATATTGTGAGATCCGGCTGCTGATCGAGCGCGACACAGGCGCCGCAAACGTCATCCAACTGCTGGCGTAACAGGCCTAATGACCGGCCTTGCGCACCTCGTCCTCAATCTGTTCGGGCGTCACGTGGCGCACGTCCTTGCCGAGCACCATGTACACGACATACTCGGAGATGTTCTTGGCGTGATCGCCCACGCGTTCCAGCGCACGCGCGCACCATAGCACGTCGATGCCGCGGCGAATGTTGCGCGGATCTTCCATCATGTAGGTGACCAGTTGCCGGGTCAGGGCGTCGTAGGCGTCGTCGATGACGTCGTCGCCGCGCACGACCTGCATCGCCAATTCGACGTCCATGCGCGCAAAGGCATCGAGCGCCCTGTGCAGGGCCTCGCGCGACAATTCGCCCATGTAGCGCAGCTCCTTGTAGCGATCCAGACGTTCCTGACTGGACAGCTCGATAGCCAGCCGGCCGATCTTCTCGGCCTTGTCGCCCACCCGCTCGAGATCGGTAATCGTCTTGATCACCGTCATCACCAGACGTAGGTCGAGCGCCGCCGGCTGACGCCTGGCGAGAATGCGCGAGCATTCCTCGTCGATGCTCAGCTCCATGCGGTTGACCTGATAATCGGACTTTGCAGCCCGTTCGGCCAGTTCGGCATCGCCATTCACCAGGGCCTCGATCGCCTCGCCGACGTTTTTCTCGACGAGCCCACCCATGGTGAGAACGCGATTTCTCACATCCTCCAGTTCCACATTGAATTGATGGGAAATGTGCTTCGTGAGCATGTCCTGATTCATGGGCATCACCATAGGGCAATTAGGGACGGAGGTCCTGGAACTATAATGGCAAAGTCCGATAGGTCGTGCTAGCCTGCTTCAACCGCAGGGGTGTCAATACGACTAGCCTACCCGAGGGACCATAACAGCGCCGTGACAACCAGCAACGGAATGCCCGCCCCGGAAACGGAGATCGATCTCTCCGCCAAAGACCTTTACATCAATCGCGAACTCAGCCTGCTCGAATTCAATGGCCGAGTGTTGGAAATGGCGAAAGACGCCAGCATGCCGCTACTTGAGCGCCTGCGATTCCTGTGCATTTCGAGCACGAATCTCGACGAATTTTTCGAAATCCGGGTCTCCGGAATCAAACAGCAGCTTTCACTGGGCGTCTCCACTCCGGGAGCCGATGGACTCTCGGCAGCCGAGCAGTTCGAACGCATCAGCGCTCAGGCCCACACGCTGGTTGACGACCAGTATCGTACCTTCAACGAAATGCTGGTGCCCGAGCTCGCCGAACAAGGTATCCGCTTCGTACGCCGCACCCACTGGAACGCCGAACAGGCTGATTGGATCAAACGTTATTTCAATCGCGAATTGCTGCCGGTCCTCAGCCCGCTCGGATTAGATCCCTCGCATCCATTCCCGCGGACGCTCAACAAGAGCCTCAACTTCGTAGTTACCTTGGAGGGCAAGGACGCCTTCGGGCGCGACAGCGGGCTTGCCATCGTACAGGCACCGCGTTCGCTGCCGCGTCTCATACGGCTGCCCGACGAGATCGCGCGCAGCCAATACGGCTTCGTCTTCCTCTCGTCGATCATTCACGCACATGTGGGCGACCTGTTTCCCGGCATGCGCGTTACCGGCTGTTATCAGTTTCGAGTCACCCGCAACAGCGACCTCTTCGTTGACGAGGAGGAAATCGACGATTTGCTGCACGCGCTCGAAGGCGAGCTCCCTTCGCGCAACTTCGGCGAGGCAGTGCGCCTGGAAGTCGCGGACAACTGCACCGCCCACTCCGCCGAATACCTGCTGCAGGAATTCGGCCTGGGACCTGCCGATGTGTATCAGGTGAACGGGCCGGTGAACCTCAACCGCCTCCTTGCCGTTGTCGATCTGGTCGACCGACCCGATCTGAAATTCCAGCCCTTCACGCCCGTGTTGCCCGCCGTCCTCCAACCGGGCGACAACTACTTTGATGCCCTCGACAAGGGTGACGTACTGCTGCACCACCCCTACGAGTCCTTCAACCCGGTGATCGAGTTCATCCGGCAGGCTGCACGCGACCCCGCCGTGCTCGCCATCAAGCAGACGCTCTACCGGACCGGTGCCGGTTCGCGCATCGTGGGATTACTGGTCGAGGCAGCACGCGCAGGCAAGGAAGTCACCGTGGTGGTCGAACTCCGCGCGCGCTTTGACGAAGCGGCCAACATCGAACTGGCCAGCCATCTGCAGGACGCGGGAGCGCACGTGCTGTATGGCGTCGTCGGTTACAAGACTCATGCGAAAATGGCCATGGTCGTCCGCCGCCACAAGGGACGCTTGCGCCGCTATGTGCATCTAGGCACCGGCAACTACCATGCCGGCACTGCACGCGCCTACACCGATTTCGGCCTGTTCACGGCGGACCGAGTGATTGGCGAGGATGTGCACAAGATATTCCAACAACTCACCGGCTTGGGTCGCGTATCGCGCCCCAAAAAACTGCTCCAGGCCCCGTTCAGCCTGCACAAGGGGATACTGACGCGCATCAATCGCGAGGCTGCGGCCGCTCGGGAAAAGCGCCCGGCGCGCATCATCGCGCGGATGAATGCGCTGATCGACCCGCAGATCATCCAGGCCCTCTACCAGGCATCCCGCGCCGGCGTGCAGATCGACCTGATCGTCCGCGGGGTCTGCTGCCTGCGCCCCGGACTCCCCGGGGTCTCGGAAAACATCCGCGTACGCTCCGTACTGGGGCGGTTTCTCGAACATTCACGCGTGTTCTACTTCCAGAACGATGGCAACGAACCCGAGGTCTTCTGTTCGTCCGCCGACTGGATGCCGCGTAACTTCTTCCGGCGTGTCGAAAGCGCCTTCCCGATAGAAGATCGCAAACTCGCGCAGCGGGTCATCCACGAAGGCCTGGAGCTTTATCTCAAGGACAACAGCCTGGCCTGGACACTGCAACCCGATGGCAGTTACCACCGATCAGGCAATGACCGCCAAAAACCGAGGCCGGCCCAGGGCGTGCTGTTGCAGCAGATCAATGGCATCGAACTGAGCTGAGAGGACGCTTCCCGCAACCCCAGGACGGGTATTGTCGTGTCTGATCAAAACATCACGAGGAGTGAGACCACCATGCTATCCCGCCTGACCCTGCCGATACTGGCCGTCGCCATGACAACCTTGTTAAGCGCCTGCGCCGGTGCACCGGCGCGCCCCAACGAGGCTCGCGAATGCGCCGCAGGCTTGCACATCGCCTATTCCGAATTGGAGGATGCACGCGCGCACGGCTTCGATGGTACGGTGGAATGGACCAAGGCCGCAGGCTTGTTGACCGCCGCCAAAATACAGCAGCAATTCGGCAAGTATCCCAACTGCATCGACAAGGTACGCCGCGCCCGCTACTACATCCATCAGGCGCAATTGCCTCACTGAGGCCGAGCGCGACTCAGACCAGGGTCAGCTTGAATTTCGCAGCGCGCAGGAACTGCCGTTCATTGTCGAGATCGGCCACCCCTAGAGGGTGCGTCTCCCGCCAGCCCGCGTCGAGATGCAACGACAAGCCGTCACTGTCGGCTACAACCTGTAGCGAATCCGGTAACGGATCCGACAACCGGCTACGGTGCAAGACGACGGCCAGCCGCAACAGCGTCGACAGCCGCATTACGCGCAGGCGCAGTTCCGCCGGCAACCCCTCGAACAGACGCGCGACGAACTTGCGCCGATGCGTGCGCACGAGGACCGCGAGCATCATCTGATCCTGTCGCGAAAATCCAGGCAGATCCGCGTGCTCAAGCAGATAAGCCCCGTGCTTGTGGTATTCGTTATGCGCCACGTCCAATCCGATTTCGTGAAGCTGTGCCGCCCAGCTGAGGTGGTCGGCATCATCCTCGTCCAGCGCCCAGGCCTCACTCACCTGGGCGAATAGCCGCAACGCGGTATGCGCCACCCGTTCGGCATGCTCATCATCGACGTGATAGCGCTTGGCGAAACCCTGCACGGTTTGCCGGCGTACGTCCTCGTGGCTGATACGCCCCAGGAGGTCATTCAGCACGCCCTCGCGCAGGGCACCGTTGGCCACCACCATACGCTCGATACCGAGCGCCTCGAACACGCCTTGCAACACGGCAACACCACCTGGGAAAACCGGAAGACGCTCGCGACTGACGCCGGGCAGTTTGATCTTGGCGATTTCGCCCGTGGCGATGAAGCGATCATATAGCCAACGCAAACCCGCCGGAGTGATATCTTCGCCCTGACCACTCTCACGCAGTGCGCGGCCAGTGGCCATGATCGTTCCCGATGTGCCAATCACATCGCGCCATCCCTTGCGCCGGTAGGACTCGACCAGCGGCTCCAACTCAAGACGCGCCGACAGTACCGCCTGCTCCCAATCCTGCTCAGTGACCTTGCCACTGGAGAAATGGGTGCCACTCGTGCTGACTGCACCGAGATATACACTCTCGGTCATCTGCGTCTCATAACCACGCCCAATGATGAGCTCGGTGCTGCCACCGCCGATATCGACCACGAGGCGCTGTTCGGTTCCGGTTGCCAGGGAGTGGGCCACGCCGAGATATACCAGTCTGGCCTCTTCACGGCCGCTGATGATTTCTACCGGATGACCTAGCGCCTCGGCCACCTGGTCGAGGAAACCGGCAGTCTCGCGGGCCTGACGCAGGGTATTCGTACCCACGGCGCGCACCGTACCACGTGGGAACCCCCGAATACGCTCACCGAAACGTCGCAAACATTCGAGGGCACGAGCCTGAGACTCGGCCGACAGTCGTTTTTCCTGATCCAGCCCGCCGGCCAGGCGAACCATTTCCTTGAGACGGTCGACCACACGCAACTCGCCCTCCGGCAGCACGTTGGCCACGATCATGTGAAAGCTGTTCGATCCCAGGTCGATGGCTGCTACCGACTCAGGCGCACGGCGTTTAACCCACATGGTTGCTCGTCGATCGAGTCTGTGCGGCAGATTAGCCGCGGAAGCGCGATTCTAACACGTACCACCGCAGATCAAGTCGACGCGGTCTGCACTTCCTGGGTTTTGCGCACAACCCTTGCGGGCGGAAACAGGCAGACGAATACGCTGCCTTCGCCGGGCTTGCTGCGGATGATCAGCCTGGCTCCGTGACGCTGCATCACATGCTTGACGATCGCCAGCCCCAGACCCGTGCCGCCGGTATCCCGTGATCGGTCCTTGTTGACCCGATAGAAGCGCTCGGTCAGGCGCGGAATATGCTCCGGGTCTATTCCGATGCCGCTGTCTCGCACTTCGAATGTGGCACCGGCCCCGTCGCTCGTCCAGCGCAACACGATCTTCCCGCCCTGCGGGGTATAACGGACCGCATTCGACACCAGATTGGCAAACGCACTGTGCAGTTCCTTGGCATCGCCGCGCAGCCACAACGTCTCGTCGATCTCGGCATCGATCTTGTGGCCGCCGGCACTGAGTGCCTGCGCATCCTCACGCAAGGCAGAGACCAAACCCGGAATCGCGACCGCGGATTGCTCACTGGCGTGCGGACCCTCGCCATCCAGGCGGGACAGCATCAGCAAATCCTCAATGATCCCCTGCATTCGCGTCGCCTGTCCCTGCATGTGCGACAAAGAGCGCTGCAGGGGCGGCGGGAACTCCTCTTCCATGTCGACGAACGTCTCGAGATAGCCCATCAGCACCGTCAACGGCGTACGCAGCTCATGCGAAACATTGGCCACGAAATCGCGGCGCATCTGTTCGATGCGGTAGAGATATGAAATGTCGCGCGCCGCCAACAGCCGCTCATGGTTGCCAAAGGGCACGATACGCACACTCAGACGCACATCGTCGTGGACCGGTGAGGTCAGTTCGAGAGGCTCGTGATAATCGCCACCGGAAAGATAGGCGATGAAATCGGGATGACGGATCAGGTTGGTCAGCCTCACCCCCATATCCTGCGGGCTGTTCAGGCCGAGCAAGGCCGTAGCGGCCTCGTTCAACCAGCGTATCTCGTTGTTCGGACCAATGACCACGGTCGCATCCGGCATCGCCGATGTGAACTCGTTGAACCGGTCCAGCAGCGATGCCAAGCGTTCCTTGCGTTTGCGATGCCGCTTACCAAAACGATATAGACTGTCCACCAACTCTCCCCATACCCCCATCGCATCGGGAGGGTTGTCACGATCCTCCGCCTGCGTAATCCAGCGATGGACGCGATACAACTGATACAAGTGGAAGCCGAGGGCGAAGAGCAGACCGGCGAACAGCATCCAGACGAGCTGTCCCGCGATCAGGCCTAGCACCAATGCCGCCAGCAGAATCAGGGCGACCCGGCCGAGTTCAGCAAGCCAGGCCCGCGTCATAGATCAATCCCGGGCGGAAAACCGGTATCCGGCCCCACGTACGGTCTGCACCAGACGATCGTAGCCATAGGGGGTGAGCGCCTTGCGCAGGCGCAGGATGTGGACATCCACCGTGCGCTCCTCAACATAAGCGTTACGCCCCCAAACTCGATCAAGCAACTGCTCTCGGCTATACACCCGCTCCGGGTGTCCCATGAAAAATTGTAGCAAGCGAAATTCGGTCGGTCCCATTTCGAGTTCCGTACCGTCCGCGGTAACACGGTGGCTGGAGCTGTTGAGCACCAGGCCGGCTACCGAGAGCGGCTGTTCGGTAGGCTCGGGTTTGGTACGTCGCAGAACGGCCTTTATCCGCGCGACCAGCTCGCGTGGCGAAAAGGGCTTGGTGACATAGTCATCCACGCCCGCATCCAGACCGCCCACCTTATCGTTCTCATCGCCGCGTGCGGTCAGCATGATGATCGGGAGGTCCCTGGTGTATTCCTCGCGTTTGAGTCGCCGGGCATAATCGATCCCGCTGACTCCCGGCAACATCCAGTCCAGGAGCACGAGATCGGGCAGCCTTTCCGCCAAGAGGGACTGCGCCTCCGAGACGTCTGCCGCCTCCCTGACCTCAAGCCCCGCGCGCCCCAACGCGAAACCCACCATTTCGCGTATAGCCGGTTCGTCTTCGACCAGCAAAATATCGTTTCCCGTCATGTGCCTACCTAGTATGGCTCCGATTTTCTTATTAGAGCCCACCAAGGTTACAGCCCCGTGACACGCGCCACCTCAAATGAACGCTGCATGACCGTTTGATTGCGGAGCTGCCAGCAGCAGGGAAAAATACTGGTTCGGCGGCGTGTAGTGGTCATCCAAATGTAATCCTGCGTCCGCAAGCATGTCGCTCGCCGACTCGAGCGTGAACTTCCGACTTATCTCGGTGAGTATGGTTTCGCCTTCCGCAAACCGCAACGTCTCCTCGAGCTTACCGAGGCGCACCTCTTGAGACCTTTCTGCTACCAGATACATTTCGACCTGGGCTTGCGGGTCATTGTAGATCGCGCGGTGAGCGAAGTGCTCTATGCGGAAATCCGCTTCCAGTTCACGATTGAGCACGCTCAACAGATTGCGGTTGAACGCTGCAGTGACCCCTTCGGCGTCATCATAGGCCGCCTCCAGCACGGCGGGAGACTTAACTCTATCCACACCCAGCAGAAGGCGGTCATCGGCCGACATGCGCGCAGCCAACTCAGAAAGCAGTTCCACGGCAGCCGGCGCCTCGAAATTACCCAGTGATCCGCCTAGAAATACGTACAGACAAGGCCCATCCAGAACCGGCAAATGCTCCAAACCAGCCGAGTAATCCCCCAGCAACGGCTGGACTCCCAGCCATGGATAGCATTCGGATAATGTTTCCGAGGACAGCTCCAGAACCTCGCGGCAGACGTCGAAAGGCCAGTAATCGACCGTCTCCTGCTGACAACATGCCTGCAACAGGTGCCGGGTCTTGCGCGCAGTCCCGCTGCCTAGTTCGAGTATGTGCCTGGGCCCCACTTTCCCGATGATGGATGAGGCGTAACGTGCAAGGAGATCGTCTTCGGTACGAGTGGGGTAGTATTCCTGCGTATCGCAAATCCGGTCGAACAGCAGCGATCCGGTTTCGTCGTAAAAATACTTCGGCGGCAAGCTACGCGGTCGCGACAACAACCCGGCCCTCACATCTTCGGCCAAGCTCATTGCCTGCCTTGCCGGTGGAACGGGCCGGCACCGTATCCGACTGCGTCGTTCGGGCATACTCACCTCCTATTGATGCACGTTGGTTTTTTTCAGGCTAACATGGCCGCGTGTCGAGGACATTGTGGATGCCAGCATGTGTAGGATTGCCGCTTATCTTGGCCCCGACATCCCACTGCAGCGACTGCTGACCGATCCAGAGCATAGCCTGGTCGTACAGTCTTGGGCGCCTCGTGAACTGCGTTTCGCACGTCTTAATGCAGACGGATTCGGTTTCGGCTGGTTCAATGCAGAAGGCAACCCGGAAACCTATCGCAATCCGGTACCCATCTGGTCAGATCCGAATCTGGACACCCTGGCTCGTACACTGAACAGCGACCTCTGGCTGGCCATGGTGCGCAGTGCAACACCTGGATTCGGCAATCACATCTCTAATACCCAACCGTTTTGTGATAACGACCTCTTATTTACCCACAACGGGTATATCGAATCGTTCCGCGAGACGTTGCGCCCCGAACTGCAGCGCGAACTGACGCCCATGATCGAAGCCGATATACACGGCGACACGGACAGCGAATATATATTCGCACTCCTTCGCCAGTTGCTGGCCGACGATGAAGAGCTCGCCATCGAAACCGCGCTCGGTGAAATGCTCGGCATGCTCGGTGAGTGGGCGGGGCAAGCCAGAGCGTTGCTGAATCTTGTGATTAGCGACGGCGAACGAATTTACGCAGCACGACACGCGATCAATGGCGACTGCCCGAGCCTGTATTACAGCGTAGACGATGAATCCTTCCCGGAAGGTGCACAACTCGTTGCCTCCGAACCGCTGACGGACCGCAGTTACTGGCAACCGGTCCCAGAACATCATATTTTGATTCTCGATCCGGACTCGCCACCCGAACTGCTGGCATTATGATTCCTTTGACGTTACTGGCGCGCTTTCGCGCCATGCACCGCTATCTTCTGGATCTGGTGGGCAACCTGAGCGAGGAGGAATATCGCACCCAATACCACCCTGATCTCAGCCCCGCAGGTTGGCATCTGGGGCATTGCCTTTGGGTTGAGAATCACTGGCTGCGGGCCATGGTTCAAGGCGACGACAGCCGCACGCGGAAGGACACCCAGTACTACCAGCCGCAATTCAGTCCGAAATCGGAAAGAGGCCCCAAACTACCCCCACGAGATACACAGCTCTCCGAAGTCGCCTCAGGTTTCGAGGAAAACATCCTCCTGTTAGCCGACCAAGACGGCAAACTCGACCCCACCCATCCCCTGATGCAGAACGAGTACCTACCACTTTTCCTGCTGCAACATCACAGTCAACATCTAGAAACGCTCAGGATGGTTCTGACACAACGTGCACAGCAGCGACATCGGCACGCGTTCCATCCACAGAACCGCCTGACCGCATCTCCCATCGCCCGGGAAATGTGTGTCCTTGAAGCAGGCCGCTATTCACTCGGCGGAGAGGCACCTGGCGCTTTCGACAATGAATTGCCGGCCGATTTGATCGCCTTAGATAGCGTGGCCATTGCAACACGCCCAATCAGCAATGCCGAATATCTCGGCTTCATGGAAGACAATGGCTACGGAAATATCGACCTATGGGACGAAGCTGGGCGCGAATGGCTCAAACACAACCCGGCGGAGGCCCCTGACCATTGGCGCCTTGACGACCGTGGATGGTGGTATGGCATCGGCCTGGACGGCCCGCAGGAACTTGAGCCACGCGCAGCAGTTTATGGCATTAGCTGGTACGAGGCCCGCGCATTTGCGAACTGGGCAAAAGCCGACCTGCCGCACGAGTTGAGCTGGGAAGCCGCAGCCCGTTATGGACACCTGGCATTGGCCGGCCAAGCCTGGGAATGGTGTGCAAATACCTTTTACCCCTATTCTGGTTTCAAGGCATTTCCTTACCGCGAATACTCATCCCCTTGGTTCGACGGTCGACATTACACGCTCCGTGGAGCCAGTCGTTTTACTCCCAAGCATACTCAACGCCCAAGTTTCCGGAACTTTCACACCGCCGACAAGCGACACATATTCGCCGGCTTGCGCCTAGCCTTCTGATCGCCATTGCATTACCCGACCAAAAGGCTTAGTCTTCTCCTATATATATGTGATTTACACATATAAAACTTATACATCATGGAGGGATTCTCATGACTACTCGCACTCCCGATCCAAAACATGACCTCGTTCAGGTTGCAGCAACACTGCGCAAACGCGGCCTTCTGTTCAGAGGCGCACATGCAAATCTTTCCCTACGTGACGAAGAACGGCTGCTGATCACACGTGGAGGCTCCGTAGCCGACCTGCAGGAAGACGATTTGGCATGGCTGCCACTTTCTACGGAGGGCATTCAAGACGACTTTGACGCGAATCACCGAGAAATCGTCGACATGCATACGCGGCTCTACCGTCATCGCAGCGATCTCAGAGCCATCATTCACTGCCATCCGCCGCACAGCACTGCATTTGCAGTCGCCCACAAACCGATTCCCGCCGTGTACGAGCCGATGCTACGCCAAGGCATACACACTGATGTACCCGTGGTTGCCTGGGCTCCCCGAGGTTCCGCTGCATCAGTAAACGGCATTCTCGAAGCATTCAACAACTCCGATGTGGTTGCCGTTCTATTGGCCAATCATGGCGTACTGGTCGCCGGGAAAACGCCCGCGGAAGCACTTGATCGATTAACCGCACTGGAAGAAGCAGCTGAGCTGGTGCTACATGCCCACGCACTTGGAGGGATTGTAGCCTTGCCGGAAGCCGCATACCGCGAGGTAGCTGAACGCATGCAAAGGTTCAGGATGGCCTCATGAGTCACGGGGATAGAGGCAAGCAAGGACGCCATCTTGCAAGTTTTGCACTGCTTCTGCTAGCCGAACATCCGTCCCACGGTTTGGCGCTGCACAAAGACATCAACGCACTACTGCCAGAGGGATTGCAAGTCGATGCAGGCAATCTCTACCGGCTTTTGCGTGAGATGGAAACACGCGGCGCAGTCGTATCGGATTGGCACACGGAAAGTGCCGGTCCAGCGCGTCGCATTTATCGAATTACTGAGCAGGGGTATTCCGAGCTCGCGGAATGGCGTGACGATATTGCAAAGCGGCGAAAAGCCTTCGACCTCTTTTTAAACCGCTATGAATCACTGCGCCGTTCGCTATAACAACCCACTGAGAGTGCCTATCGATGAATGAATCAGACATAGAAGGACGTTATGCCGACTTGTTTGGCATGGTGCCAGAGAACGTCAAAGAACGCGTTGACCTGGCAAAAGCTTCCGGACGCGAAGAAGCACTCGAAATCATCGAGCAACTGAGAGATACCCTGATCCATCACAACCCACTGGAACGCAAGATCCAGCAACTGGTCCACTTGGGTATGCTCCTCGCATTGGGACGTGAAGAACCGGCAAGACTCCACGCCCAAGCTGCCCTCCAAGCAGGAGCAACCAAGGCCGAACTGCATGGAGTATGCGAAACGGCAGCCATCGTCGGGGGCATGCCAGCTTACTCACTGGGAGTCCACGTTTGCAGTCTGGTACTCGCTGAAGAAACAGGGGAACCTAGCCATGATTGAGAACATCGCAGCAGTCAAACAAACGACCACGAAGTCACATGCAGTGAATCTAAAACTCTCGCCACAAGCTGCGCGTGAGATTGCAAACCTCAAACAACCCCTCGTCGTCGATTTGGAGTTGCTGTTTAGCTGCATGATACGAAAGCAAGTACATTTCCTAGATGAAGTACACCATGATGCAGTTCCATTAGACTGTAATAATCCGAAGATTCAAGCTTGGTTTAGAGCGGTCGGCACCAAGACCTGCTTAATTTCTGACCAGCCTGTACCCGACCTGCAAACATTCCCCATAAAACGCATAGAGCCATTCATGCCCAAGTGGCTGGACCTAGATTTCAAGCATGGGAAATGGCGCGGAGAATTCGGCTATATCGCGAGCAGGTAAAATGAAAGGTTGCGAGCTTGAAACTGAGGACGCCGGTATGCCCATCATAGTAGACTCGATAGATTTCGACGAAAAAATAATTATTGAATCTTCAAAAAAGCCGGTTGTAGTGGACTTCTGGGCGCCATGGTGCGCTCCATGTAGGGCACTATCGCTCTCATTGGATAAAATTTCCGAAGAGAGTCCCTATGCAGAGCAAGTCGTATTTGCCAAAGTAAACATAGACGACAACCCTGACATCCATCGGCGCTTCAGAATCAGATCAATACCCGATGTAAGAATTTACCTAAATGGCGAATCAGTGGACTCATTCAATGGAGCCATGCCAGAGAATGAAATTCGTGCATTCATCTCTCACTGGTTAACCCAAGGGCAAACACCCGCATAGTACAAAAAGCAAAACGCTCCAGACAGCCAAAAGACCTGATTGTAACGGCGCTATTTACTTGTTTGCATAATAGCCGCAACCTCATACAAACCATCATCATCGCGATCTTTAGTCATCCGAACGACCACAACACGAGTTTCTAATGGTGACAACGATGGATTATTTGGTTGTATATTGATATCCAATACATCGCCATTTCTGAATTCGCGTCGAGCCAAAAATAAAATCCCCTTGCCACTTAAATTCTTTGCGTGAGCACGTTCCCAGTCGCCGGTGAATACTGCGCTCCCAATTACACGATAAACGATATCGCAGTCGACTTCCATGCGGATGAAATCTCTGCGCTCATCATGGTCATCGCTGTCACTTGACATGTGACCTCCTCCAAGTCATATCGCAAAATCAGCCTTAGTATGATGTACGCCACACTTCAGAAGGCATACAAACCACACAGTTATTCTTATAGCGCATCTAAATCACATGCGTAGCGCTTGGCTGATCACTGCTAATAGCAAGTAATGGGTTGTAACGACAAAAATAGCGCAAGTCACTGAGAATGATGCGAGCACCGCCAAGGTCACGGCCAAGAGCAAACATACACGACGGGACATATGGTGCTGGCGGCAGGAATCGAACCCGCGACCTACTGATTACAAATCAGCCGCTCTACCAACTGAGCTACGCCAGCGATGCGTTCATTGTATGTGCCTCTTCGAGGCTGCGCAATGCAGTCCTCAATATAGATCCGCTGCTTATGTGAGTTAACACCCACACTAACCATATTGAACTATTCAATCACTCATACCAGGAGGAAATGGCACATGGCGCATAAGTTTCTTAACGGTCGCAAGCGGCAATTTAGCTTCAGCTGTAAATTTCCCTGCATATGCTAAATGCTCTTGACCCAAGTCATAACAATTAGCTCCAGCGACATCCACTAACAAGGCCGCAATATCAGAATCTCTAAATGCACGCTCTATTTTAATGAGAAAATTGCTACAGCACATGCCCAAGTACGCCGTTTCATTTGAATCACTCATATCTTCAAAAACTGAAATCAAATGCTCGTAGTTACTTATGCTCGTAATAGGCAGGTTGTGGTCATGAGCCATTTCATACACAGCCCCCACCTCACACAATCCGCAACAAGAACAGCCGTCACGATACCGCCATTTACACCAAACCGGTTTTGCACAGCTATGGAATCAAAATAAAAGACACTAGCTAAAATATCACTGCTGTCCCATAACTGAAGACGAAAGAAGGCCTGAAAACCCGCTTGTTTTGATACAATGTAGTCACGACAACTCATTGAAAAACAAGAAGGAGATCAGGCCTTGGCGCACAATAATACCGTCTTTGCCCAGCTGTTGAAACTGCTGCCCAGACATGAGTTCGAGACCCTGGCTCGCCAGCATCATCACGGCGCCCGACTGCGCAGCACGAGCCGCTGGTCGCAGTTCGTGGCCATGACCCTGGCGCAGCTGGCCGGCAGGGCCAGCCTGCGCGATGTGGTCAGCAATCTCGGTGCCCAGAGCGCCAAGCTCTATCACCTGGGCGCGGCCCGTGTGACACGCTCTTCACTGGCTCGCCTCAACGCCACTCAACCGCACAGCCTGTACGAGCAGCTCGCCGGCAGACTCCTGCATCAGTGCCAGTGCCGTGCCCCTCGCCATGGCTTTCGGTTCAAGAACACGCTCTATTCGCTCGATGCCTCGACCATCGACCTGTGCCTGAGCGTCTTCCCCTGGGCGCGGTTTCGCCAGACCAAGGGGGCGGTGAAGCTCCACGTCGGCCTGGATCACGACGGACTGCTACCGGCGTTCCTCACCATCACCGACGGCAAAACGGCCGATATCACCGCCGCCCGGGCGTTGCGCCGGCCCAAGGCCAGCATCGTGGTCATGGATCGGGGCTATACCGACTATGCCTGGTACCACCGACTCCACACCCAGGGCCTGTTCTTCGTCACCCGACTGCGCAAGCGGGCCTGCTACCGCGTCACCGAGCGCCGCCCCGTGCGTAAGGCCCAGGGCCTGACCAGCGACCAAACCATCGAACTCAACGGCGCCAAGGCAGGCAACTGTCCGATCCGGCTGCGCCGCATCGGTTTCCGGGACCCCGCAACCGGCCAGCACTACGCGTTCCTCACCAACCACTTCGGCCTTGCCGCTGCCACCATCGCCCAGATCTACAAGGCCCGATGGCAGATCGATCTGTTCTTCAAATGGATTAAGCAGAACCTGAAGATCAAGACCTTCCTCGGCACCTCACGTAACGCCGTGATGACCCAGATCTGGATCGCCGTCTGTGTCTATCTGCTGCTCGCCTACCTGAACTTCGTCAGCAAGATCAGCAGCAGTCTTAAGCAGATTATTCGGTTGCTTCAGCTCAATCTGTTCGAGCGCCGAGACCTGCTGGCGCTGCTTCGAGGCGCCCCCCCCCGAGCCAGCCGCCTCACCACTCCAAACCAACCTGCGCTTCGCCTGAATATTCATGGGACAGCAGTGTATGAACATAAGCACTTCCGCAACCACGTTATTGATTAGTGTCACAAACCCGAGTGATCAATTGTATATTTCCTGAACCACCCGACATCGATTTAACTATATTTTTTATATTTTCCTGACCAAGCATAGCGGTCGTATAATCTACCCAGTATAGAGTTGTAGTTTTGAATTTTGTTTCAATTTTAGCCGGATAACCTAGCTGTCTCACACGATCCAGCCTTCGCTCGGCCCCATCTCTTTCTTTAAATAACCCGAGTGATATTGCATTCTTATAATCTCCGACAGCGACTATATAATATTCTTTATACCCTTTTTTGCGCATAGAACTCGCCACACTCTTGGCCAACTCATATGAGCTATATCTTGGCAAATAGACCCAATACGATTGGACATTTTTTCTGGAAAATGTACGCAAGACTGTATTAGTAGCATCAGATTTAATTTCATTTTCAGCTGAAACTGCTGCGACATTACTTACAAATGGGCCTAAAGAGTAGCAAACAGCCTGTTGACTTGGTTTTATTACAGAATCCGCACGCGTTTTCGGTGTAACCTGAGCCGTTTTATCTGTATTATTCGTAAGATTTTTCTTTGATAATTTTTTTGCTTCAACTTGATCCGAAGAACCCAGCACCGATAGATCTTCAACATTATTCACCATGGCATTACGCGTTTTATGTACCCTTGACGCAGTCAAGTCACTGCCTACTGTGGAGTACCAATAGTAAGCCACATTCACCAACACCAAGAATATAAATAACACCCTCACAAAGCAGCCCCTTCGAATACAGCCATTCCCTTGAACACTAACGCCTTATCCACTCGATGCGTAATTTTCAAGAATGAAGATAATAATAAAGCATCTCCCCCCGTAACAAATATGACACAGTTTTTACTATCCAACGATGAAATAATCTCGTCTACCACCATCCGAATCCCACCCACCCACGCATAGAGCCCACCATAAAGCAAAGCATTTTTAGTATCATTTTGCACAGGCATAAGTGGATCTACTTTAGATACAGAAATGTCACTCTTGAGAGCCGGTATTTTACCGGAAACGCAATTAACTATGGCATTCATGCCTGCGACAATAACTCCGCCTTTATGTACACCTGACTTTGATACGAAATCAATTGTTGTTGCGCTTCCAGCATCTATCACTATCACTTGCTCACGAGTTATTGCATATGCGGCCGCACATGCCAATAATCTATCAATACCAAGTGACGTTGGATCATTGTATGTTGTTGGCATTATCGAATGGCCATGATTAGCTACAGATAGCCAAATTATATTGGTTATACCCATGGCCTTAGCTGCACGTGACACTACATCACACGCATCATCGCCTATGACTGACGAGACAATCATAGAATCGATTTCTTTCGCGAAGGGTAAAGATATGAGAGCTTGGTACAAGAGTTCTAGATCTGTGGTACACCAACCTTGTTGAAACATATGAGCGCCATCAAATCTGCACCATTTAGCCCTGGTATTACCTAAATCTACCAGCATAGTCTTATTCAAATCTGACCCTCACATCAGCTGAAAAGAATTCAACAAGCTTTCCAGTTACATTAACCAGTAAAGCTCCGTTTCGCGATATCCCAGCATAAGTTCCTTGAACAACCGCCCCATCACTGCCAGTAAGAATCACACTTTTTCCGCTTAGCTCGTCATATTTATAGTATTCTGACTTTATATTTTCTGGGTCATTCTTTTCTTGCTCAATACAAGTTTTCAACATGACCTTGATTATCTGGGCTAATATTTTATTCCTCTGATTGATAGATTCAGGAATGTACTTTATCAACCCAGTGGATTTAAGCGGATTCTCAACTGCAAACTCATCCATCTCTATATCTATCAGATTCAAGCCCACGCCAATAACGACGTGAACACCCCCAGAGCCAACTAATTTCTCTACCAGGATTCCACATATCTTTCTTCGTTTAACCAGCACATCATTTGGCCATTTAATGGTTACATCATTGACACCCTGATTGAGTAACATATTTACTATTCCCAGGCCCAATGTAAGCGTCAACAATCCTTCTACTTCACTCAATTGATTCTCTCTAGTATCACCTTTCGACCAAACCATCGATACATATAGATTCCCGTTATCCGGTGATATCCAAGTCTTCCCACGACGCCCTCTCCCTAGTGTTTGCATTTCGGCGGCACATACATCGCCACTTGAAGCTTGGCGCGCTCTAACTTTATTTATTAACCACGTATTGGTTGAGTCGAGTGATTCAAATATATGAATCGCTCCACATCTACGCGCGTATTCATCGTCCAAATTAGCCTTTATTGCCTGCTCATTAAGCGCTTCCATTATTAAGCCCAGCTCTTCTCTATGATTGTTGATGTTTTAACTACACGGTATCTGATGCATACTAAATCGCAGCGTTCAATATAATCTACACTCAATCAAATGCGCATAAGATTGCTCACGACTCCTACTGTAGTGCTCCTCATCACTCTACTGCCTTGCGTCCCGTCGCATGCTAATGGATACATCTATATATATCGCCAGCCTAATGGCGGAGTTTTGTTTACAGATCAAAAGGTTGATAAGTCCGCGTACAAGCTGCTGCGGCAGATGGGAAGACCCACAGCCACCAAATCATGCATAGGCGTTACACCAACAATGCTAAAACAGCGTGCGAAACACTACCAATTACGCATTGAGCGACTGGCATCTACTTATCATCTGGACCCATTGCTGATACGCGCCATCATCACAGTCGAATCGTGCTACGACCCACACGCAACATCAACAGTCGGGGCAAGAGGCTTGATGCAGCTTATGCCTGCAACTGCGGCACAACTTGGTTACAGACACTTGTACAAGCCGTCAGACAACTTACAGGCCGGCATGCAGTACTTCAGTTCCTTATTAGTGCAATTTTCTAATAACGTGAAGCTTGCGCTAGCGGCCTACAACGCTGGTCCAAAGGCTGTAATCAGATATGGGGGCATACCACCTTTCAGCGAGACCCAAAGCTACGTCATTAAGGTTATGAAGCGTTACCGAACGCTGCTGGATGAAACTATGGAGCGTAATGGAAATGACCTGGCAAGCCAGATAACACATTAGCCATGGTATGCCCCCCAAAAAAAACCCCACCAAGTCGATGACTTGGTGGGGTTCATGTTTAAGAGCCTGGCAGTGACCTACTTTCGCATGGAGAAGCCCCACACTATCATCGGCGCTATGCGGTTTCACTTCCGAGTTCGGGATGGGATCGGGTGGTTCCCGCACGCTATTGCCGCCAGGCAAACCGGTAACCAGCTACGCTGGTAAATTTGAAAAGGCATCGGCTTAGAGTCGCATCGAACCGCCACCCAAACTGCTTGGGTGTTATATGGTCAAGCCTCACGGGCAATTAGTACTGGTTAGCTTCACACATTACTGTGCTTCCACACCCAGCCTATCAACCTTGTCGTCTTCAAGGGCCCTTTAGGGACCTCGAGGGTCCAGTGAGACCTTATCTTAAGGGGGGCTTCCCGCTTAGATGCTTTCAGCGGTTATCCCGTCCGTATATAGCTACCCGGCAATGCCACTGGCGTGACAACCGGAACACCAGAGATACGTCCACTCCGGTCCTCTCGTACTAGGAGCAGCTCCTTTCAAGTCTCAAACGCCCACGGCAGATAGGGACCGAACTGTCTCACGACGTTCTAAACCCAGCTCGCGTACCACTTTAAATGGCGAACAGCCATACCCTTGGGACCTGCTTCAGCCCCAGGATGTGATGAGCCGACATCGAGGTGCCAAACACCGCCGTCGATATGAACTCTTGGGCGGTATCAGCCTGTTATCCCCGGAGTACCTTTTATCCGTTGAGCGATGGCCCTTCCATACAGAGCCACCGGATCACTAAGACCTGCTTTCGCACCTGCTCGACGTGTCTGTCTCGCAGTCAAGCATCCTTATGCCTTTGCACTAATCGAACGATTTCCGACCGTTCTTAGGATACCTTCGCGCTCCTCCGTTACTCTTTAGGAGGAGACCGCCCCAGTCAAACTACCCACCATACACTGTCCCTGACCCGGATAACGGGCCTAGGTTAGAACTTCGAACATGCCAGGGTGGTATTTCAAGGATGGCTCCACCGAGACTGGCGTCCCGGTTTCAAAGCCTCCCACCTATCCTACACAAGCAGGTTCAAAGTCCAGTGTAAAGCTGTAGTAAAGGTTCACGGGGTCTTTCCGTCTAGCCGCGGGTACACTGCATCTTCACAGCGATTTCAATTTCACTGAGTCTCGGGTAGAGACAGTGC